>WRGA01000118.1 GCA_009787405.1 Candidatus Azobacteroides sp.
TGCAAAGACACAAAGCCGCAAAGATTTTAAACTTCGCGTCTTTTCGCCTTTGCGACTTGGCGTTTAAAATATAAACTATTTTTTCCACCATACTTATAACAATTGTGTATCTGCGGAATTGACCTCGAAGAAGTCGCATATTTATAGCGTCGGGAGTGATTCATACATTGAAAGATCGCACCGTGTACCGTTCATCGGACATTGTTGTCTGTTATCCGGTGATTGACATGTGATTTTACTACCTTTGCAACGATTAAGTACATGACAGTATTTAATTTATATTATTTTAAACGCGAAGGCACAAAGTCACAACGACACAAAGATTTTAAACTTTGCGTCTTTCCGTCTTTGTGACTTGGCGTTTAAAGTATAAATTATTTTTTGCGACATACTTACCCGCAAACAGATGACATTAAATCCCGAAACGCAACAATTTATAAAGGAGAACATCAATAAAGATGTCAATGCGTTATTGTTGATGAAAAATACTCCTCCGGGAGTGGATATCAAATTCGCTGTACAACAGATTGAGGCGAGAAAGAAGGCTGTGACGAAACTTCCGTCTTTGTGCGCAAACGAACGGTTTATTTTTCCGTCGAGGTTGTCGATGGAACAATGTTCATCCGAGCCGGCGGCAAAATACAAATCACGGTTTGTTACCGGCGGGAAAGTCGCGGATATAACGGGCGGGTTCGGAATCGATGCGATTTATATGTCGGAACGGGCGGAGCATCTGGTGTATATCGAACAAAATGAAGCATTGGCAGAAATGGCGGCATACAATTTTTCACTGCTGGATAAGCGGAATGTCACCATCGTTTGCGATGACAGTTTACATTATCTTGAGCATAATACGGAATCTGATTTTGATTGCATTTATGTCGATCCGGCCCGGAGAAACAACCGGCAACACAAAACCGTGCTTTTTGCCGATTGTACGCCCGATGTCAAAGCACATCGCCGGTTGTTGTTATCGCGGGCAAAAACCGTTTTGATCAAAGCATCGCCGATGCTCGACATCACACAAGCCGTAAAAGATTTGGAGTACGGAGTTGTCGAAATACACATCGTTTCGGTGAAAAACGAATGCAAAGAGCTGTTGTTTCTTTGCCGGAAAGGTGAATTTTCGCCTGATGTTCATTGCGTAAATCTTTTCAACGACAGAGAGCCGGAGATTTTTTCCTTTTCCTTTCGGGAAGAATCGGAATCGGAAGCAAGATATGCCCGGGAAGTGCAATCTTATATCTATGAACCGAATGCATCGGTGATGAAATCGGGTGCGTTTAAATTAGTGTGTAAACGGTTCGATCTCCGGAAACTGCATCCGAATACGCACTTGTACACCGGTAACGAACTTCATGAAAATTTTCCGGGACGCATATTCGAAACAACGGACATTTTCTCACCTTCGGATGCCGCATTCCGGCATCACCTTCCTCTGAAACAGGCTGACATAACGGTCAGAAATTATCCTCTTTCGGTCAGTCAAATCAGGAACAAATATAAAATAAAAGAAGGAGGAAACATTTATCTTTTTGCTGTCACCACAGCCGATGATAAAAAAGCGATGATAAAATGCGGAAAAGTAAAACGGGATAAAGGATAGGGCTTCCCCCGGCATTTATCCCGTTTATAATCTTATTTTACCAACGCTTGGAAAGCGGGAGATTGAGCGAATTTGTAAAATTCTTTGTCGTCAAGGGCTTTTTGCGCCATGGAACGATCTTTGGCGATGGCGCTTTTCAGGTTGTCGAACACCATCGAAGCGTTGTTGGTTCTTGCACCCACAATGGCCGACAAATAAGCGGTCATAGCATCGGGATTCGGAATTTCCGTCAGTGTGGATTTAGCTTTGTTGTAATCTTTCGTCAAAATTTGAGCGACAGCCGCATTGTTGTTTTTGGTGTCTCCGAACATATTCACGGCTTGCGTATAATTTCCGCTTTGTGTGTATAAAACCCCCATGGCTCCGTTTAATTCGGGAACGCCCGAAGACTTTCCGAAATACTGTTGCGCTTTGGCCGCGTCGCCGTTTACCAAAGCCATCAGTCCGGCATTCATATTTACTTCGGGAGCATTCGGATTGAGTTGCAATGCCTTGGCGTACATTTGCGACGCTTCTTTCATGTCGCCGTTTCCGAAAAGCAGCGCACCCAAGTTGTTGTATGCCCGGTAATCGTCGGGATAAATCTCCATCGCCGTCCGATACGCCATCGCCCGGTCGTCGACTGTTTTTTCCAGTGTTGCGGCGTACAATAATTCTTCGATGGTCAGCGCCTTGGGATTGGATGCGGCCAGCGAAGAAATCTGTTCATCCGATTTACCGATGATTTCGATGGTTGCGATCAGGCGCGAACGACGAAGTTGCGGAAGAATGTCATCGGACAGTTTTTTATACGTGGCCGAAATATTTTTGATTTCCTGTTCTCTGCGTTCGGGATCGGAATACATCGACAATACGCGAAGAATCAGGTCTTTATCCTGAATATTCGATTTTTGTACTAATTCACTGAATCCTTCCCAGTCCTGAGCGGTGAAATGAGCGTCGACCGGTGCATTGACGGCATTTTTCGACATTTCTTTGTTTAAATAGCCGACTGTATTTTTTTCTCTTGCGGAGGCTAACTTTTCATTCAGTTCCGGGCCGCCGTCGGGCGAAGCATATGAAGCGACTTCAATGCCGGCAATCCGTTGGTTTTCGGTGCTTGCCGCTTTTTGCATGGATTCTTGTAAATCCTGAACTTCCGATTTGTTCAATTCGGTCGGACGTAAATTGGCTTGTTCGATGAGGAACATGATGTCTGCATTGCGTTTTTCTTTGATGATTCTTTGAAATGCGTCGGGTGCGATTGCAGGAGTTGCCGATGCCGCACTGCTGAGGGTTGCCGTGGCAATGGTTCCTTCCCCGATTTTGATCATGGGCATTTCGATGATATTCCCTTTGATGGTGCTTTTCACCATCAAGTACAATTCGCACGATGCCAATTCGGGCTTGTAATTAAATGACGTGGACATTTTGATGTTTCCTCCGTTTTCGTAAGAAATGGTTTGATCATTGCCTTGAATGTTCTCACCTTGATAAACAAAAGTATCGCCCGCAATTTCTCCGTAACCGTATCTTAAAATGGGAGTAATGGATAATTTGGCGTTTTTCGGGAAATATTTGGGGGGAATATTACCCGAAATACTGACCGGAATTTTGTTTCCGACTACTTCCAAAAGTTGCGGAGTTGCCGTAAAGTAATCTGATGTAAGCGGATTCATTTTTTTACTGCAGGAAGATAAAACTCCCGTAATAAAAACAATCGATAGTAGATAAGCTGTTCTTTTAATCATAAGGGTAAAAATTTATGTGATCAAATTTTTAATGATACAATGTGTTATGTATATCAGGGAAAACAGATTTAACAAAGGTAGTCGAATTTTAAGTTTTTTCAATAAAAAAACGGACTTTTTTCGTCAATGTTTTCTTTTTCATTCAAAATCCGGATTTAATTGTCGTCTGTTTTCCTCCGGCATTATAAACCGGTAATCCATTTCTGTACATCGCTCAAAATTATAACTATCTTATAATTAATTATTTATAAAATATTTGAAATTTTAATGCGGTTGAATTGTTTTTATTTGATATATTTTTTGTAAATTGCTTCACTTTTAGGATGTAGATGTGACAAATTGTGACAAAAAATAAAATGTACTATAATGAATGCAAATACGGAAAACGACAGATTTAGAATTTTACATAACGGGATAATGCCGCAAAAAGGTTCTGTTCTTATTTCTGAACCGTTTTTAAACGATGCGTATTTTCAACGTGCGGTGATATTTTTATCCGGCTGTGACAAAGACGGGGCGATGGGATTTGTATTGAACAAAGAAACCGGACTCGTTTTGGGCGATTTAACCGATAGTATTACATCAGAACGACAAACGCCGGTATTTTTGGGAGGCCCGGTGGACGGCGATAAATTATTTTTTCTGCATTCTTTGGGCGAGTTTTTGCCCGGCGCACTTTATATCCGCGATGATATTTATTTGAACGGGGATTTTGATGTGCTTCAAAGTTACATGAATCAGGGAAATCCGATCGCCGGCAAAATAAAATTCTTTTTGGGATATTCGGGTTGGAGTCCCGGACAATTGGACGAAGAAATCAAATCCAATACTTGGCTGGTCGGTAACTTGGACTTCCAAAGCATTATGTCGGGAGAAAGAGAAGAATTATGGCGAAAAGCGTTGTCCGGACTCGGCAAGCAATACAAGGTTTGGTTGAATTACCCGAAAGAACCTTATTTGAATTGAGTATAAAATTTAAAGTTCCATTTGTCATTATTAAACAGGTATAAGCATAAATATATCGTAAAAAACAATTTATATTTTAAACGCAAGTCGCAAAGCTTAAATTCTTTGCGACTTTGTGTTTAATGCCGGATTTTATTTTCTACCGCAAACTTAAGATTATCCGGGTTTTACGCCTACAGACTCCACAATAACAGGATACCATCGGAGGATATATATTTTGAAAAATGACCGGTTATAAATATAACCGGGTGAATATCAGATTAATAATAATATACCCGAAATTAAATCGATCAATAGTGAATTAAATATGATAAGGTTATTCAAAAGTTAAAAATCGGATGATGTTTTTGGATTGTTTTTTGTAAATTTTTTTACTAAAAAGAGAATTGGATTTAACGTTATTGCGTATAATTTTTGTTAAAATAAACATTTTATCATCCTTTTTTGTGTAAAATCGTTAAAAAATGACTATAAGTTGGAAACAAAATGCCGACATTTCCGTTATATTATATAAAATAGATTTAAAAAAGGCAGATGAAAAGCAGTATTCTTATTCAAATTATAACAATATTTTTATTTTATTTATGGGTGTTGTAACAACATTTTAAAATAAAATAGGTTTTTTTTAGATAAAAAATTTTAAAAGTCTGATTTATAAGTCTTTTAGAGCTTGATTTTTGTTTTATTCAGAATAATCGTTAATTTTTAAGTAAAAAATTAATGTTAATATTGAGGAATATTAAAACAATATGTTAATTTTGTAAGAGATTTGATATGATTCGGTGATTGCCGGTTTTATGAGTATGATTTCTTATAAAAAGGAAGGGGAGTGTTGTTTTTGCAATGAAAAAATCCACGATATGGTTATTGGTATTAATTATGGCGGTGGCCTTTGGGGGGTTATTGTATTTGCAGATATTTTACGTAACCTCAATGGGGGGGATGAGAGATTCTCAGTTTGAGGAGTCTGTAAAAAGAGTTCTTTATGAGGTTTCAAAAAATTTGGAATACGACGAAGCTCGTCAAGCCTTGGAAACAGACTTGGATAAAAAAAGCAAATCTTATATTCCGAAGCAACAGGAAATCATTAAACAGGATCGGCAAAAGATAACCATGGCAGCGCCTGACGGCAGTACGATTGCGACAATGGATATTCAATCATACAGTTCCCGTGCCGTGAATCCGAAAATTCTTTCGCAGCAACAGGGAAGTATCACGAAGGCTTCGAAAGAGTTTCAGGAAAATTTGAGGAAAAGATATTTATATCAAAAGGACATCATGGATGATGTCATTCTCGAAATGGTTTATCAATCTTCCAACAAGCCGATCAATGAGCGGATTGATTTTAAAAAGTTGGATGGGTATATTAAAGCGGAGTTGATTAATGAAGGATTGAATCTCCCGTATTATTTTTCGGTGATCAACAGTAACGGGGAAAGCGTCTATAAGTCGTCTGATTACGACAATATCAAAAGCGATGACCATTACACGCAAATTCTTTTTAAAAATGATCCTCCCAACAAATTGAGTTATTTGGATGTCGTATTTCCTACGAAGCAAGATTACATATACAGTTCTTTGAAATTTATTGTGCCGTCTTTAATATTTACGGTCGTTTTATTGGTAACGTTTGTTATTACGGCCAGTCTGGCGTTCCGGCAAAAACGTCTGACCGAAATGAAAAACAATTTTATCAATAATATGACGCATGAATTTAAAACGCCCATATCCACGATCTCGCTGGCGTCGCAGATGTTGAAGGATTCGGCCGTAACCAAGACTCCGGCCATGTTTAGTCATATATCCGGTGTGATCAATGATGAGACCAAACGGTTGAGTTTTCAGGTGGATAAAGTGTTGCAAATGTCGTTATTCGATAAAAAGACGACTTCGTTGAAATTTAAAGAGATGGATATCAACCGGCTGATTGTCGGTGTGGTCGATACGTTTAAAATTAAAGTCGAAAATTTCGGCGGAAAAATAGTGACAGATCTTTCAGCGGCGGATCCTTTCGCCATGATTGATGAAATGCACTTTACCAATGTGATATTCAATCTGTTGGATAATGCGGTGAAATATAAAAAAGAAGACAAGCCGTTGTTGTTGCAGGTCAAAACCTGGAATGAATCCGAAAGATTGATGATTTCCATTCAAGATAACGGAATCGGAATCAAAAAAGATGATTTGAGGAAAATATTTGAAAAATTTTACCGGGTTTCCACCGGAAACGTGCATGATGTCAAAGGATTCGGACTGGGACTTGCGTATGTGAAAAAAATGGTCGAAGACCATAATGGCACGATTCGCGCCGAAAGCGAATCGAAAATCGGAACAAGGTTTATTATTACTTTACCACAAACTAAAAAATAAGACTTATGGAAGACAAATTAAGCATTATGTTATGTGAAGATGATGAAAATCTTGGCATGCTGCTGAGGGAGTATTTACAGGCAAAAGGATATGCCGTGGATTTGCTGCCTGACGGGGATGCAGGATATAAATCTTTTCTGAAAAATAATTATGATTTGTGCGTATTGGATGTCATGATGCCTAAAAAAGACGGATTGACGCTGGCGCAAGAAATCAGGGCGGTTAATTCGGAAGTGCCGATTATCTTCTTGACTGCCAAATCGTTGAAAGAAGATATTCTCGATGGATTTAAAATCGGAGCCGATGATTACATCACCAAGCCTTTCAGTATGGAAGAGTTATTGTTCAGGATTGAAGCGATTTTGCGCCGTGTAAAAGGTAAAAGAGGAAAAGAAGCGACCAGTTATAAAATAGGAGAGTTTACGTTTGATACTCAAAAACAATTATTAATATTGGGGGATAAGCTTACCAAACTTACGACAAAAGAGTCTGAACTGCTGAGCCTTTTGTGTTTGCACGCCAATGAAATTTTGGAGCGTAATTATGCGCTGAAATCTATCTGGATCGATGATAATTATTTCAATGCCCGCAGTATGGATGTATACATCACTAAATTACGAAAACATTTGAAAATTGACCCATCCATCGAAATTATCAATATTCACGGGAAGGGCTATAAGTTAATTATTCCTGAACCGATACAACCTTAATTGAAAGATTAAGAATCGGAAGGATAAAAGGTTGTTTAAATTTTGTATTGACGCCGAAGGCTGATAACCAAGACGGACTCTGATTGAATTTTAAACAGTTTCTAAGAGTTAAGAGTTGTGAGGTCAATTCTTGACTCTTTTTTTATTTTCATTTAGATTGTGTATGTTTGTAACCGTTATGAATTTGATTGTATTTATGAAGTCTGATATTCAAACAGCAAGAGAAACTCCTCTGAAAAAAATAAACGAAATTGCCGCCGAAATGGGAATTTCCGACGATGATGTATGGAATTACGGAAAATATATGGCTAAAATACCTTGTCGGCTGATCGATGAGAATAAAGTCGGGAAAAGTCATCTGATTTTGGTGACGGCCATCACTCCGACAAAAGCCGGCATCGGGAAAACAACCGTTTCCATCGGACTTGCATTGGGATTGCAAAAAATAGGCAAAAAAGCGATCGTTGCACTGAGAGAACCGTCGTTGGGGCCTTGCTTCGGGATGAAAGGAGGTGCGGCAGGCGGCGGTTATGCTCAGGTTTTACCCATGGAAAATATAAATTTGCATTTCACGGGTGATTTTCATGCGGTAACGGTTGCTCATAACATGATTGCCGCTTTGCTGGATAATTATCTTTATCAAAACAAAGGGACGGGCAAGGGGTTGAAAGAAGTGTTATGGAAAAGGGTATTGGACATAAACGACCGGAGTTTGAGAAAAATAGTGACCGGATTGGGAGGGCCCGGATTCGGAATCCCTTCCGAATCGAGTTTTGATATTACTCCGGCTTCCGAAATCATGGCGATTCTTTGTTTGTCGACAAGCTTGGATGATTTACGGCGAAGAATCGAAAAAATTTTATTGGGATATGATTATCAAGGAAATCCTTTTACGGTAAAAGATTTGGATGTTGCCGGCGCCATTCTCGTTTTATTGAAAGATGCCGTAAATCCGAATCTGGTGCAAACCACGGAAAATACTCCGGCGTTTATACACGGCGGCCCTTTCGCCAACATTGCCCACGGGTGTAATTCTACGTCGGCCACCAAAATGGCTTTGACGTATGCCGATTATGTGGTGACTGAAGCCGGATTCGGAGCTGATTTGGGTGCTGAAAAGTTTTTCAACATCAAATGCCGCAAGTCGGGATTAAATCCACGATTGACGGTGATCGTTGCTACAGCGCAAGGGTTGAAAATGCATGGGGGAGTACCTTTGTCTGATATTGATAAGCCTGATCCGGAAGGTTTGAAAAACGGATTGGGCAATTTAAAAAAACATTTAAGAAATTTGAGAAATTTTTCTCAATCGGTGGTCGTCGCTTTCAATAAATATGAAACCGATTCGGAGGAGGAAATCCTGGCCGTTCGTGATTTTTGCGTTTCCGAAAAGGTGTTTTTTGCCGTAAACACTGCGTACAGTGAAGGCGGGAAAGGGGCTGTAAATCTTGCCGAAATTGTGGTGAAGGCGATAGAAGAAAATCCTTCCGGGCCGGTGATGTTTACCTATCAGGATGAAGACAGCATTCCGTTGAAAATCGAAAAGGTGGCAAAAAGCATTTATGGCGCTTCCGGCATTATATTCAGTGAAAAAGCCCGGAAGATGTTAAAACATGTTTCCGAAATGGGAATTTCTCATTATCCGGTCTGTATTGCAAAAACTCAATTTTCTTTTTCGGCGGATGAACGTGCGTACGGAGTGGCGGAAAACTTTGAGTTTAAAATCAATAATATTGTGATTAACAACGGCGCCGAATTTATTGTGGCCATTGCCGGCGAAATTATGCGAATGCCCGGATTGCCGAAAAATCCTCAAGCGCTCAAGATTGATTTGGTCGACGGGAAAATCGACGGTTTATCTTGATGGTTTTTATGATCTTCGGATTTTACGGAAAGCAGTGATCGTACATCCGACATCGGAATTTTTATTAATAATTTGAACGTGAATTAGTTATGAGAGATAATCAGAATCAGGCCTATATTGCTCGGGCGAAGGATAAAGAGTTGTTTATTTTGCCGCAAATGGCAAACCGTCACGGATTGATTGCCGGGGCTACGGGTACGGGAAAAACCGTTTCTCTTCAAAATCTGGCCGAAACATTCAGCCAATACGGAGTTCCTGTTTTTATGACAGACATAAAAGGGGATCTTTCCGGCATTTCCAAACAAGGCGGCGGAAATCCCAATGTGACCGAACGGGTGGATGATTTTAAATTGATCGATAAAGGATTTCAATATCAAGGTTTTCCGGTTCGTTTCTGGGATGTTTTCGGTGAAGCAGGCCACCCGTTTCGTGCTACCATTTCACAGATGGGGCCGTTGCTTCTTTCTCGTTTGTTTGATCTGAATGATACGCAATCGGGGGTATTGTCGTTAATTTTTAAAATTGCCGATGATAACGGTTTGTTATTGATCGATATGAAAGATTTACGGGAAATGGTGAAATATGTCGGTGATAATCGTACTCGGTTTACGACTCGGTACGGCAATATATCGACGGCAAGTATCGGCGCCATTCAACGGGTTTTGCTGCAATTGGAAGAGCAGGGGGCCGATAAATTTTTCATGGAGCCGTCGCTTGATATTCGGGATTTGTTGCAGATCGATATTTCGGGAAAAGGATTGATCAATATTTTAACCGCTGACCGGTTGATGCGATCTCCCCGCCTGTATTCCACGTTGTTGTTGTGGCTGTTGTCGGAACTGTTTGAAGTGTTGCCGGAAGTCGGAGATTTGGATAAACCGAAGCTGGTATTCTTTTTCGATGAAGCTCATTTGTTGTTTAACGGGGCGCCCAAAGCCTTGCTCGAAAAAATAGAGCAAGTGGTGCGGTTGATTCGTTCGAAAGGAGTCGGCGTTTATTTTGTCACGCAAAATCCCGTCGATGTTCCCGATGTGGTGTTGGGACAGTTGGGTAACCGGATACAACATGCTTTGAGGGCTTTCACTCCCAGAGACCAAAAAGCCGTGAAATCGGCTGCGGAAACATTTCGGGAGAATCCTGCGGTCAATGTGAAAAAAGAGATCACCGAGTTGGGGGTAGGCGAAGCATTGGTGTCGTTTTTGGATGCGAAAGGCATTCCGATGCCGGTCGAAAGAGCGTTTGTTTTGCCGCCTCAAAGCCGTATCGGGCCGATTACCGACGATGAACGGCAGGAACTGATCCGTAAGTCGGCGGTTTTCGGTGTTTATGAAAAGGAAATTGATCGGGAATCGGCGTATGAGATTTTACAGGCACAAATCGATCAACGGAATCAGGAATTGCAGGCGCAACAGCGGCAAAAAGAAGCCGGGAAAGCCGCAAAGCCGCAAAGAACATCGTCCGGTCGCGCCGGATTCGGCGGAGGAATTTTGGGCGATATCTTCGGAGAAGTAGCCAAACAAACCGAACGCAGCATTACCCGGAATATCGGGAATCAGGTCGGAAGACAAATTGTGAGGGGGATCTTGGGCGGTATTTTCGGAGGAAAGAAATGACCGGTAACGCAAAAAACAAATAACTGATTTTGATGTTTTTAGAAGCAAAGAACGTTACAAAGCAATTTGCGAATCATTTAGCTTTAGACGGGGTTGACATTCAAGTGTTCCGCAACCGTATTTTCGGATTGTTGGGGCCTAACGGCGCGGGAAAAACGACATTCATCCGCATCGTCAATCAAATCATGGCGCCGGATTCCGGTGAGTTGTTGATTGAGGGTCGGCCTGTCACGGAAAACGATGTTTACCGGATTGGTTATCTGCCTGAAGAACGCGGATTATACAAAAAAATGAAAGTCGGGGAACAGGCATTGTATTTGTCTCAACTGAAAGGACTTTCCCGTCAAGAAGCAAAGAAAAGACTGACGGAATGGTTTGAAAAGCTGGACATCATGAGTTGGTGGAATAAACGGCTTGAAGCATTATCGAAAGGCATGCAGCAAAAAGTACAATTTGTGACGACGGTTGTTCATAATCCCGAGCTGCTCATCTTTGACGAACCTTTCAGCGGGTTTGATCCGGTCAATGCCGAATTGTTGAAAAAAGAAATTCTTGAGCTGAAAAAGAAGGGGGCGACCATTATTTTTTCTACCCACAACATGAGTTCCGTGGAGGAACTTTGCGATGATATTGCATTAATCAATGATTCTAAAGTCGTTTTAAGCGGAAATGTCGAGGAAATCAGGAACAATTTCAAAACAAACATGGTCCGGTTGCAAATCAAATCTTCCGGAAACCTTTCTTTTGAGGAGAATGAGTCGTATTCGGTTTTATCCGTCGTACCAAAGTTGTCCGGATGGGAAGTGCGCATCTTGAAAAAAGAAAATATTTCATATAAAGAATTGATATGTATGCTGTTGGAACGATATGATGTTTTTTCCTTTGAGGAAGAGCTTCCTTCCATGAAGGATATTTTTATTAAGACGGTTCGAAATGAATAAGATATATCTGATAATACGCCGGGAATATTGGACACGGGTCAATAAAAAATCTTTTATTATTCTCACCTTTTTGACTCCCGTCCTTTTTGCCGCCCTGATCTTTGTCCCGTTATGGCTTGCAACGATCAAGGATAATGAGCAAAAAGTGTTTGTGATACTTGACGATACCGGCAAATACGCTCCGGTTTTTCAGGATGTCGACCATTACGTTTTCAAATATCAATCCGGAAAAATGGATGTTCCGGATCAAAAATGGAGCCTGAATAAAGAAATTTATGCATTCATCCATATCAAAGAGGATTTGTCAAACAATCCGAATGCCATGAGCATTTATTCCGAAAAAACAGTCAGCATGCCCGAAGTGAATATGGTGCGGAGCGTGATGGAAAAATATCTGGAGAATGAGAAGTTAGCCTCATTTAATATCCCGAATATTAAGGAGATGATTCGGCAATCGCAAATTAAACTGAATATCGACACCATTAAAATAGGAAAAGACGGTACCGAAAAAGAAAGTTCGGGGGAGATTGCGGCAGCTGTTTCTCTTGTCGTATCGTTGTTGATCTATATGTTTATTTTTATGTATGGAGCACAAGTCATGAACAGCGTATCGGAAGAGAAAACGAATCGCATCGTCGAAGTCATCATTTCTTCGGTAAAACCGTTTCATTTAATGATGGGAAAGATTCTCGGTACGGTTTTGGTCGGATTGACTCAATTTTTTTTATGGATTGTGTTTACGGGAATCATTGTGACGATTGTTAATCTGATTCTCGGAGTGTCATTATTTTCTTCTCCGGATACGACATTGCCGGGTGCGGGAATAGACGGCCTTTTTTCTCCGGGTAATGAAGCGACGGCTGTGATGAAGAAACTGTCGGGGATCGATTGGGGGACGTTGTTTGTTTGTTTTATCATTTATTTTTTGGGAGGATATTTATTGTATTCTTCATTTTTTGCGGCAATAGGCGCTGCCGTTGACACTTCTTCCGAATCTCAGCAATTTGTATTGCCGGTCACTCTTCCGTTGATTTTTGCGTTGTATGTGGTTATTTACGGAATCCGGAATCCGGAAGGCCCGTTGTTTTTTTGGTGTTCGTTCATTCCCTTTACGTCTCCGATTGTCATGATGGCCCGTATTCCTTTTGAAGTGCCGGTGTGGCAGATTTTGTTGTCGGTTGCATTATTGATCATGTCATTTATTGTTTTTACGTGGATTTCGGGAAAAATCTATAAAACAGGCATTTTGATGTACGGGAAAAAAGTGAGTTATCATGAAATTTGGAAATGGCTGAAATACAGGAGCTGAACCTTGATATAATCTTAATTATCTCAGTAGGATGTGATTGTTGTGTGCCGTGAAATAAACATTTTTAATAATTTTATTATATAATTGTCTTATTATTCTTTTAAAAAAGAGTACCTTTGCATTTTCATTTTTTTGTAAGGTTGTATCGTCGGTGGTCGCGTTGATTTTATTGTTTTGTATTCGGTCACTGTTTCAGGTATAAAAGCGGAAAAATATCGGGATAAAAATGTCCCTCTTTGAAATAAAATTTTTTACACTTAAAATGATTGTTATTGAGTCATGAGCATGTATAATGATCTTGTCATTACAGAAAAAGACCAGCAAGAGGAAGATAGTATCAATTTGAAGCAACTATTTTACAAGTATTTGTCTTATTGGAAATGGATTGTTGCATCTTTCATTTTATTTGTTTTGTTGGGTTTTTTGTATACTAAAATTACAACTCCCATTTATGAGGTGCAATCCAGCGTCTTAATAAAGAAGAATGATTCCGGCGCCGGCGCGAACGATTTGATGGCGCAACTGAATTTATTCTCCGGATCCAAGGAAACAGATAATGAAGTTGAGATATTTAAGTCTTATACGTTGATGGAGCGGGTTGTCGAAGACTTGAATCTGAATGTCCGTTACTATAAAAAAGAAGGATTGAGAAAGAGGGAACTGTATAAAGATTCTCCGATCAGGGTTGAAATTATTACACCAAACGATACGTTGTTTCAGAAACCGTTAAAAATGAAATTAACGGGCGAAAACAATATCAAGATAAATGGAGAGACCTGTCCTTTGAATGCGCCTGTTCGTCAATTTTCAGGAGCTTTTAAGGTCATGTTGATTGATTCTGTTGCAAAAACTTGGGATAAAGATGAGGAGTTGACCGTTGCTTTGTCAAATAAAAAAGCCATGGTGAAAAACATGCAAGAGGCTCTTTCCGTAACAACACCGACTAAAGGGAATGCCACGGTTTTGTATTTGAATCTTCAAGTACCGAATCGGGATATGGGAATCGATATTTTGACGAAGTTGATTCAGAAATATAATCAAGCCAATGTCGAGGATAAAAATACCGTTGCCGCAAATACGATGGCATTTATTCAAGAACGGATAACGTTGTTGTCGGAAGAACTCAATAATGCGGAAAAAGATGTCGAACGATTTAAATCTGCAAATCAAATAACGGATATCAGCGCCCAATCCCAATTATTTTTGCAAAGTGTGCAATCTAAAGATGCCCAATTGAGTCAAGTGAATATCCAACTCGGAGTGTTGGGAAATATAGAGCAGTATGTTTTGAATAAAAATAATGAGGCGACTTCTGCTCCCGCAACTTTGGGGATAGGAGATCCTACTTTGCTTGGATTGATCGCACAACTTACGTCCTTGGAAACCGAACGGGCTAAAGCTTTAAAGACAGTTCGTCCGGATAACCCGATTGTTGCTGCGTATGACGATCAGATTTCGAATTTGAAACAGAGTATTTATGCTAATATTCAGACATTAAAAAAAGGATTGGAGATTACAAGACGGAGTATTCAGAACGAGAACAACCAGTTGGAATCGATGATCAGATCAATCCCGCAAAAAGAACGGGAATTGGTTGATATTACCCGTCAACAATCCATTAAGAATGAACTTTATGTTTTCTTGTTGTCTAAAAAAGAAGAAGTGGCACTCTCTTATGCTGCGACGGTTTCCGACAGCCGCATAATCGATTATCCGATAAGCACCGACATTCCGGTGAAACCGGTCAAACGGAATATCCTTTTGATTTTCGGATTGTTGGGCTTAATTATTCCGGTCGGCGTGATTTACCTGAAAGAATTGATATACAATAAGGTTGAAAATAAGTCTGACGTGCATAAAGAAACATCGATACCGATTATCGGAGAAATTTCTTTCTTAGAGAATAATTCGGCCCCGATTATTATTTCTCTAAAAGAGAGAAACAGGCAGGGAGAGCAGTTCAGATCGTTAAGAACCAACCTGCAGTTTTTATGGAAAAATGACGGTAATGCCAATATTGTATTGATAACATCTGATACCAGCGGGGAGGGTAAGTCGTTCGTAGCATTGAATTTGGGGGCCGGATTAGCCTTGACCGGCAAAAAAACGGTTCTTCTCGGGTTTGATATGCGTCATCCTCAGTTGCAAAAAAGATTGAATATTAAAAACAGTATCGGATTAAGCGGTTATTTGTCGAAACAAGCCGAATTGGACGATATTATTTACTCTATTCCCGAATATGCCGGTTATTTCTTCATTCCCGGCGGCCCTATTCCTCCGAACCCGATAGAGCTGATGATGGGTGAAAAAATGCCGCTGTTGTTTGAGGAATTAGGGAAAAGATTTGATTATATCGTAATTGACAGTCCTCCCGTCGGGTTGGTCAGTGATGCATTGATTTTGGAAAAATATACTGATATTACCTTATACGTTGTTCGCCACAATTATACTACTAAAGAAAGTTTGAAGAATATAGAGAATCTACATAAAAACGATCGATTCAAAAAGATGAATATTGTCATTAACGGGGTAAAAGATGATACGTTGTATTATGGATACAAATACAAGAACACATATTATGACTAAATTGTTTTGAAAAAATTAAATGCCGGTTCCATTGTAAAGGATACCGGCATTTTTTGTCATTTATCGGAAATGAAGAAAATAGTGTCGTTGCTTTTCTTTTTGATCGTTTTTGTTGACGGGCATGCTCAACAGAAGGTCATTCATGTGTTGGTTGCTCTTTGTGATAATAAGAATCAAGGTATTATACCGGTGCCGGCTAAGATCGGAAACGGACAGGAGCCCGCCGATAATCTTTACTGGGGATGCGCTTACGGAGTCAAAAGTTTTTTAAAGGCACAATCGGATTGGAAGTTAGTGAGACAAATAAATAAAGTTGATGCCTGTATTCTCGAAAGAGTGGTGTTTAAGCATACGAAAGCGGATGTTTATTTAGTTGCCGATGCGTACGACGGAGCCTGGATAAAGGAAGCGATAAACGACTTTTTAAATTATTCGGCCGGTTTAAACAGGCAGATTATTTATGTTAATTCAACGGAGTTGAAAATCGGAGGAAATTCTGCGTTGATCTGCTACATCGGGCATAACGGATTAATGGATTTCTCGTTGTCGTCATATCCGGAGGGCGTTGATGGGGAAAGACGCGATATCGCTGTTTTTGCTTGTGCGAGCAAGCCGTATTTCAGTGCTCCCGTGAAACAAACCGGGGCCAATCCTTTGATTTGGACGACGCATTTAATGTGCCCCGAAGCATATACATTAACGGCGATGGTCGATTCCTGGATTAAGAATGAAAAACCCGAAACGATAAGAGAAAAAGTGGCTCAGGCTTACAATAAATACCAAAAATGTGGAATTAGAGGCGCTCGTAACCTTTTCGTAACCGGATGGTGACCGGGTTCTTTTTATTGCGCGGAGAAAATATTCAGATAAGTCATCCGGATCATTTGTTTTTTTATTACCTTTGCAGCTGCTTTCACGTAATCTCTTACAAAATCAAGATGTTTGTAATATTGCGTTTTCAAGTAAATCAATAAAAAAGCTGTATAACCATCATGGACTTAATTAAAATTGCAGAGCAGTCTTTTGCTACGGGTAAAGTACATCCCAAATTTAAAAGCGGCGATACCGTAACAGTCGCTTATCGTATTGTTGAAGGGAATAAGGAACGTATTCAAAATTATCGCGGTGACGTTATTAAAATCTCGGGTCATGGGGATAAAAAGCGATTTACGGTGCGTAAAAACTCAAACGGAGTAGGGGTTGAACGGATTTTTCCTATAGAATCTCCCTATATCGAAAGCATTACGGTGAATAAAGTCGGTAAAGTACGCAGGGCAAAATTGTATTATTTGCGTAGCCTTACCGGTAAAAAAGCCAAGATTAAAGAAAAAAGAGTATAATTTTGTCGATATCAGACAAAAAAACAGAGGTTGCATGGAAATGTAAACTCTGTTTTTGTTTGATAAAGTTTGTTTTTTGTTTAAAACTATATCTTTGTCCGGATTTAAAATATGATCTTCCGATTAACGTTGTTTTTCCATATATTTAGATTTTGGTGAGTATCATTTTATTTTCGGGAAAATTTATTGGTGAATGAATGGAAATTCGAAATTTATTGAAGGTTGATATTGCTCCGAACAGAGTTTATGGTCTTGATATTTTGAGAGCTGTTGCTATTTTGTCGGTAATATTTCTTCATGGATGCTTGATTACTCCTTCTTTTTTATCGGAAAAGGTTGAGAAGGTTATTCCGGACGGTGTTTCTATATTTTTTGTATTGAGCGGTTTTTTGATAGGAGGAATTCTTATCAAAATATTGGAGAGAGAAAAACCGAATTTTACAACTTTACTCGGATTTTGGAAACGGAGATGGTATCGGACAATTCCCAATTATTATCTTATTTTGATTATTCACACGTTAATTGCCGTTGTGTTTTGGCCGGGCTTTAATGTTTCCGAAATTATTCGTTCCTTCTTTTTCCTTCAAAATTTTGCATGGCTGCAACCCTGGTTTTTTGCCGAATCATGGAGTTTAAGCGTGGAAGAATGGTTTTATCTGCTCATTCCCGTTTTATTATTTTTGGTGATAAATATCGCCTCAATCAGCAGCAAAAGAGCGGTGCCAGTGATTTCGATCCTTATCATTTTGATGGTGACTGCTTTTCGATTCGGGAAATATATTTGGTACATTGAAAATGCTCCGGAACAATTGGTTCATCGAGAGGAATTGTTCGGAAAAGAAGTGATTACTCGATTAGACTGTTTGATGTATGGCGTGATTGCCGCTTATATTTCTTTTTATTTTAAATCGCTTTTTTTGCGCTATAAAGTTCCGCTTTTGTTTGTCGGGATACTGCTATTTTTAATTTTAAAAATTGTTCCGAGTGCGAATAATGATCTTTTTGTATGTGTTTTCTCTTATTCGGTGATTTCCTTGGGCACCGCTTTTACATTACCCTTTTTATCGGATTATAAAACCGGAAGCGGGCCGGTTTATAAAGCTCTGACTTGCACCAGCCTGATATCCTATTCCATGTATGTATTGCATCTTTCTTTTATTAAATGGTTTATCATTGATTTTTGTTTGAAAGATGTTTTTTTGTCAATATCAGATTCTTTTTCTCCGACAGCTTTTTGGATATCGCAATATACCTTTTATTGGGTATTGACGATTGTTTTATCCATTTTGCTGTATAAATATTTCGAACATCCGTTCATGAGTCTCAGGGATAAGAAGCAGCGTAAAAGAGATTGTCTCAAAAGTCACTCGTTTATTCTTGAGCGTTGAACATTTGAAATCAAATTCAGATAAGTACCCGAATAAATTAGTGTTAAAAATACTTTTGAGACAGCCTCATCTTTGTATCTTCTCGACGATTTCTTCCGGGTGAATTGACAACTGTTCTCCTGTGGTCATATTTTTGAGCGTGACTTTATGATCGGCCATTTCATTTTCTCCGGCGATGATGACAAACGGTATTTTTTTACTGTCGGCGTAAGCCATTTGTTTTTTCATTTTTGCGGCTTCGGGGTATAATTCCGTCGAAATTCCCGATTGACGTAATTTTGAAACAAACGGCAGGCAATATTCTATTTCCTTTTCGCCGAAATTTGCCACCATGACCATGGTGGAGGATAAAAGTTCTTTCGGATACAGGTTCAATTGATTAAGAACATCGAAGATGCGGTCGGCCCCGAAAGAAATGCCTACTCCCGAAACATCCGGTAATCCGAATCCGCCGGTCAAATTGTCGTAACGTCCTCCTCCCGAGATGCTGCCCATTTCAACGTCCGATGCTTTAACTTCGAATATCGCACCGGTATAATAATTTAACCCACGTGCCAACGTTAAATCCAGTTCGACGGTTGATCGTACCGGCAACAGTTCCGTTTTATTCAGAATGAATTCCAGTTCGTCGATTCCTTTTTGTCCGATTTCCGATTTTGACAGGATATGACGAAGCGTCGCGATTTTTTCTTTGTTCGCGCCTTCAAGCAAAATAATGGGCTGCAGCAGTTCTACGGCTTCCCGGGAAATGCCTTTGAATGCAAGTTCTTCGTTTACTTTTTCGAGGCCGATTTTATCGAGTTTGTCGATGGCGACGGTAATGTCGATGATTTTGTCGCTTTCCCCGATAACTTCGGCGATTCCGTTCAGAATTTTCCGGTTGTTGATTTTGATGCAGACGTTGATGCCGAACCGACGATATACTTCGTCGATGATTTGTACGAGTTCCACTTCGTTCAACAGCGAATCGCTACCGACCACATCGGCATCGCATTGGAAAAATTCGCGATAACGACCTTTTTGCGGACGGTCGGCTCGCCATACAGGTTGAATTTGATAGCGCTTGAACGGGAAACTGATTTCGTTTCGGTGTTGCGCCACAAATCGGGCGAAAGGCACGGTGAGATCATATCGCAATCCTTTTTCGGATATTTTTCCGGTCAGTCTTTGAAGATTCCGTGAATGAAGATTTTCGTCGCTTACTTCGGATAAATAATCGCCCGAGTTTAATATTTTGAACAACAATTTGTCTCCTTCATCTCCGTATTTGCCCAATAAAGTGGAAAGATTTTCCATGGCCGGAGTTTCAATCTGCTCGAATCCGAACAATTTAAAAACATCCGAAATCGTGTTGAATATATAGTTTCGTTTTGCGGTTTCTTGCGGCAGAAAATCCCGGGTTCCTTTGGGTATGGACGGCTTTTGCATGTTCATTTTGTTTTTGGGACTGCAAACTTACAAAAACCCGCTTATATTTTATGCAGTGAAAACTCGATTTTGGAAAATAAATGCGTAAGTTTGCCTTGTTGTTTGTTTTAAGTATATTGCAAAAAACGGTTTACATATTAAACGCCAAGTCGCAAAGACGGGAAGATGCGAAGTTTAAATTTTTTATGGGTTTGTATTTTTGCATCTTCGCGTTTAATATAGTAGATTATCTGATGTTATACCCGGCTCTCCCTGCAGAGGAAATGTAAAAAATGTGTCAATGTTTCAAAAATATTCGTTCTTTTGTTCCGTCAGGGACATTATATTGGTAGAAAAATATCATCCTCCTTCACCCCCTGTCCCGTCAGGGACAAAATGGTTACGCCCCTGATGGGACAGGAAACGACATTTTTTAGAACGTAATTTTCAAAAAAACGGATATTATATTTTTACATCCCATTTATAATAGGGAGAACCGGGTATAACATCCGATAGTCATAATATAATATAATATAAATTAAATTCTGCCGGGTCCTTATTTAAATTTAACTTTTATATCTTTTGTAAAATGAAAGCCTTATTTGTTGTATATAATCAGACGCATGTTGAAGAAGTGGAGACGATCATTGCCCGTTCGGGGGAACGCGGGTTTACCCGCTGGGAAGATGTTCAGGGAGCCGGAAGTAAAGGCGGTGAACCACATTTGGGGTCTCATGCGTGGCCGGGTAAAAATATGGCCAGTTTGATGATCGTCGAGGATTTTCATGTTGATAAAATTCTGAAAGAATTAAAAGAATTGGACCGGAGTGCCGAAATGCAAGGTCTCAGAGCTTTTGTATGGAATATCGAGGATATGATTTGATTTTTTGTCGCACGATTCATTTGTTTTGCCTTCGATCATTAAAAGACAATATATGTATGGTGACTCCAAGAGCTGTGAAAGATAGGAAAAACCGGAGCGGGAACTGATCGGCCATAAAATAAATGCAATAAATTATAGAGGCCCAAAGCAAAGTCAAAGACATGATTTTGGCGCGCGGAGGAATAACTTTATATTCCCGGTAATCAATAATGTATTTTCCTAAACGGGGCTGATTGATTAACCATCGGTAAAGTCGGGGTGAACCTTTGAAGTAGCAGTAGGCCGTCAGTAACAAAAAAGAAGTCGTCGGCAACAAAGGAACTAAAATGCCGATTATTCCCAATCCCAAACAAATTGAGCCCGAAAAAATCCAAAAATACCGAAAAAAAGAACTCATAATCTTAATTGACGATTAACTTTTAATCTTTCAATTTTAATTTGTCTCCCGTTTCTTCGACGATTTGCCGATAAAAATTTTTTGAATATCCGGGTTGAAGGGGAGTTACGGGTGAGCCGTTTTTATCGGTTTCGAACTTGCCGTCTTTTTCTTTCTTGATATTTCCGTCGATGTATTTCACCAATAAGTATTCATCTAATTTTTGCCATTGATCGAACGTTAATTCCGCTTGTTCAGCAGAATATCGGGTCAAAAATGCGACAGCCGAATTTTTGTCTTTCAAATACATCTCCGAGGCCGTTTTTTCGACGGATAATTGATTGTCGACAAAGGACATTTCGAGTTGTTGCTGGATTTTGCGGATGTCTTTTATCATGTAATTGTATTTTCCGTAGGCCATATTAGCAACCCGGTTGAAAATCCAAAATGCCGAAGTCGGAGAATAGTTCAACAAATCGCCGTTGCCTTGGCGGAAACAAATCGGAATTTCGGTTATGGAGCAATACATAGGCACATACACATTGCTTGCTGCATCGTCGACGCCGAACCACAAGATGCCGCCGATTTCGTTCGGCAGCCACTCGCGCATTTGTGCGACAAGAGTGAATCCGGTTTGTTGCGTGGCAATGGCCCTCTCATTGAAGTATTCGGCACCGTTTACTTTGTAGGTCAACGGGCGCCAGCGGTACGGACATTCAAACGGTCCCGCTCCGGGATCTTTCGTCATGTCCAATTCGGTTCCTTCGTAATGATCGCGCATCGCATTTTGTATATCTTGCACGGAGACTTTTTTGTCGGGTTTTATCCACAACGGCAGCCGGTTTTTATTTTCGCCTTCCAAATAAGGAAGATACTGATCCATATCGGTGTTGTATCTTCTGAAGAAACTCCAGACGCGGGCTTCGCAAAATCGTACGGCTTCAAAATCTTCGGGTGCATATGTGTCGGAAAAACTGAATTCAGAATCTTTTCCCGAAAAGTATCCTTTTTCCCGTGCAAAAGAGATGACATCGGGTGAATAAATGCAGTTGTTTTTATCTTTCAACGGGAATGTACGGATGCGCGATTGATTGGCATGTGCGGAAATGCAATCGTCGGGAATTCGTACAGCCACCCATACGGCGCCTTTTTTACCCGTACCTTTTCCGATCATTTCCAAAATCCAGATTTCTTTCGGGTCGGCTACGGAAAAACTTTCTCCGGCACTGCAATATCCGTATTCATCAACCAGATTTGTCATGATCTGTAATGCTTCGCGGGCGGTTTTGGAACGTTGCAATGCAAGGTACATCAAGCTGCCGTAATCGACGATGCTGGTGGTGTCTTGCAATTCAGGTCGACCGCCGAACGTGGTTTCCCCGATGCTTACTTGATATTCGTTGATGTTGCCGACGACATGATACGTTTGTTCGGCTTGAGCAATTTTTCCCAAGTATTTTCCCGAATCCCATTCCCGAATATCGACCATGGTTCCCTTTGGGTAGGCGTTGGCGGGCCAATGGTACAATTCTCCGTATAAAACATGAGAATCGGCGGAATAAGAAATGATGGTTGATCCGTCAGCGGAGGCAGATTTTCCGACCAATAAACCGGTGCAGGCGTTTATCTGTCCGGGGAATAAAAAAAGCAGTAGGATCAATGATAAAATGATATTTTTTTTCATGTGTTTATTTTTTATTGTCCAAAGATACTATAAAGTCGGGATTTTCGGGAAAGATCGCAGCAATTTCCTTGTTTTTCTGATTTTGCCGGCTTGCTCAAAATCCGTAAGTTTGTGCCGGTGTTTTATGCTCCGGTGCATAAAATGGTAAACAGTAAATTGTCCGATTGTAAATTAAAATGTTTTTACAAAAACTTTCCGTCATCAATTATAAAAGTCTGAAACAGATCGAACTTGATTTGTCGCCGAAAATGAATTGCTTTTTCGGTGATAACGGCATGGGGAAGACGAATCTGTTGGATGCGGTTTTTTATCTTTCGTTTTGTAAAAGCCATACGAATCCGGTCGATACGCAAAATATCCGGCACGACGAGGAATTTTTTGTTATTCAGGGATTTTATGTTGACGGAGAAAGACCGGAGGAAATTTATTGCGGCTTCAAACGTCGTCAGAAAAAACATTTCAGGCGGAACAAAAAAGAATATGAACGTCTTTCCGACCACATCGGCCTGATTCCTTTAGTGCTGGTTTCCCCTGCCGATAATGAATTGATTCAGGGCGGAAGCGAAGAGCGCCGGAAGTTTATGGATATGGTTGTTTCTCAATACGACAGGGAATATCTTGATGCTTTGATCCGATATAACAAGGCGTTGATGCAACGCAATGCTTTGTTGAAAGAAACGGCTTATTCCGACGATACGTTGTTTGATATTTGGGAGGAACAAATGACCGAAACAGGAGCGGTTATTTATGAAAAGAGATGCCGGTTCGTAGATGAGTTTACACCCGGATTCCGGGAATATTACGATTACATTTGTCGTTCGAGCGAACAGGTTTCGTTGTGTTACGAGTCGCACTTGAAACATGATGACTTGTCCGTTTTATTGAAAAATTCCCGGGAAAAGGACCGGATCATCGGGTTTACCCGTAAAGGAGTTCATAAAGATGATTTGACGATGCTGTTGGGAGAATACCCCATCAAACGGATCGGTTCGCAAGGGCAGAACAAAACTTATTTAATCGCATTGAAGCTGGCTCAATTTAATTTTTTGAAAAAAACGAGCGCCCGGACTCCGATTCTTTTGTTGGATGATATTTTTGACAAGTTGGACGCCAAACGGGTGGAGCAGATTATTCAACTGGTTGCTCAAGATACTTTCGGACAAATTTTTATCACTGATACCAATCGGGAACATTTGCTCGAAATTCTGAACAAAATAGGATCGGATTATAAGATATTTCAGATGAAAGACGGAGAAGTGAAGAAGTTGACGAGTGAACGAGACGGGTAGACATGAGATAAGAAAATTAAAAATATATACATGAAAAAAACAAACACGCAAAGTTTGGGAGATGTGCTCCGGCAGGTATTAAAAGAACAGAATCTGTCGGAAAAACTGAATGAGCAGCGTCTGATCGATGCTTGGCGACCGGTGTTGGGCGTCGGTGTCGCGCAATATACGACACGGCTTTACATTAAAAATAAGGTGTTGAATGTGCAAATTTCCTCTGCCGTGTTGCGTGCCGAATTGATGATGTCGCGCGGAAAACTGATGCAGGCGCTGAATAACTATGTCGGTGAGCAAGTGATCGTTGATATTATGTTTCGATGATCGGTATGGTCTAAAATAAATTCTTTCCGGTATACAAAAAATCGGTTTTTTGCGTTTAAATAATTCGCACTGTTATCAAAAGTACCGATATAGAAACTTGTAAATCGTGTGAATGTAAATTATATTTATGGGTAAAAGAAAATATTTTCTTCTTTTTTTCTTGATGTTGTCCGGCATGCTTCTTGCTCAAAAAAGGATCACTATTTCCGGAACCGTTTCCGACGGGGAAGGAAAACCGTTGGATTTGGCCACGGTGTATGTCGAAAAAACAATTATCGGTACCATTACGAATGAGAAAGGATTTTATTCGGTAAATGTTCCTGTCCGGGATTCGGTCGGGATTGTTTTTTCTTGTTTGGGCTATAAATCGCTTCGACGGGTGGTGGTTGCTCCCGAAAGTGATTTTGTGTTGAGCGTGAGGCTTCGTTCGACGGAATGGACATTGGATGAAGTGACCGTAACTTCCACCCGTAAACAAACATCTTCCATGCAGCGGGTTTCGACGGATAAAATTCGTTTGATGCCCGATGCTTCGGGCGGAAATATCGAATCGATTATTTCCACCTTTGCCGGCGTAAGTTCCAACAATGAATTAAGCTCTCAATATTCAGTGCGCGGAGGTAATTTCGACGAAAACATGGTGTATGTCAACGGCATTGAAGTATATCGTCCGTTATTGGTGAGGTCGGGACAACAGGAAGGATTGAGCTTTATCAATTCGGATATGGTGGCGGAGGTCGGTTTTTCTTCCGGCGGATTCGAAGCCCGATACGGCGATAAAATGTCGTCGGTGCTGGACATTACCTACAAAAAGCCCGAACATTCGTTGGAAGGTTCTGTGTCTGCGAGTTTTTTGGGCGCTACGGCTTATGTCGGACAAAAATCCCGCAAGTTTTCCCAAATTCACGGGTTTCGCTATAAAACGTCCTCTTCTTTATTGGGAACGTTGGATACGAAAGGGGAATATAATCCGAACTTTTTGGATTATCAATTGTACATGACCTATGATTTTCTGCCGAAATGGGAAATCAGTTTGTTGGGAAATATTTCACGGAATCAGTATAATTTTGTTCCGCAGGAGCGATCGACCTCTTTCGGAACGCTTGCCGACGCCAAGCAATTTGTGGTGTACTTCGACGGGCAGGAACGGGATCAGTTTCTGACAGAATTCGGAGCCTTGTCCTTATCGACGAAAGCAATCAAAAACACCGAATTGTCATTTACGGCATCCGCTTTCAATACCAACGAAACGGAAACGTATGATATTACCGGAGAATATTGGTTGAGCGAATTGAACATGGACTCCGGATCGCAAGCAGCGAGCGAAGGTCAAACACTGGCTGTGGGGGCTTATCACGAACATGCCCGGGACAGGCTGAATGCTGACGTTGCTGCTTTTGCTCATAACGGATTAATCCGTTTTATCGGAAATGAGCTGCGTTGGGGAGTTTCTTATCAACGGGAGAAAATAGACGACCGCATCCGGGAGTGGGAAAGGAGAGATTCTGCCGGATATAACTGGCCGCATTCGGAAAAAGCGGTGAATATGGTTTATAATTTGTTTTCCCGCAATCAGATGAATACCAACCGGTTTAATGCATATTTTCAAGATACTTATAAAGTCAGATCCACCAAAGGCTTGTTTGCGATAACCGGAGGTGTCAGAGCCGGTTATTGGAGTTTTAATGATGAATGGATTATCAGTCCCCGTTTCAATTTTGCGTTTATTCCCAACTGGAAGCAGGATTTTACATTTCGTCTGGCTGCCGGGGTTTATTATCAAACACCTTTTTATAAAGAAATGCGGGATACTGTAACGACGCAAGAACAAAATACGGTTGTTTTGTTGAATAAGGAAATCAAATCGCAACGTTCGGTTCAGGTTGTTGCCGGAATGGATTACAGTTTTCGCGCCGTCGATCGTCCGTTTAAATTTACGACGGAGGTGTATTATAAGAAACTGACGGATTTGATTCCGTATACCGTTGATAATGTACAAATACGGTATGCCGGAAAGAATCTGTCTCACGGATATGCCATGGGACTCGACATGAAATTTTTCGGAGAGTTTGTAAAGGGCACCGATTCTTGGTTAAGCATATCGTTCATGAAATCGGAGGAAACCATTAACGGAGTCACGGTCCCTCGTCCGACCGATCAGTTGTATAATATTTCGTTGTTTTTCCAGGATTATTTCCCGGGATATCCGAAATGGAAGATGCAGCTTAAAGCAAGCTTAGCCGACGGTCTTCCTTTCAGTCCGCCTAATTCGGGGTATGAAGACCGCGTATTTCGTACTTCTCCTTACCGGCGTCTCGACATCGGGATGTCCCGACAATTGATCGGTGACGATAATCGGAAAAATTCTTCGATTTTGCGGTATCTCAGAAATATGTGGATCGGAATTGATGTATTCAATTTGTTGGACATTAAAAACGTAAACTCGTATTATTGGATTACCGACGTTTACGATCAACAATATGCCGTTCCCAACTATTTGACCGGCCGACAAATCAATTTGAGATTAATTGCCGACTTTTAAAAGTTAAGAGTTAAGAATTACGAGTTAAGAGTTGGATGGATGAAATGTGGTGATTGAGCAAACGCATCTTCATAACATATTTTATGAAAATTTTCGAGAAAATCACCATTATTATCAAAAAAAATTTCAACTGTAATTTTCTTCAAGTGGATTTAGAACATAATTATAAAAATTTTTGCTTATGTTCTATATCTACAGATTTGCTTTGATTTTGTCGGCGATTTCCGTAAATTCTTCGGGTGAAAGTTTCAGTCTTTCTCCGGAAAAAGACATGTCTTTTTCGCTTTGAATGGGAATCAGATGGATGTGTACGTGCGGAACGTCCAAGCCGATGACGGCAACGCCCACACGTTTGCAGGGAACAGCTTTTTCAACGGCATGGGCAATCTGTTTGGAAAATACGATCATTTCCTGCAACATTTCGTCGGAAAGATCAAAAATATAGTCTGTTTCTTGTTTGGGAATCACCAACGTATGACCTTCCGTCATCGGATTGATATCCAAAAAGGCGAAGAATTTGTCGTTTTCCGCAATTTTGTACGACGGTATTTCTCCTGCTGCTATACGACTGAATAAGGTTGCCATAATAGTTGATTTTACAATTGGACGATTTACAATTTATTTTTTGATCGTTGAAAATATTTGGATATTCCGTCAATTTCGTGTACCATTTTATATGGAAATGTCGATCACTTCGAAGGTCATCACTCCCGACGGAACGGTAATTTCCACGACATCACCGACTTTTTTCCCCAACAGTCCTTTGCCGATGGGAGTGTTGACGGCTATTTTCCCTTCTTTCAGATTCGCTTCCGTTTCCGAAACAAGGGTGTATTGCATGATTTGATTGTTTTTGGTGTTGCGGATTTTGACTTTGTTGAGAATTTGAATACTGTCGGTATTCAGTTTGCTTTCATCGATTAAGCGTGCACCGGCCAATACGTCTTTTAATTGGGCGATTTTCATCTCCAACAAACCCTGGGCCTCTTTGGCTGCATCGTATTCTGCATTTTCCGACAAATCTCCTTTGTCCCGGGCTTCTGCGATTTGACGCGAAATTTCGGGACGCTTTACGGTTTCCAGATAGGTAATCTCTTCCGATAACTTCTTATACCCTTCCTCTGTCATATAGGTTGCTGCCATAATCAGTAATCCTCCGTTTATTTAATGATCTGTTTAACTTGGTAGACAAAAAATAATTCCGACCGAAGCCGGAACTTGATCTATGTTGCATGTTTGTTACAAAAATCCTGCTGAAATATTACTACAAAGGTAGCCGTTTTTTTTTACCGGCAAAAATTTTAAGAAAATATAAGAAATCTAACGGTGGTGTTCTAAAAAGTATGCTTATTTAACATCCTGTAAAATAATAATTTACAAGAGAATTAATGCGTATTTAACAATTATAAATCATTATTGATTATCAATATATATAATTGATAATCAATGCATTAAAATTTTTATGATGCCAAATGATATAGCGATGCATTCAATAAAAAAATAATATAATAATTTGAATATCAATTAATTATAGCAGCATACTTTGTATAACACCACCAATCTGTTTTCAATGTTCAATCTTCAACGCATCAAAAGCAATTCCCGATACAATCGTTGCACCGGCAGTCCCATGACATTGAAATAAGAACCTTTGATGTTTTCCACCCCGATGTAACCGATCCACTCCTGTACGCCATAAGCGCCTGCTTTATCCAGCGGAGCATATTTTTCGACATAATAATCGATTTCTTCGTTACTTAGGGTCGTGAAGGTAACTTCGGAAAAAACCGAAAAAATGCGTTGTTGACGTTTGGTCGTCAAGCAAACGCCGGTGATGACTTCATGCGTTTTGCCCGACAGGTTGTGCAGCATCCCGGCGGCATCCTTTTTACTTGCGGGTTTTCCGTACACCTTCCCGTTCAGCCAAACAATCGTATCTGCCGTAATGACCAGCGTTTTATCGTCAATCAGCGAAGAATAGGCATCGGCCTTTTTCCGGGAAAGGTATTCGGGAATTTCTTTGCCTTTTAATTCTTCCGGATAGTCTTCGTCGATGTCGGGAAGAACTTTGACTTCATACGGTAAATCCAATCCGGCCAGCAGTTCCTTTCTACGGGGGGAATTGGATGCCAGGATGATGCGGTATTTTTTTAAATTTTCGAGCATGGTTGCCGGTTATTATTTCAATTGTGCCTTGCGTTAAGTGTGTCGCGAAAAATAATTTATATTTTAAACGCCAAGACGCAAAGGCGGAAAGACGCGAAGTTTAAATTCTTTGTGTCTTTGCATCTTCGCGTTTAAAATAGCAGATATTAAATGCTGCCGGGTACTTATCAGCCTTCGGCATTAATCAATAGTTTTTTTTATCTTCCAGATACGAATCTTTAAATCCGAGGAAATAAAGCACACCGTCGATTCCGATGGTGGAAATGGATTGTTGAGCACTTTCTTTTACCTTCGGTTTGGCGTGGAAAGCAATACCCAACCCTGCAACATTCAACATCGGCAAATCGTTGACTCCGTCACCTACGGCAATGGTTTGAGCGATATCGACATTTTCCACCTGAGCGATCAGGCGGAAAAGTTCGGCTTTGCGTTTTCCGTCGACAATATCGCCGAGATAATTTCCCGTCAGTTTTTCGTCTTTGATTTCCAATTCATTGGCATACACATAATCAATCCCGTATTTTTGTTTGAGGAAATTTCCGAAATACGTGAATCCTCCCGAAAGAATGGCGATTTTAAATCCGACCGTTTTCAACACGCGCATCAATCGATCCACTCCTTCAGTAATCGGCAGATTTTCAGCAATTTCATGCATTACCGAAGCATCCAATCCTTTCAGTAAAGCGACCCGGCGTTTGAAACTTTCGGTAAAATCGATTTCGCCCTTCATGGCCGCCTCGGTGATTCCCCTGACTTGAGCGCCCACCCCCGCCCGTTCGGCCAATTCATCAATCACTTCGGTTTCGATCAGCGTAGAATCCATGTCGAAACAGATCAACCGGCGCATCCGGCGGTACATATTGTCTTCCTGAAAAGAAATATCCATTCCGAGGCTTGTCGATAAGTTCACAAACTCAGACTGCATTTCTTCTTTATTGACGGGCGTTCCCCTTACCGAAAATTCCACGCAGGCTTTAGGGCTTTGTTCATTTTCATCCAACGGAATACGTCCTGTGAGACGCTGGATTCCGTCGATATTTAATCCCTGATTTGTAATGATTTTCGTCACTTTCGCAATTTGCTGTGCGGAAAGCTTTCGTCCCATAATCGTGATGATATATCGGTTTTTGCCCTGTTTTTTCACCCATTCGGTATATTCTTCCCGGCTGATCGGTTTAAACTTAATGGCAATATCCAATTCATACGCCCTGAACAAAAGATCTTTCATGATATCGCCGGAATTTTCGTCGGAAGTTTTAAACATGATCCCCAACGACAATGTTTGATGAATATCCGCCTGACCGATATCCAAAATCGTGGCATCATAACGAGCCAGAATTTCAGCCAAAGAAGAAGTTACGCCGGGACGGTCATCTCCGGCAATGCCGATCAAAATAATTTCATCTTTCATATTTATAATTTCACCATTAACAATTTACAATTCAGTCAAAAAGGCTTGAATATACATTCATTACGTCGTCGGCAATCCGATCGGGCAAAAAACGTTCGGTGTATTGTTTTCCGCCGGCAATCATTTTATGTTGCAAATCAGGATCGTACAATATGACATTAATCATCCGCGCCAATTCTTTTTCGTCGTTCGGATCGACATAAGCGGAACCGGGCCCGCCGGCTTCTTCCAAACAAGATCCGGTTGCGGCAATGACGGGTATTCCGGAATTTAATGCTTCAATGACGGGAATCCCGAATCCTTCGAAAAAAGACGGATAAATGAACAACCGCGCCGAATGATAAAGAACGGGCAAATCGGAAAAAGAGACCTCATGAAGAAGATGAACGCGATGCTGCAAGTTATTGTCGTTCACATATTTCATTACATCGTGAACATACGGAGTCGATTTTCCCGCCGCAACCAAATGAATGTCCGGATCAATCTCTTTCAACGCTTTTACAATCAGCAGCAGATTTTTCCGTTCTTCCATGCTGCCTACATTCAACAAAAATTTGTCGGGCAACCGGTATTTTTCCTTGATTTCCGATTTCCGTTCCCCGGAATATGTTTTCGAAAAACTCTCCCGGCAACTTTGATACACCACTTTTATTTTTTCTTCCGGAATATTGAAAAAAGACACGATATCCCGTTTGGTACATTCGCTGACGGCAATGATTACATCACTGTTTCGACATGCGTATAAAAATTTCGACCGGTATATTTTCCGGTCAATCGGACGATATAAATGCGGATAGCGAAGGAAGATCAGATCATGGATGCTTACCGCTGTTTTGATGCCTGTTTTTTGAATGCCGACGGGAATCTCATTGCTCAACCCGTGAAACACATCAATCCGATCCCGTTGCAAATCACGAATCATCCCGCGGCTTCTCCAATAGGAACCGAAAAGCTTTCCGAAAGCGGTTTGAGGATAAACAAACCGGATATTCTCCCGTGAACGGATTTCCTTTAATCGCGGATTTTCTTTCGGCTTCGGGACATACAACAAATATTCGTTATCGGGAAACCGCGTCGAAAGCGCTTCGATAAGGGATCGACTGTAGTTCCCCAATCCGGTATTATTGGCTGCCGCCCTTTTTGCATCAAAACCTGCCCGCATCGCAAAAATGTTGAATTTTATTATCCGGACAAAGATACGGATATAAAATAAAAAGGTGAAATCATCAGCCGTGCAACTTCTCTGGTTCTACCTTTTATCATTTATTTTTACTTGTTGCTTTAAAATTTGATTATATTTGCCATTCTTTTCATTAATTTCGCCATACGCTAAATTTAATCAAATATGAAACAATTTTTTAAATTCACATTCGCCTCCATACTCGGAGTATTTGTTGCCGGAATCATCCTGATGATTCTCTTCTTCGTGATTATATCAGGCATTGCTTATTCATCATCGAAAGCTGGTTATACTGCTCAACCCAAAACCGTTCTTCATCTCAAACTGAAAGGAGAATTGGTGGAACGGTCGCAAGACAACCCGTTAGACGCCATTTTGGGTAATTATGTCGATAAAGACACTCAAATCGGGTTGGACGATATTCTCGCCGCCGTCAAAAATGCGAAAGAAGACAAAAACATCGAAGGGATTTATATCGAAAGCGGACTGTTTTCGGCTTCACCGGCTTCTATTCAAGAAATAAGGAATGCTTTGACCGACTTTAAAAAAAGTAATAAATTCATTATTGCCTACGGCGGCGTTTTTATGCAAAGCGCTTATTACCTGTCGGCTTTGGCGGATAAAATCATTTTAAATCCGCAAGGGATAGTGGATTTCCGCGGATTATCGGCCCGGCCGATGTTTTTGAAGAATACCTTCGACAAGCTGGGCATCGACATGCAGATCTTTAAAGTGGGAACATTCAAATCAGCTACCGAAATGTTTTCGGAAAACAAAATGAGTGACGCAAGCCGCGAGCAAATCACCGAATACGTCCATTCGATCTGGAATCAAATATTGAATGATATTTCCGCCGACCGGAAAATTCCCGTCGACAGCTTAAACTCATACGCCGACCGGATGATGACTTTCCGGCAGGCAGAGGTATCGCTGAAATGCGGATTGGTTGACACGTTGATGTATCCGAATGACGTGATCGATATGTTGAAAGAAAAAACAGGAACGAAAAAAAAGGATAATCTGAATTTGGCGAGTATTTCCGAAGCGGCAAGTATTCCGCAAAAAAAGAAATCGGAAAAAGAAAAAATCGCCATCGTCTATGCGGCGGGAGATATCGACAACGGCACTTCATCGGACGGAATCGTATCGTCGGATTTAATCAAAGATTTAAAAGACGTGCGGGAAGATGAAAATGTAAAGGCCGTGGTGTTGCGGGTCAATTCTCCCGGAGGCAGCGCCTACGGTTCCGAGCAAATCTGGAAAGAAGTGGAAGCCATCAAAGCGGTTAAACCGATTGTGGTATCCATGGGCGATTATGCGGCTTCCGGCGGATATTATATTTCCTGCGCCGCCGATTATATCATTGCTCAACCGACGACATTAACGGGATCCATCGGCATTTTCGGAATCATACCGAACATGTCGGGACTTTTAAATAAAATCGGCGTTTCCTTCGACCGGGTCAACACCAATAAATTCTCGGACATGCCGAATACCACCCGTCCGATGACCGCGGATGAAAAAGTGATTATACAATCGTACATCAATGCGGGGTATGATACGTTTGTCACCCGTTGCGCCGACGGAAGAAAAAAGACGAAAGAAGAGATCGATAACATCGGGCAGGGACATGTATGGACCGGTGAAAAGGCGCTCCGGCTGGGATTGATCGATGCACTCGGCAATCTTTCCGATGCGGTTGCCAAAGCCGCCGAATTAGCCGAAATCGAAAAATACGGACTCGAAAAATACCCCAAGAAAAAGAGTTTCTTCGATGCGTTGATAGAAGACTTCAGCGCCGATATGAGAACCGCCTTGTTGAAAAATTTCCTCGGTGAAAATTACAAACAATATGATTACCTGCAGCGCATTCAATCGTTGAATTACATGCAGGCGCGGTTGCCGTTTGAATTGGATGTCAAATAAAATTAAACAAATACCTTGCATCCGACATTTCATCGAGTGCAAGGTATATTTTCTACATGATTAAAAGACCGAAATGGTCAGATAGACAAAATCCGTAACATTTCGAGTAGATCCCGGTTGATCGGTTTATCGTTTTTGATCGCTTTGGAGAACGGAACATATACGATTTCATCATCCTGAATTCCCGTCATGACATTTCGTTGTCCGTCGAGAAGCGCATCAACTGCGGCGGCACCCATACGGCTGGCCAAGATGCGGTCGTTGGCCGTCGGAGAACCTCCCCGTTGAATGTGTCCGAGAATCGTTACGCGCACGTCATACTGCGGATATTCGATTTGTACACGGTTGGCAAGCCCCATGGCGCCTCCCGTGCTTTCACTTTCGGCCACCAAAACGATACTGCTGTTTTTGGATTTGCGGAATCCGTTTTTGATCAACAATTCCAATTGATCGTCCTTCGTTGCAATTTCCGGAATAATGGCAGCTTCCGCACCTGAAGCAATAGCTCCGTTCAATGCCAGAAATCCGGCATCGCGTCCCATCACTTCAATAAAAAACAAACGATCGTGCGAAGTGGCTGTATCCCTGATTTTATCGACCGCCTGCATAATCGTATTCAACGCCGTGTCGTAACCGATAGTGGTATCAGTGCCGAACAAATCGTTATCGATGGTGCCGGGTATCCCCACAATCGGGAAGTTAAATTCTTCGCTGAAAATACGCGCACCGGTTAAAGTGCCGTCACCACCGATCACCACCAATGCGTCGATTTCTTCTTTCTGCAAAGCACCGTAGGCATACTCACGCCCTTCCGGTGTTGTAAATTCTTTGCAACGCGCCGTTTTTAAAATCGTTCCGCCTTGTTGAATAATATTGCTTACGTTTTGCGTCTTGAAAAGTTCAATTTCATTGATGATCAGTCCGCGATAACCGCGGTAAATGGCTTTTACTTCAAGCCCGTTGTAAATAGCCGTGCGCGTAACGGCGCGAATGGCGGCATTCATTCCCGGAGCATCGCCCCCGGATGTTAATACACCTATGCATTTAATTTTTCTTTCAGTCATAATTTATAAAAACATTAAAAAATAAAAATTGGTGCAAAGGTAAGAAATAAATCCCGGGCCGATGAATAAAAAAAGGAAAAAGTACAAGTAAAAAGAATGTGGGAAAGACATCTTTCACCCGTTACTTTTTTTCGGATAATCAATCGTGTAATGAAGTCCGCGACTTTCTTTCCGTAGCATGGCTTGAGAAATGATCAGGTAACCGACATTGATGATATTCCGCAACTCACATATTTCAGGAGTGACAATCGAACGTTGAAATAAATCTTCCGTTTCCCGGTAAAGAATTTCCAAGCGGTCGAAAGCCCTTTTAAGCCGCAAATCGGAACGAACAATGCCGACATAAGCGCCCATAATCTGCTCGACTTCTTTCAAGCTTTGAGTAATCAACACCATTTCTTCGGGAGAACGGGTGCCTTCATCATTCCAAGCGGGAATTTCTTCTTTGTATTCAATCGAATGAATGATGCTGAAGGTATGCTTTGCGGCTGCATCGGCATATACCACGGCCTCGATGAGAGAATTGGACGCCAGCCGGTTGGCTCCGTGCAATCCCGTGCATGCACATTCGCCGAGCGCATATAACCGGTGAATGGAAGAAGCGCCGTTCAGATCGACCGCGATTCCTCCGCACAGATAATGGGCCGCCGGTGCAACGGGTATATAATCGGTGGTAATATCAATCCCGTATCCCAAACATTTTTGATAAATATTGGGAAAATGATTGCGGGTTTCATCCGCATTTTTATGCGTCACGTCCAAATAAACAAAATCATCCCCCCGGTTCTTCATTTCGTTGTCGATGGCGCGGGCAACAATATCGCGGGGCGCCAGATCTTTCCGTTCGTCGTATTTGCTCATGAATGCTTTTCCGTCTTTCGTCCGTAAAATGCCGCCGTATCCGCGCATGGCTTCGGTAATCAGGAAAGAAGGACGATCGCCCGGATGATACAATGCCGTAGGATGAAACTGAATAAACTCCATATCTTTTACCGTCCCTTTCGCACGATATACCATGGCGATTCCGTCGCCTGTGGCAATCTCCGGATTAGTCGTCGTTTGATAAACATTTCCGATGCCGCCGGTCGCCATCATGGTAATTCTAGACAAAAACGTATCAATCCGGCCGGTATTTTCATTCAAAATATATGCGCCGTAACATTCGATGTTCTTGTTGTGGCGGGTCACCTTGACGCCCAAATGATGCTGGGTTAAAATTTCGACGGCGAAATGATGTTCGAAAACCGTGATATTAGGATGCGATTTGATGGCGCGAATCAGACTCAACTGGATTTCGGCGCCGGTATTGTCTTTATGATGAAGAATGCGGAACTCCGAATGACCGCCTTCGCGATGCAAATCAAAATTCCCTTTTTCGTCTTTATCGAAATCAACTCCCCATCGAATCAATTCTTCGATTTGGGCAGGCGCTTCTTTCACCACTTTTTCGACGGCCTCGACATTGCAAAGTCCGTCGCCCGAAATCAACGTATCTTCGATATGTTTCTGAAAATTATCGACCAGATGATTGGTGACGGAAGCGATTCCACCCTGTGCCAAAAACGTATTGGCATCTTCCAAAGCCGTTTTGCAGATAATGGCGACCCGTCCTTTTTTTGCCACTTTCAACGCAAAACTCATCCCGGCAATTCCCGAGCCGATAACCAAATAGTCAAAATGTTTCATCATAGTTCTTGAAGTTAAGAGTTAAGAGTTAAGAATTAAGAGTTGAAAGTCAAAAATCTAAAAGCAGGCCGCATCCATCAATTTTCATAAATTCTTAACTCTTAATTCTTAACTCTTAACTTAATATTTATATTCTGATTCTTGTTCCTGCATCTTTTTTGTGAATATCGGAAGCGCGGGTGATCACGACATGTTTCACGCCGGCATCAATTGCTTCGAACGCATTTTCGAGTTTGGGAATCATTCCGCCTTGAATTATTCCTTCGGAAACATATTGATCGAACAATGCTTTTGTTATTTGCGGAATAACACTGTCATCGTTGCTTTCGTCCGAAAGAACCCCCTTTTTCTCGAAACAAAACATCAAAGTGACCTCAAAATAGCCGGCCAACGCTTTTGCTGTTTCTCCGGCAATCGTATCGGCATTGGTATTGAGCATATTTCCTTTTTTGTCGTGCGTAAGCGGCGCCAATACAGGAACAATGTCTTTTTTAATCAGTTCGGACAATAACTTTCCGTCAACTGCTTTTACATCCCCCACCAGTCCGTAATCGACCTCTTTGACGGGACGAATTTCCGACCGGATGATATTCATATCGGCACCCGTAAGTCCCAACGCATTGACATTCAATGCCTGCAAGCCCGCGACAATATTTTTATTGACCAATCCGCCGTACACCATGGTTACGACGCGCAAGGTATCTTCGTCCGTAATGCGGCGTCCGTTCACCATTTTACTTTCAATGCCCAACCGGTCGGCCAATTTCGTGGCAGAACGCCCGCCGCCGTGCACCAACACTTTATATCCTTGAATCATCGAAAAATCCGACAACAATTTTTTCAATGTTTCGGGTTCCTCAACTATTTTTCCTCCTACTTTGATAATGGTCAGTTTTTCCATTGTTTTGTCATTCATGTTGCGTTAAATATTCCGCCCCACATTATTTGCCTCCGATCATCAATCCCCGTAACCTAACCTTACAACTCTTAACTCTTAATTCTTAATTCTTAACTCTTACCTTTTAACTTTCACCCCGAAACACTGACCTTCAATCCCGCATTTCTCACGTTATCGGCGATTCGGTTCAACTCTTTCACACCGACTTTGTGCAATCCTTTGGTAGGCGTATCACGTTCGATGGTGTAAATCATCACGGATTCGGGATTAATTTCCCGTACCACCTTCAACCATGCGTCGATTTGTTCCGGCGTTGTATTATCCACGACTCTACCGGCGTATTCTCCGCGAATGAACATGGTTTGAATGATCAGTTTGCCGTTGAAACGTTTCAACCTTTCGATTAATTTTTCAAGATTAAACGAACCTGATTGAGGCCGGTCGACCCGGCAGATGAAATCATAATCGACGCTGTCCAGCTTCAAAATATTGTTGTCCACTTTATTTAACGCATCAAACACATCGGGTTTATCAATCATCGAGGCATTGGACAAAACACTGACTTTCGCGGCGGGGAAGTATTGGTTTCTCAGTTCGAGCGTATCGTCGATGATTCCGGCAAATTGAGGATGAATCGTAGGCTCTCCGTTTCCGGCAAACGTTATGACGTCGGGCGTCTGATCTTCGGATTTCATTTTCTTCAACTTGTCTTCCAATGCCTTTTTAACTTCGTCACGGGATGGAATTTTCGACTTTCCTCTGCCCTGTGCATTAAATCCGCATTCACAATAAATACAATCGAAAGAGCACAATTTACCGTCGACCGGAAGCAGATTTATTCCCAAGGACACACCCAAACGACGACTTTTAACGGGTCCGAAAACTATTTCGTCGAATAAAAAAACAGCCATAATCAACATCTCCTTGTAAAAGAGACGACAAAAGTAATTATTAAGATTTACAATTTCACGATTTGCAATTTACAAATTCACGATTTACAATCGGCATTGATATTTAACCGTTTTTTTTAATTTTTTTGCTTATTTTTGTTAGCGAAAAACAACAACCGAAAATTATACGTTATTGATCTGACTTTTACTTTAAAATTATGACGCAAAAAAATAAAAGCTGGCTGTTTTATGTCATCATGTTGGTTGTTTTTATTCTTTCGGCTTATCTGCTCATCAAAAGCGGAGACCGTTTCCATCCGAAAGGTGCGAACACCTTGTCCGACACGGCGATATTAAATGATAATCTTTCAAATGCAAGCGATTGGAAATTATTTGTACAATCGATTATTCATAACATCGGAGAACCGTTTGCCGTTTTGTTGATGCAAATCATTGCCATTCTTTTTGTGGCACGAATATTCGGATTTTTATTCATCAAAATAGGACAACCCACCGTCATCGGAGAAATTCTCGCCGGAATCGTGTTGGGGCCGTCTCTTCTCGGATATTTTTACCCGGATATTTTCGAATTTCTTTTTCCCGAAAAATCAATGGGAAACTTGAGCTTATTAAGCCAGATCGGCCTGATTCTTTTTATGTTCGTCATCGGGATGGAATTGGAATTGGAGGAACTGAAAAAACGGTTGAACGAGACATTCGTCATCAGCCATGCCAGCATTATAGTCCCGTTTTTCCTCGGAATGGTACTCTCTTATTTTGTTTATGAGAATTATGCGATCGGAAACACCTCATTTTTATCTTTCTCGTTGTTTATCGGCATTTCTATGAGCATAACGGCTTTTCCCGTGTTGGCCCGCATCGTACAGGAAAAAAATCTGACCAAGACTCATCTGGGAATTTTGTCCATTGCATCCGCCGCCAACAACGATGCGACCGCATGGTGTCTTTTGGCGGTTATCATTGCCCTTGCCAAAACGGGAACCGCCATAAGCGCATTATACACCATCGGTTTTTCCATCGGATATGTATTGTTCATGTTTGGCGTCGTGAAACCGTTTTTGACAAAAGTAGGAAATGCGTATCAAAACAAAGAAGTGATCAATAAAGGAATTGTCGCCTTTATCTTTCTGATCCTGATCCTCTCGTCCTTCACCACCCAGATGATCGGGATTCACGCCCTTTTCGGCGCTTTTCTGGCCGGAGTGATCATGCCGGCAAACTTGAACTTCCGCAAAATCATGACCGAAAAAATAGAAGACATTTCATTGGTCATGCTCTTACCCCTGTTTTTCGTATTCACGGGATTACGGACCAACGTCGGATTATTAAACAGTGTGGAGTTATGGGAACTGTGCGGGCTGTTCATCGCCGTTGCCATTATCGGAAAATTTTTCGGCAGCGCCGTCCCCGCAAAAATAATCGGAGAATCATGGCGCGACAGCCTGTCCCTCGGCGCTCTGATGAATGCGCGCGGGTTAATGGAACTGATCGTATTGAATATCGGATACGAAATGAAAATTCTTCCCCCCACCTTATTTGCCATATTGGTTTTGATGGCACTGGTCACCACCTTTATGACAACACCCACCATATCGCTGATTAATCTCTTGTTTCCGGAAAAAGTTGAATCGGATGAATTTTATCGCGACATGCGGAAGAAATTCAACATTCTTCTTTCGTTCGGGCGACTCGAAAGCGGCCGGAAATTACTTGATGTAGCCAAAGCCGTGTTCGGCAATAACGAAGAAGAAACGAGCATCACGGCATTGCACCTGACAGTCGGAACGGATATGAATCCGATTCTTGTCGAAAAATATATAGAAGAAGGATTCAAACCGATTCTTCATGAAGCGGAAAGATTAAAAATGAATATCAAAACCCGATACGGAGTGACGGATGATGTCGGAAGAGAAATCGTGAACATGGTAAACGACGAAAAATACGATTTCCTGTTGGTGGGAGCCGGCATTTCAATCTTTCAAAAAAGCCTGTTCAAAGAAAATCCCGTTTCCGGAAAATTCGGCTGGCTGAATACGATGTTAAACAAATTGAACCGTCAACGGCTCATTTTTTATCCCGGAGAATTACTGAAAGACAAAACCAAATATTTTATCGAACAAACCGGCGTACCTGTAGGGGTTTTCGTCGACCGGGATTTTGCCGGAATAACATCGCTGATGGTTTTATTGTACCATCCGGTAGATATCCACCTGCTCGAATATGCCGATTCGATATTGAATAACAATCCGGCTGCGACAGTCACCATTTCGGATGCTAACGGACTGATCACAAGTTCCCCGTTAGTAAGGCAACATATCCGTTCTTTTTCCGATAAATTCGAAAAAAGAACGACGCTTTTGCACAAAAAGCGGATCACGGCGGAACTGCTTTCAAAACAAAACTTTATGCTGGTCGACTACGAAAGCTGGAACATCATTTCCGGTATTTACGGGGATGCTCTGCAAAAAATTCCGTCGACGTTGATCATCAGCAAAACCAAGTAAGCGCTCGGCCAATGTCATTAAGTAAGAAGTAAAGGTTTACAAATCAGAATGATAAAGGAGATACAAATGATGTTATTCAGATCCCGGAGAGGATCTAATATCGGTAGAAAAAATAATATTCCACCTCTCTCGCACCGTCCCGGCAGGGACGGGATATGAAATTTTGGCCCCACGGGACAATAAGCGGATGAGAATTGCATTTTTCTACCAATATAACAGGTTAATAACCAATGATTTTATCTTCTTAGTTTGATGGCTGTGGGTGGATTGTAAAAAATGTAAATGATTATCGGATGTTGCACCTATCTATCCCCCAAGTGGGATGTAAAAATGTAATATTCGTTTTTTTGTCCCGCCGGGGACAACATATCGGTAGAAAGGAAAATTCAGCCGGAGACCAAAGTCCCGTCAGGGACGTAATGTGAAGAAAAATGTCCCTGACGGGACAAGGGGTGAAGGGATGTGGTGTTTTCTACCGATATAATGTCCCCGACGGGACAAAAAAGACGAATATTTTGAAACATTGACACATTTTTTGCATCTCCCTGCAGGGAGAGCCGGGCATAGCATCCGATAATCATTAAAATGTAATATTTACATAAAAAACTTTGTATTCTTTTTTATTAATCTTATTTTAGAGAGTTCCCTTAATAGCAGGGGATAGCACAAGCAACCCTTCTTTATGCCCTTATTAATTGATTGAAAATAAGGAGATAAGAGAGGATGTCGAGAGGGATGTCAAGGCTACTGAGGGAACTGTCAAAAATAAGGAAGATATAATTTGAACGTATTTCCTAAAAGAATTTAACCATCTTTTCCCCGTCCTTACGACCCGGCGTTTAAAACAGATACCGGATTTTTCACATTTTTTTTGATAAAAACGATCGGATTAAGTAAAAAATAGCGACCTTTGCACCATTCTTTTTTCAAATGACAAATTAAAAACATATCTATAGTATTTAAATTAAGATAACATGGAAAAGATTCAAGTCAAAGACGCCAAAGGCAAATTAGGCGTTTTGGTTGTAGGAGTGGGAGGAGCAGTTGCTTCTACATTTATTGTCGGCACATTATCTGTTCGCAAAGGACTGTCCAAGCCCATCGGTTCGATTACCCAATTAGCCACCATGCGTTTGGGTAAAAGAAATGAAAACCGTTTTCCTAAAATAAAAGACATAGTACCTTTGGCAGATCTTAACGACATTGTTTTCGGAGGTTGGGATATTTTTGAAGACAATGTATATGAAGCCGCAAAACACGCCGAAGTGTTGGATATGAAAGATGTGGACGGAGTTAAGGGAGAATTGGTTCAAATTAAACCGATGAAAGCCGTTTTTGATCAAAATTTCGTAAAACGTTTGCACGGCACTTGGGTAAAAGAGGGCAAAACCAAATGGGATTTTGTGGCACAAGTAAGGCAAGATATTCGCGATTTCAAAGCAAAAAACAACTGCGATCGCATGATCGTAATCTGGTGCGGAAGTACCGAAGTCTATTTGCCGATGGGAGAGGTTCACAAAGATTTGGCGAAATTGGAACAAGCCATGAAAGACAACAGCGATCAAATCGCACCGTCTATGGTTTATGCTTACGCCACCGTTTCCGAAGGGATCCCTTACATCAACGGAGCGCCCAATCTTACGGTCGATATGCCGGCAATATGGGATTTGAGCAAACAAAAGAATGTTCCGATCTGCGGTAAAGACTTCAAAACCGGGCAAACCATGTTGAAGACCGTACTTTCTCCGATGATCAAAACCCGTATGTTGGGATTGAGCGGATGGTTTTCGACCAACATTCTCGGTAATCGCGACGGAGAAGTGCTCGACGATCCGGGTTCATTCAAAACAAAAGAAGAAAGTAAACTTTCCGTCATCGGAAATATTCTTCAACCCGAATTGTACCCCGAACTTTACGGAGATGTTTATCACAAAGTGCGCATCAATTATTATCCTCCCCGCAAAGACAACAAAGAGGGTTGGGACAACATCGATATTTTCGGTTGGATGGGTTACCCGATGCAATTGAAAGTGGATTTCCTTTGTCGCGACTCCATTCTTGCCGCGCCGCTTTGTCTCGATTTGGTGTTATTCACCGATTTGGCTCAACGTTGCGGGTTTTCAGGCATTCAAACGTGGTTGTCGTTCTATTTCAAAAGCCCGATGACCGATTTTCAAACCGTGGCCGAACATGATTTATTCATTCAATATATAAAATTGAAAAATACGCTTCGTCAAATCATCGGTGAAGATACCGTAGATTTCATTGATTGATCGGAGCGAAAAGTTTAAGTCACAAATCACGCGCATGACAACCGAAACATTTCGGTGTAATTTGTGTTTTTTTGAAAAAGTACGAGATTGTATTTCACGACGATCTCGTACTTTTTAATTGACAATAAATACAATACAGTATTTAAAGTCTGTTATTTCGATCGCGAAGAAGCAATGACGCAAAGACGCAAAGTCTCTGAGGATCAGATCTTCGCGTTTTTCTGTTTTTGCAATATAATATTGTAAGTTTACCTTGAGAATGGAAAAAAAAGAAGTGCTGGGAGTTGACGACATTAAAAAGTTTCACCCTATATTTAAAGGAAAATTCGGAACATTCTTGGCCAAAGCGTTGATAAAAATTTCCGGATTGGATAAAGTCAATTGGATTTACGGGCGTTCGGTGGAATATGAAGGTACCGAATTTACCGAACGGTTGTTGAAGGATGCCGGTGTCAGTTATTCGGTGGATAATCCGGACATTTTGGATCATCTTCCCGAAGGAGCTTTCATCACGGTGTCGAACCATGTTTACGGAGCGTTGGACGGCATTATTGCCATATGCATCCTCGCCGGAAAACGTCCGGATTATAAAATGATGGTGAACTGGATGTTAAACTTGATCAAGAACATGTCGCCCAATTTTATCGGCGTAAATCCATACGACGGAAAAGTCAAAGGCAAATTCTCCAGCCTCGGAGGTGTGAAGCAGTGCATCTCACATTTGCGCGAAGGACATCCGCTGGGTTTTTTCCCGGCCGGAGCCGTATCCAAATACAACCACAAACTAAAAATTGTAGACCGGGAATGGCAACCGTCGGTGATGCGTTTAATTCAAAAAGCGGAAGTTCCTGTTGTCCCGATGTATTTTCACGGACATAATTCCCTTTTTTACAATATCTTGGGAATATTCAGTTGGCGAATCAGAACCGTCCGTTTGTGTCACGAAGTATTCAACAAACGCGGAAAAACCATCCGCATCACCTTCGGCAATCCGATTTCTCCGGAAGAACAATCGAAATACAAAAGTTTGGAAGAGTATACCCGCTTTTTACGGGAGAAAACGTATTTCTTGGCAGGAGAAAGTTAAGAGTTAAGAATTAAGAATTAAGAGTTAAATGCGCCTATCGGAGATGATCTGAAAGAGTAAAATCAATAGCGCAGGCATCGCCCGGTCATGTTCTGAAAATTTTAATCATTCCTTAAAAACCTTAAATGATTATCGGATGTTGTACCCGGCTATCCCTGCAGGCGGGGTGTGAAAATGTGTTAATGCTTCAAAAAAACATTCGTTCTTTTCCGTCCCGTCAGGGACATTATATTGGTAGAAAAACACCATCCCTTCACCCTTTGTCCCGTCAGGGACAACATGTTTTCTTCTTCACATTACGTCCCTGACGGGACTTTGGTCACCGGCGGAATTCTCCTTTCTACCAATATGTTGTCCCTGACGGGACGGAAGGCAATATTTTTTAGAATGGATTTTTCAAAAAAAACGAATATTACATTTTTACGCCCCATTTGGGGGATAGCCCGGCATAACATCCGAATAATCATTTTAAATTATTTCAACCGTGAAGATGCAAAGACACAAAGTCGCAAAGGATTTAAACTTTGCGTCTTTCCGTCTTTGCGACTTGGCGTTTAAAATAGAAATTATTTTTTGCGATATATTTATATATCATTTTATTTGATTGTTTTTTATCAAATAATCGGCGGTTACCATCATCGAAACGGCATATTTTTTGAGCGCATCGCCTGCCTTACTTTCTTGTTGTATGATATTTTCGCTCCCGCTGCTGTGTAAATCATATAGAATATCGGTTTTGGTGGTCAGGTTGCGAACGTACAGATAATTTTCGTTAATACAACCCAACTGATTATCATTGACAAAATACATACAAGGCCGTTTCGGGTCTTTCAGTAAATCTACTCCCAATGAATTGTTGATATAGGGAATATTCAACAATCCCATCACTGTGGGAAACACATCAATCTGTCCGCCGAATTGAGCAAATTGTCGGGGTGCATCGTCAAAAGACGGCGAATAAATAATGAGCGGTATATGGTTGAAAGTGAGTTGCATATCATATTTACCGGCCCCGAATGACTTGCCGTGATCGCCCAAGAAAACAAAAATGGTATGGTTGTACCACGCCTGCTCTGCGGCACTTTCCATAAAATCTTTGACGGCTTTATCTACAAATCCGGTAATTCTTTTATCATCTGTGTCGGCCCGGTTTTTAAATTCTTCGGGAATGACATAAGGTTTATGATTGCTCACCGTTAAAAAGACGGCAAAAAACGGGTTATCTTTTTCTCCGGCTTCATTCAGACGTTCCAGTCCATAAGAAAATAAATAGTCGTCTTGAACGCCGAAGTTATTGACTATTTTCTCCTTGGGATAATCGTATTGAGAATAAATGCGGTCAAAACCATTTTCGTAAAGGAACGAATTCATATTGTCATATTGCGGGTTGCCGCCTACGAAAAACATGGTTTGATACCCGTTTTTTTTCAGCGTTATCGGCAACCCTCCGTTATACCTTGCTTCCAAACTTATCGAGGGTTTGTCAAACAAAGCCGGGTAGCCGTAAAGTGTGGAAACAATGCCGTTGTTGGTATGAACACCCGCCGAATAAAAATTCTCAAAAAAATACGATTCGGAAATCAGCCGGTTAAGATAAGGAGTCAGCGATTTCCCGTTGTACTCATATTTCAAATATTCAAGCGCCATTGATTCCAACAAAACAATCACTACATTACTTGGTTTCCGGCTGCTTGAAATATCCTGCCTTTCTCTGTAAAGAGGAAAGTCTTTTGACGTAGAATTTATACCTAATTCACTTTGTACCGATTCAACAGCTTCCTGTATCGTCATCAGGTCGTTTACATTGTTGCCCTTATGTTTCTGTTGTTCTGCCATATTTTTCAACAAGAAAAAAACAGGATTGACTCCCACCTGATTGAAAAAAGAATTACCGGAAAAATAGGCAAACCCCACTCGCAACGGGTAACGCTGCAAAGAGCCGCGCATTCCGAGAAAACACAAGCCGTAGAGCAAAACGACGAACGGAATCACCCGGTTCAAGTTTGTTTTTTCGCGAACTTCCACGAATGATTGCCGGAATCGTTTTCCGAAACGACAGATACAAAAAGAAAACGCCGGAATAAAAACAAGCATCAAGGCGAAGTAAGGATAATTGGAGATGTCCCGGAAAATCAGTCCGGCAGTTTCTCCGCCGAACCGGAACCATCCGAAGGCAGATACCCCGATGTGGGCAAAGAAGTAAGAAAAATAGGGAATATCGGCAATGGCAATTATAAATGCAAGGGAATATAAAACGGAAAAGAAAATATTGCATCCGATAATCAACCGGTTTGGAATTTTACCGGAAAAAGCGGCAATAGTCAACACAAGCAAAGGCAACGACGTAATATAAGAAGCCACAAAATTATCAAATTGCAACCCTTTCAGCAGCGCTTGCGCAAGCATCGGTAATTTATCGCCGACATCGCCGGCATAACCCATATTTACATAATACAGTACAAGTCGAAAAATCGTGAAAAAACAAATTCCCGATAGATGAACAGAAAATAAGTAGTAAAAAATGAATAGAAATTTTTTCATGTGTTTATTTTTTACTTATTTAATTATGGACACATGGAATGTCCCTAATAATCATTTTGCTTGGTGATACATTTGTATCATGGACATTTCATAAAATAAAGATACAATAGGTGCAAAAGTAACGGTTTTCCTGTTTTTCCGCAATAAGATTAACCTTGTTTTTTATCCCGCCGCGGCGGGGTCAATTGCGCACTGTTTATCGTTTGCCGATGCAGCCGATTTTTTACGTTTTTTAAAATTAACAAAAAATATATGCATATTTGAATACAAGCTTTATAAAAACGGTAACCCGAAATCTTTTCTTCCGCCTGTTCTTCTATTATTCACCTGTTGATTTTATTCCTTCATTTTTCTACAGACACGGCTGCCACGTGTTTTTACAATCTTTCCGGGAATTGTTTAAATCCGGAAAAAAATGTTTTTTCCGGATTTAAACAATTATCTGTATTTTTAACATTTCTTATTTTTTTTTTTTTTTGTTTAAGATTAAAGACTTTACCTTTACGGTGAAAATACCGATACCCCGATTAAGAGGAATCGGGAGGCCTCACCGGTTGCCGTGTACCGGGTAAAAACGGTTTTTGAAAGGACAGCAATTTTAAGCGTGAAAAATACAAAGACACAAAGACGACCCGCAAAGGAAAACAGATCCCGGGTATACAGAAAAACAGGATGGTAACCTTTGCGACGTCTTTGAACCTTCGCACCCCGGCGTTTAATCTTATATTTTCTATATTTTTTTAATTTATTAATTAACAACTTAACACAATTAAAATCATGAAAAAACTGATTACTTTTCTTTTAATGGCATGGATGTGCGGAAGCGCAATGAATGCTCAAACGAAACAATTGTATGTGGACGTGTCCCAAGCGCAAGGCTGGATGGACGCCAATGCTGCTCTTCAGGCTTGGGTATGGGGAGATGGTTTCGACGACCAATGGTCGCCTGTATTTACGCCGGTTCAGGATGCGTGCGGGAGGAGTGTTTATGTGACAACGATTCCTTCAGGGGCAACAGCCTTCGTTCTTGTTCGTAGAGATCCTTCCGATGTCCAACCTGGAGGAGGAAATACGTGGGGGATTGTATGGAATCAAATTCCTCTCTCAGGTGGTTTCCTCCTTAATGGGGATGAGGGGGGCAACTGTTTAAAGGTAACGGGCGATCCCGGATCGCCGTCAGGTTCTATGACAACTTACACATCATCGGCTTCGGCAACGCCACTCGATCCGATAACGATAAGATTATGTGATCCGACAGTATTAGAGCCCTGTGGGAATCAGGGAGAAGAAGGTATCGGAACAGCAAATGTCTGGACTCCCGAAACCGATGATCTTACTAATTCGGGTGATCATAATAATGTCCACTTCTATTATTGGTATTATGATGCTTGCGGTGTTAAGATTGACGGGTGTGTGAAACCAGATGTAGTGAACAAGTATGGTATTTGGTGGTATGAATATACTTTTGAGGATGTGATCGGATCATTAAATCTTGTTTTCTTACGGAAACTGGATCCGGCGGGTGGTTCTTGCGGTTTCCCGACAGTATGGAAGGGAGATCAAACAATGGATATTCCGAGAGCGGGGGATCCTCTTATAACCGAAGATGCGAATTTTATAATCGAATGTATGACGTTCGATGGAGAGGGGAATCGTGGTGTAAGACCAATGACATTTGAAGAGGAAGAGACAATTTTTAACCCCACCGGATTAGCCCAAACAACCATAGGCGATTATACGGTGACAAGCGGTAGCGGCATGATCCGGGCTCAATTTGAAGGTACTGCGGCTGTCGAACTTTACACCGTTTCCGGCGTATTGTTGAAAAAAACCGCTGCCGTCGGTTCGTTTGAACAAACCGGTTTGGCTCCCGGCTTGTACATTGTCAAAATCAATGGCGAAGCAAGCAAAGTGGCGGTGAAATAATACAAGCCTGCAAGTCTCCTTCTCCCCGTAATAAGGGGATAGGCGGGGCTTGCTTACGGCAAAGGCTGAAAGCTTTAAATAAATCAAAGAGCGCAGGGTAACAACTCTGCGCTCTTTGATTTAAAGGGCTTCGCCCTTGTTCCGCCGGGAACAGCATATTGATAAAATGATGCATATCTTGGTAATCCCGCCGTGACGGACATGTTACCTGCCCGCTGTTCTATTTGAAAGGACATGTTGTCCGATAAAAAGAATATGCTTCAATTAAAACAAAAATCAATTCTTTGTTTATTGTTTTTAATGATTATCGGATGTTGTACCTACCTATCCCCGTGAAGGAGGGCGTAAAAAATATTTCAATATTCAAAAAATATTCGTTCTTTTTGTCCCGTCAGGGACGTTATATTGGTAGAAAAACACCATCCCTTCATCCCTTGTCCCGCCGGGGACAAAATATTTTCCTTCCCGCATTACGTCCCTGACGGGACTTTGGTCACCGGAGAAATTTTCCTTTCTACCAATATGTTGTCCCCGGCGGGACAAAAAAACGAATATTACATTTTTTATACCTCACCTGCAGGGAGAGCCGGGCATAACATCCGATAATCATTTTGTTTTTTTAAGAAAGGTATTTTGTAAAAACCGGACTGCAAGTCCTTTTGAATAAAGAGGCAGACGGACAACATGTCCGCTGCGACGGAGTAACATGTCCAAAATGGTGAGGAATAAATATAGATATAGACAACCCTTGTCCTGACTTTGACAATGCGTCACCCTAAAAAAGTCCGTATGGACTTTAACATGGATAACCCAGGCAAACGTAGTGCAGCCTGGGGTTGTTAATGTACCTCTCACTCCTTGGAACTGCGTAGCAGTTCCAAGGAGTGATGTATATCAACGCATTGCATTGAACTCCGTTCGGAGTTCCGTACTCGCGGGGACTTCCTTGCCTCGCATTGCACTACGCTTGTACGAGGTTATCCATGTTTCACGCCTGCGGTGTTATTTCATGCCGGGTCACCCAAATTGATGTCGCAAAATTTATAAACCATGGATTATTATCCAATTAGAAAATCGCACTTTTTAAAGTGTCAAAGTCGGGAGCGCAGGGTAACAACTCTGCGCTCTTTGATTTAAAGGGCTTCACCCTTGTTCCGCCGGGAACAACATATTGATAGAATGATGCATATCTTGATCACCGGCAAAGTATATTTCAGTCCGCCATGGTCAAGAGTGTTTCATTATTCTTCTGAGAATAGGGATGGGATAAATGCAATGATTCGCCATTCAATACCTTTTCGTATAGTGAAACATATCTTCCGGCCATGACGCTTGAGCAGAATTCGGAAACCGCGTAATCGTGACAGTATTGCCGGTTATAATCCGATGCTTTGATTGCTTTTGCCAACTCACTTTTGCTGTTGCTTAAAAAACCTGTTTCTTTCGTAACCAATTCGGGTAAAGAACCATACGGGGTACCGAACACAGGGCAGCCGAAATATAAACTTTCGATAATGGCCAGTCCGAAAGGTTCATGCCACAATACCGGAAAAAGCAATCCTCCGGACGATTGCAAGTATCGGGATTTTTTCCGGTTGTCGACCATTCCTTTAAAGCGGACATGGAGATCGGGATAAAAACGGATGCCCATTTTAAGATTCAACCGGCAACCGCCCAAAACATACAATTTTTCTCCCGCTTGCCGGGCTATCTCAATGGCGCCTTTTACGTTTTTCACTTTCCACGCCGCATTTCCCAGAAAATGAAGATATTCCCGCCGTGCGTCCCGACCGGGCCGGTCATATTCGTCCCAATCCAATCCGTTGTAAACAAACACATTCCCGTGATGACGGTCGGCATGATTTTTCGAGATGAATACCGTATTTTTATCTAAAGTCCGTTCATCGCCGCAATTCCCGTGTAAAGTGTACACATACGGCTTTTTCAACGGTTTTCGAAAGAAATGAAGGTGAACGACGTCGATAAAATCGGGAATCTGATCATCAAGATCTTTCGCCGGGTCATACGCATACATCGCTTTTGCAAAAGGGGAATACGCCCCCTTCCGTGCAAGGTAATATACCCCATGTCCCATCCGGCTCAACGCTTTTCCCAATCCCCAAACGACACGCTCCGTTCCGCCGTATTTCACCGCGGGGATCATCGAATCGGCAACAATTAAAATATTCATCGTTCAATGCACTGATTTCAGTTCTTCATCCATATCACTTTCTTTTATCTTTGATTCAATGACCTTGGAAACCGTTATAAATTTATTAATCGCCGATAAAAAAGCCCAAATCAATCCCGGCTTGCCATCCTTGAAACCGCCTTTGACAATGTAAAAACGAAAAAAACGAACGAACGGATGAAAAATAAGGGCAAAATAACCATAATTTCTGTCTTTACGCCTGTTCAACTCAAATCCGGTGTATCGATTCGATTTTTGCATCCATTCGGTAATCGAGTCGTTGGCCAAATGAATAAAAGCCAAATCCTTCCGTTTTCCGGGAATCGTAAAAACTTCACCTTCGACACGAGGAACGGCATGAATGTCCGGCTCCCATGTGGTAAGATCCTTTTTGAAAAAACGCAAAATATGATTCGGATATGACGAACGCATAAAGCGTCCCATGAAATAATTTTTTCTCGGTATCCTTATTCCGGCCGGCCGGTTCTCCCGTTTAATTTGTTCATACAAAAAATCTTTCAACGCTTCCGGAACGCATTCATCGGCATCTACGACAAGCACCCATTCATGCGAAGCCGCTTCGATCGCAAAAGTTCTTGCCGGCTCGACAAATCCCGTTAATTCATGGAAAATAATACGACAATTATATTTTCGCGCTGTTTCAACTGTTCCGTCAGTACTGTACATATCACACAGTACGATTTCGTCAAAGTCTTTCACCGTTTCCAACACCCGTTCCAAGTATGTTGCGGCATTGTATGTATTAATTACAACTGATATTTTCATATTCCGACAAATAGAATAATTGACAACTGTTTGTTATTTTCATCCGATCCGGTCATTCAAAAAGAAACCGCAAATATCGGTTTGATTGATATTCAAATGTCCATTTTTCATTCCGGTAAAACCGGTGATGATTTTCATTTTGCGAAGCCGATGAATTGATGACATCAATCATATTTTGCCGGTGATAAAAAATTCCGTTTTCACGAAAATCTTCAAACACGGAAAATTTCTCCTCGCAAATCAACGGTTTTTTATATGCAAATGCCAGATTGAAACTACCCGATACTTTATTTTCATAAAGTGAAAAATCGGCCAACGGCATGATATAATCACACTTTTGCAAATAAGAGTGAAACAATGAATTATCGACAAACCGGTCGAAAAGAACAAACCGGTTTTCCGAATGGAGCGCTGTTATCCGGGATCGGATATTTTTCCGTTTTCGCTCTCCGGATTACATTTTCTCAAAAGAATAAATTTTATCCGGGCATCCGGAACTTTCTGTTCAAGAGCGGAAAACAAGCTCACGTAATTTCTCCGATTGAAATCGACGGGACCGGGAATACAGATCCAAACTTCATCCGGTTCTTTTGACAAGGGAATTACTTCCACTTGCGGGAAAAATACGGGATAATACGATTCAACTTCAAATCCGGCCGGCCGGACAGCCTCTTTCAGATAATCGTTCAACACAAAATACTTTTTGATTTTCCGCGTAATCAACTTTTGCCGAAGGCTTGTCTGTAATTTTTTCGGATTATGAATCGTTCCGGCAAACCCGGTTTTTTTCGGAAAAGGAAATCCTAAAAAGTTCTGTACGATTTTATTTTGGGCTTTATTAAATATAATTTTATCAAAATTATTTTTCACTAAAAAGCGCCACAGTTTAAACAACAACATCATCCGGGAAAATCCTTTCTTATAAAAAGGATAAAAACGGATTTCATCAGCCTCGGAAAACGGCTCGACCTGTTTTTTCAGTTCTTCACTGCAAACCAACGTCACCTCATGTCCTTTTTCTTTTAAAAATAAAAGTTGAGAATACAAGCACTCGTCATGAGAATTTCCAAATTCGATGATTACCGTTTTCATTTAAGTATGTCGTAAAAAATAATGGTATTGTTAATCTTATATAGATTTAAAATAAAAACCTTATCTTCTAAAAGCTCCTTTAGTAGCTTAGCAGTCGATACAATGCAACCAATCTCACCCTTATTTCCCTTATTTATAAATATAATAAATGTCAATAAAATCCCCTGAAATAAGCGAATGAGGGACGGAGATCAGATATATTCCCGAGCTACTAAGGGATCCGCAAAAATAAGGGTTATCTATACCTGTTTAACAATGCCAAAATAATTTATACTTTAAACGCCAAGTCACAAAGACGGAAAGACGCGAAGTTTAAAACCTTTGTGTCGTTGTGACTTTGTGTCTTCGCGTTTAAAATAATAGATATTAAATACTGTCATGTACTTATGCCTCTTTGCCTACAATCAACTAAACACGAAATCTTACTTTTCGGCAAGACTGTTTTTTTTAAACCGGCCTATTTGCTTATAATTTTTAAACCCGCCGATTCTTCTTCCACCCAAAATTTGATGTTCAATCCAATTCAGAATCCGATATTTCAGACCGAATTTTTTACCCATATTCGGCTTCTTCCCCGTAAAACGCAAGTATTTGCTCCAATTCATTTTGCTGATTCTGTCGTTCATGACTTGAGGATGCGTCCCTTTAAACACAGGCATATAAGACAGATTTCCATAATCGAAATACGGCTTTTGAGGTTGAATGCCGGCGTCTCCCGAATGCATTTTTTCTTGTTCTTCCTGTTTTTTTACCATACAAAAAGGATTTCTTGCCCACCCGTAATGAAACATATAAGCATTCAACAAAATGCAATTTAACTTCCGGGCGCCTTCTTCCTGCCAATAATTTTTTTTATCGAAATTTTCGATGACACGAAACGATTGGGCATCGCGCCAGGAATGAATATCGGGAATGTTTCGGACAATCCGGATTTCCTTGGGATAAGCAAAATGCATGGCATCGATGTAATGGTCGTAATCACCGTAAAAATGAACGTACTTCAGCAAAAAGCCTTCCACATCGGTATTATTCAAGTACTTTTCGCAAGCCGCCCGAATGGTCGGGATGCCGGATTCATGCAACACTTCGTCTCCCTGCAAATACAAGCACCAGTCGCCCGAACAAGTATGAAGTGCCTCATCCGTCTGGTGGGCATAAATCATGCCGTCTTTATTATACGTGGAAGTATCCCAATCGGAATACAATATTTTGACCTTCGGAGAATCGATCGATTTGACTAATTCCTCCGTCCCGTCGGAACTGTCGCCCAACGACACGATAAATTCATCAACCAGCGGCAAAGCCGACAAAATACATTCCACAACCGGAAAATCATATTGAACCGCATTTCTGATAATGGTGAATCCGCTTATTTTCATACACATACATAAGAAGAGTTTTCCAAAAATTGAATGGTTGTCTGTAAATTTTTATCGAAGTCAAATCTGTCTTGCGCCGTTTTCAGTCCCGCTTTTCCGAAAGACGCTCTTTTGCCGGCATTTCGAATCAAATCTTCCAATGCGTCGGCAAAAGCTTCTTTATCTTCAAAAGGAACTAAATAACCCGTCACCTTGTTCACAACCAATTCCGGATTGCTGCTGACATCAAATGCCACGACAGGCAGCTCACAAGCCATGGCTTCCGCAATCACGTATCCGAATCCTTCCCAACGGGAAGTGAGCGCGAAAATATCGATCGATTGCATAAAACGGGCCGGATCATCAACAAAACCCGAAAATTCGACCCTGTCCGAAAGTCCGAGCGATTCGGTCCGTTGTTTCAATTGTTCCGACAAAACGCCGTCACCGCCGATAATCAATTTAAAATCGACCCGGCGTTTTTTCAGAATCGCCGCAATCTCCAACAAAATATCCTGTCCCTTTTGGTATACACACCGGCCTAAATTTCCGATGACGGGAATTTTCCCGATTGTTTTTTCCGCCAGATGAAAACCCGACAAATCGATTCCGTTGTAAATCACTTTTATTTTTTCTTCGGGAAACAAATCCGGATTATTCTGCAATATAGTCTGTTTGGTTGCTTCCGAATTTGCGATTACGTCCGTCAGGCATTTTCCGAAAATAAACCGGTTCAACCAAGAATTTTTGATCGGAATGGCGCTTCCTCTCCGATAAACAATCCGCTTGATCCCGGCTTTCTTCGCCTGAAAAGCGGCATTTTTCAAATCCTTGGAAAAATTAAAAATAACAACGTCAAACTGTTCTTTTTTAAAAAAAGAATATATCCGGTTCCATTTATACGGATTCAGAAAACTTAAATTGGACAGTTTAAATTCCTTTGTTTTCAAACCGATTTGTTTGGAACGACGAATCAATTCCCCATTCTTGTAAGAGACCACCGTAACGTCATGCCCCAAGCGGCAACAAGCGGAGGCAACGTCCAAATGCCATTTCTCGCCGCCTCCCCAAACTTTTGCCGTATTAAAAAAACAGATTTTCATCTATTTTTTATTTTTTTAAAATATTCATGCTGTTTTAACAACAAAACCAAAAAATTTCTCAAATGTAATAAATACCCAGGTAATAATCCCAAAAAATTGAAAAAAGAGACATATCACCATTCTTGTGTTGAGGTATTTATGCATGAAGAAGAAAATATCTTAAACACAAAATTTATATTACCTTTGCAGTGAAAAAATTAAGTCATGTCTCATTCTCAAGCAACTTTTTCTCCTCCTGTTTCCGAAAAAAACAGTTTTGATTTTTTACGCCTTCTCTTTGCTTTTTCCGTATTTATTGCCCATTTCGGAGTCCTGACATCCATTCCGGTAAAATTCCCTATATCTTCGTCGATGGGGGTTGCCGGATTTTTCATTATCAGCGGATTTTTAATCACGCAAAGCTATTATCGCAGTTCCGGTTTGCTTGATTACGGAAAGAAAAGAATCAGAAGGATTGTTCCGGCTTATGTTTTGATAGTCGTCGTTTGCGCAATTTTCCTCTCTTTGGTCAGCACTTTTTCTTTTAATGAATATTTCGGTTCAAAAACTTTTTTCAAATATGTCGCAGCCAATTTGAGTTTTTTGAATTTTATACAGCCGGCTTTGCCCGGAGTATTTACCGCTAATTTATATCCGAACATTATTAACGGTTCTTTGTGGACAATCAAAGTAGAGTTGTCGCTATATATTTTTATCCCTTTTCTAACCTTATTTTTAAAGCGAAAGCCGATTTTTATTTTAACCGGTTTATATCTTGTCTCTTTTGTCTTTGTATATTATATGGAATCTCTTTATGATCGTTCGGGAAACAGAATTTATCCCATATTAAGCAGGCAGTTTTTAGGACAAATCCGTTATTTTACATCCGGAATTATCTTATTGTTTTATTTTGATTTTTATCGCAAAAGTATAATATATTTTTTACTTCCTTCGGCAATTGTTTTTATTTTAAAATACTATATCGATTCTCCGGTTGTTGATGTTTTTTACCCTTTTTCTTTCGCTGTGTTGATCGTTTCTTTTGCTTATTATTTTAAGAATTTGGCTTGTTTTTCCAAATATGGAGACTTCTCGTATGGGATGTATTTGTTTCATTTCCCCGTTATTCAGCTGATTGTTTATTTCGGCTGGTTCAAAGAAAATCCGATACTATTGTTTTTAACCTGTTTTATTATTGTTTTATCTCTTTCCATTCTCTCCTGGCATCTGTTGGAAAAACATTTTCTAAAGCGTAATCGACATCGTTTCGTATAATGCTGTTTTAATGTCACTACAGACCGACCCGACTGAGACATCAGTCAAAAAAAGAAAGGTGTCGAACTTTTGACACCCCTTTCTTTTTAAAATGCAAGCTTATCTTTTATTTTCAGATCAATAATAACTGATCGTCCGTTTGATCGTAAAAACAGGAATTTGTCCTTCATAATCGATTTGTTGATAATAATTTCCCGTTCCGTCGTATGTCCGGTACGTTTTATCCAACAACTTATTGTCTCCGCCCCAAGTGAAGGATGCAATCATATTTTGAATTTTATCATAATCAAAATTCCTCCGCTGAATCAGTTTTCCGCCGGCATCATACCACCATTCCATTCGGAGGTTTCCTTTTCCGTTATACGAAAACTCCTTGCGATAATCCGGCACATCATCGCTTTTGAAAACCTTCACTCCCTGAAGCAGACCCTTTCTGTCGTAAGAATTGTAGGTCATTTCCTTTAAAATGCCGTTTGCATATTCGGCATTTTCGATTGCCCTTCCGTTATCATCGTATTTACAAGTCCATTTAGAAGTTGTCCGGTCATCGACAATCCAAGATTTTTCAGTCATATTACCTTGTACATCATATTTATAAACACTTTTCCAGGAAATTTGCCCGTTAGCGTCGGCCCAATATTCAGACAATAATTTTCCGTTTCCGTCGTATTGGTAATACCATGTTTTTTCCAAATTCTTGGTTGCACCTTTATACCAAACTTTCTGAGTCAAATTATTCCCGCTATAGGTATATACAACTGTTTCATCCAACCCTTTGTCATTATACACGGCTTCTTCGATCATTCTATTTTGAGAATCGTAAGTAAAAACCCAACGCTTGGATTCGCCCCCGATGTAACTGATCAAACTTTGATCGGTGATCAAACCATTTCTGTCATAATTTTTGATGGTTTCGTCCTGAATAGTGATCTTCTGATCTGTGATTTTCAGCTTCGGATCTCCGTTCACTATAATATACGTTGTTTCCGTCAAAGATTTGACTTTTCCTTTCAGGTCAGAATTATTCCAAACAGAACGTTCATCCGTTAACTGAGCAAAACACGCAAAAGTCGGCATCGCAAAAAATAGACACAATAATAGCTTCTGTTTCATAATACATTCGTTTTTTTTAATAAGAGGACAAAGATACACAAGTATTTTATAAATTACTTTATTCGCTTAAAATCTTTCTCCGAATAACCGAGGATAAGTTTGGGAAAAGCATATCGTTCCAAATCTTGGCGGGAAACTTTCATCAAGCCGTCGAAATAGTCATTACTCCCGAAAATACTGATGTCGTAAAATTCGGCATGAATGATTTGATGCGAAAGAATATGCCTTCGGGAATACCCGTTCGGATTGATCGTCACTTCATCCAACCCGGAAAACATCTCTTTAAACCGGGACGAACGGGAAACTTCCTCGAAAGTCGAGGATACCTTCGTTTCAATCAACGGAAATTCATACAACCCTTTCCAAATGTCATTGCCGATTCTTTTATTCAAATAAATAAAATCGCCCTGCCGAACCCGAAAATAGTTAAAATACCGGTCTTTGGATTTGAGTTTTCCTTGTTTTACCGGAAAGAACGAGACTTTATGTTGAAGAAAAGCCGCGCAACGGTCGCTTAAAGGACAAATTCCGCAATCGGGCGACTTGGGAACACACTGTAAAGCTCCAAATTCCATCAGTGCCTGGTTATAGTCTCCGGCCGACTCCGGATTTAACAATTCTCCGGCAAGTTGAGTAAACAGCTTTTTCCCCGGCCCGGAATCGATCGGCGTATCGACGGCAAACAAGCGGGACAGAACACGAAAAACATTTCCGTCCACTGCCGGATACGGCTGATGATACGAAATAGAACATATTGCCGCCGCCGTGTATTCGCCGATACCTTTGAGCGACAACACCTCTTCATATTTTTCCGGAAAAACACCGCCAAAACGTTCCATGATATCTTTCGCCGCCCGGTGCAAATTTCGCGCCCGGCTGTAATAGCCCAATCCCTGCCAATACCTCATCACTTCGTCTTCATGAGCCGAAGCAAGAGATTTTACATCGGGAAACCGTCTGCTAAAATTCAAAAAATAGCTTGTTCCCTGTTCCACCCGGGTTTGTTGTAAAATGACTTCCGAGATCCAGATCATATAAGGATCGCGTGTTTCCCTCCAAGGCAACGGACGTTTATGGGTATCGTACCATTTCAGCAAAACACGACTGACAAAATCATCCATATTGTTATAAGTATGTCGTAAAAAAACGGTTTATATTCTAAACGCTAAATCGCAAAGACGGAAAGACGTGAAGCTTTAAATTCTTTGTGACTTTGTGTCTTTGCATCTTCGCGTTTAAAATAGTAGATATTAAATTCCGCCGCGTTTAAGCAAAGAATTATACGTTAAAAACAAAGATTGAAAGCAAAGGTTTTCAAAATCCGGCGAAATCCGGTCGAGCGGGTTTTTACCGCCCATATTTTTCAGAAAAAACGGTGTTTATTTCTTTTGGAGAAAAAAAACATATATATTTGCAAGCCAAAATTTTAAAACTCAAAATTACAAACTTTTTTAAATATCTTACAACAATGACAAAGGCTGATATTGTTAACGAAATTTCGAAAAACACAGGGATCGATAAAGCAACTGTACTTGCAGCTGTGGAATCTTTCATGGAATCCGTAAAGAAGTCATTATCTTCGGATGAAAATGTATATTTGAGAGGATTCGGAAGCTTTATCGTGAAGAAAAGAGCTCAAAAAACCGCCCGAAATATTTCTAAAAACACCACCATCATCATACCGGAACACAGCATTCCGTCGTTCAAACCGGCCAGAACTTTCGTTGCAAAAGTATCAAAATTATAATTTACAATATTAATCTCTAAAAAAAAGAAAAAAATGCCCAGCGGAAAAAAAAGAAAAAGACACAAGATGTCTACGCACAAAAGGAAGAAAAGACTTAGAAAAAACCGGCACAAGAAGAAGAAATAAAGGAAGCATGTTTCAGGTTTTTTCGTTTGTTTAAAAAAAAGAGGAGGATCCTTGACATTACAGTACAACATGACCGGTTTATCAAAACATCATTTATAAAACGGATGTCATTCGATATACTTCCCGAAAAAATCTGACAAAGGATTTTTAAGTTTTTTGTAAGTTGATGATAGAACAAACTTGATCCGAATTAAGTTTGTTCTTTGTTTTTTTATCATTAAAACCGTAACAGTGACAAGCGAACTCGTATTAGATGTTAAATCCCAGGAAGTCTCCATCGCATTTCTCGAAGGAAAAAGCCTCGTAGAATTGCAAAAGGAAGCCAGAAACATTTCATTTTCTGTAGGAGACATTTACTTAGGTAAGGTCAAAAAGATCATGCCGGGATTAAATGCTGCATTCGTAGATGTCGGTTACGAAAAAGATGCTTTTTTACATTATTTGGATCTCGGCCCTCATTTCAATTCACTGAACAAATATGTTCGTTCGGGGTTGGAGGGCAAAAAAAAAATCGGATCGATTTCTAAAGTCCCTCTCGAAAAAGAATTAAACAAAGACGGACTGATTTCCGACGTACTGAAACCCGGTCAGGAAATTTTGGTACAAATTACGAAAGAACCGATTTCGACCAAAGGCCCGAGGCTTACTTCCGAAATTTCTTTAGCCGGACGGAATTTGGTTTTAATCCCCTTCGGAGACAAAGTCTCGGTGTCTCAAAAGATTAAATCGAACGAAGAACGACTGCGCCTGAAACAATTGATGCAAAGCGTCAAACCTAAAAATTTCGGGGTAATCATTCGTACCGTCTCGGAAGGAAAAAAAGTCGCCGAGTTAGATACCGAACTCAAAGTACTTGTCAAACGGTGGGAAGAAACCGCAACCAAACTTTCCAAAGTGAAAATTCCTTCTCTCATCATGGAAGAAACAGGGCGGACGGTCGCTTTGTTGAGGGATATTTTCAATCCGTCGTTCAAACATATTTATGTTAATGACCTTGATGTTTTCAATGAAATCAAAGATTATGTCAGCCTCATTGCTCCCGAACGCACCGATATTGTGCAATTGTATGAAGGGGATGAACCCATATTCGATCATTTCGGTGTTACCAAACAAATAAAATCTTCGTTCGGGAAAACAGTTTCTTTTAAAAGAGGCGCTTATCTCATCATCGAACATACCGAAGCCATGCACGTGATCGATGTAAACAGCGGCAACCGCAACAAAGGAAATATCCAGCAGGAACAAAACGCATTGGAAGTAAATACCTCGGCAGCCGTTGAAATTGCACGTCAACTTCGTTTACGCGATATGGGAGGAATCATTGTCATTGACTTCATCGATATGCAGGAAGCGGAACATCGTCAACAACTGTTTGAAAAAATGACGGCGGAAATGGAGGTCGACAGGGCGAAGCACAGTATTTTGCCGTTAAGCAAATTCGGATTGATGCAAATCACCCGTCAGCGGGTACGTCCGGTGCTTGACATCACCACAACCGAAGAATGTCCCAATTGTTTCGGAAAAGGTGTGATCAGCCCGTCAATTTTATTTACGGACAGGTTGCAGGATAAAATCGATTATCTGATCAACACGCTGCACGTAAAAAATTTCAAGTTGTATGTGCATCCCTATATTCATGCATACATCAAAAAAGGCTTTTATTCTCTGTATTGGAAATGGAAAGTCAAATACAGTATGGCAATCAAAATTTCACCTGACCAAAATTTGGCTTTACTGGAATACCGTTTTTATGACAGTAACAAAGAGGAAATCGATTTAAAAGAAGAAATTGAGATAAAGTAAAAAATGCTTTTTCGTTATACCGAAACATGAAATAAGAAAGGAACTGTTTTTCAAGCAGTTCCTTTTTTTAGGTTCACCAGTAAAAGTTGCGGGATTAAAATTATTTCTACTTTTTAACCCTTATTTTTTAAAGCACCCTCAATAGCTCCGGTGTTGCCATAGTGAGAAAATTTCATTGCATGCCGCATCCCCGACATTCCGGATGCAGGAATTTTTTGCTCGGGCACGACAACAAATGATGCTCTATCCATTGGATCACAGACAGATAACCTGTTGATGCCGGGATTAAAATACTCAGGGTTATTCCGTTTGACTTTTATTATATATCTGTAAATGTAAAAAAGTTTATTCATTATTTGTATTTTTGTAAACCGAAAATCGGAAAATTTTGCTCCGAAGCCGGCCAGATTGTGGCGGCGGAGCGTTTGCAGTTGAAAATAAAGTCGAATTATGACCATACCGGATCTCGAAAAAATAAGTGCCGAAGTTATTGTTCTTGCCAAAAAAACGGGTATTTTTCTCCTTAAAGAACAAAAAAACCTGAAATCTGACGGAATAGAGGAAAAAAGCGCCGGCAATTATGTGACTTATGTGGATAAAGAAGCTGAACGCAGATTGGTCGGCGGGTTGAAAAATATTTTTCCTTCGGCCGGATTTATCGCGGAGGAGGGAACTGCCGGAATGAACGGAGAATCTTATTCTTGGGTGATTGATCCGATTGACGGGACAAGTAATTTTATTCACGGATTGAATCCCTATTGCATCAGTATTGCCTTGGTCAAAGGACATGACATTTTGTCGGGGCTTATTTATGAACCGGCATTGGACGAATGTTTTTATGCATGGAAAGGCGGAAAGGCTTGTTTGAACGGAAAAGAAATAACAGTCAACCGAAATGTTTCGTTCGACCGGGCCATGATCGCCTATGACATGCCTCATCATGAAAATCGTCGTTCGGATTTTCTGATGTCTGTATTGGACAAGTTGTTTGAACGGGGTTCTTGTCGTCAGCTCGGCAGCGCCGCCATAGCCATGGCGTATGTTGCGTGCGGTCGGCTCGACGGATATTTTCATTGTAAATTGAGTCCGTGGGATATGGCGGCCGGAGGTCTGATCATTCGCCAAGCCGGAGGAGTGGTCTCCGATTTTTCGGGGAATCCTGATTTTCTTTTCGGAAACAGCGTGATCGCCGCATCTCCCGAAGTGTATGAATCGTTGAAATCTATTGTTGATAAGTACACAGCAGAATTTAATGTCTGATATTTTAAACGCGAAGATGCAAAGACGCAAAGTCACAAAGATTCTAAATTTCGCGCCTTTCCGTTTTTGTGATTTGGCGTTTAAAATATAAATTATTTTACGACATGTTTAATCCAAATTTTTTATGATAAAAAAAATTAAACGCACCGGGTTTGTCCAATATCTCGCACGAAAATATCGGGGACACAAAAAGATGATCATAAACGGTAAACGGAATAAAATAATCAATCACGGAAAATTCGGTGGGGTCAAATTCGATATAGAAGGCGATGACAATCGGATTGAAATTGCAAAGGGTGCCGTTTTGGACGGGGTTAAAGTTCTTATCCGGGGAAATAATCACACCGTTATTTTGGATGAAAATTGTGCTTACAAAAACGGACAGATTTGGATGGAAGGTTCCGGATGCAGGATAAAACTCGGAAAAAACACGAGTATTGAATCTGCTTTTCTGGCTGCTTTAAAAACAGATAAAAGTATTGAAATCGGCGATAACTGCTTGATTTCCTATAATGTGGAAATAAGAACGGGGGATTCTCACAGCATTATCGATTCGGGTTCGAAAGAGAGGATTAATCCGGATCGGAATATCGTGATCGGAAATCATGTGTGGATCGGAAGTCATGTTTCCGTATTGAAAGGCGTTCACATTGCGGATAATGCTGTGATCGGAACGTATTCCTTGGTGACGAAAGATGTTCCGCCGAATAGTGTCGTGGGCGGGTCTCCGGCAAAGGTGCTGAAAGAAAATATCAATTGGCTGCACGAGCAGATTTGATTCAGGCATGAGGAATAAATAAGTTATAATAGTTTTAAAACAGATATTGTGCCTAGGTGTGTTGTCTGACGGAATGTTTAAAAACGAAAATACGACAATTTGTAACAACTCCGACAGAGTCAGATGCACCCGCCGGGATGCTCTGAAAGAGCAAAATCAATAGCGTGAGGCGATGTTTGCCGCCAACCCCAAAAACGGTAAACAAAGCTGATTTTATAACCTCCGAAACCCGTCAACTCGTTTACTCCGCCGCAGCGGACATCTTCTCCGTCTGCCTGTTTATTCAAAAGGACTTGCAGTCCGGCTTCCACAAAAATACCTTTGGGTTAGGTAGCACGGCAACCGGTTTATCGACATTGTGACGCCACAACATGTAAAGACGTGGCATGCCGCGTCTCTACGGTGATGAACGATACATGGTGCATGGTAATTACCGCCCTGCAAATATTCCCTTAAAAAAAATCTGTGGAATCC
>WRGA01000119.1 GCA_009787405.1 Candidatus Azobacteroides sp.
AAATGACTCCCGAAGAAAAAATCGAATTCATGGACAAACGGATGGAGTCGATGAATGAAGGCCGTTTCGGACACGGACATTTTTTCGGAGGAAGGGGATTCGGGTTCTGCGGAAATGACGAGCGCGAAAAAGAGATCAACGATTTTCGCGAAAAATGGTCGAAAATGACTCCCGAAGAAAAAATCGAGTTCATGGACAAACGGATGGAATCGATGAATGAAAGCCGTTTCAGCGTCGAAACCATCGACAAGTTATGCGAAAAATGGATGAAAAAAACGCCCGAAGAAAAAGAAGCCTTCATCAACAAAAGAAAAGAAATTAGCCGGCATCCCGGCATGTTCGGACGCGAAGATTTTTTCGGAAGAGGAAATTTCGGGGTTGACGAAGAAAAACAGGAAAACGATTAATTCACGAAAGGGAAACCGGACAATATGCCGGTTCCCGCAGGAACCGCTGTAAATAATATATTTACGGCGTTTTCCGTTTAAAATATATGATGAACGATATGAAAACAAGAGGTTTTAAAGTCATTCTGATCGGATTATCAATCATCGCCGGATTCGGAGCGGCGGTGATGTTGCTGTGGAACGCTCTCGTTCCGGACATTTTCGGTTTGCCGACCGTCAACTTTTGGCAGGCGACGGGTCTGCTTGTCCTGATCCGCATTTTGTTCGGCGGCATCGGCGGAAGAAAAATGGCGGGAGGCGGAAGAATGCACGGCGGATTGTTCGGCGGCATCGGAAAAAGGAATCCCATCCGGGAAAAATGGATGAAAATGACACCGGAAGAACGAAAAGAATTTATCCGGAAAAGACATGAATTTATGGCCGGAGGCTATTTCGACCGGGAAGACTTTTTCGGACGTGGTCGTTTCGGACATGATCATCCGTTCGGAACAGATCATCCGGACGAAAAAGACGAAAACTGAACATGTCCGGAACACAAAAAAACATCACGAATTTGATTGTCGAATATCAACCTCGTCTGAAGGCTTTTATCCGAAAACGTGTCTCAAATAAAGAAGATGCGGATGATATTTTGCAAGAGGTTTTTTACCGGTTGGTAAAAGCCGACAATCTGATGAACCCGATCGAACAGGTTTCTGCATGGCTGTATCGCGTTGCACGAAATTTGATCATCAACAACGGGATCAAGAAACACGAAGAAGAACTGTCGTATTTTCAACAAGGCGACGATAGTGATGAAATCATGAAAGATTTTTCCGAAATTTTGTTCGGCGGCAATGGGTATGAATCTTCTCCCGAAACAGAATATTTGCGTTCATTGGTATGGACGGAACTCGAAAATGCTCTTTCGGAACTGCCTGCCGAACAACGGGAAATCTTTGAAAAAACGGAATTGGAAGGAATTACGGTTAAAGAAATATCCAAAGAAACAGGGGTAGCGGTCAACACCTTGTTATCCCGAAAACATTATGCAATCCTGCATCTCCGGGAACGATTGGCAGAATTGTACGAAGAAATCATATCTGCGTAATTTCTTCCCGTCACGCGAAAATACCGCACGCGGCAGGGAAATGTCCTGCCGGGACGATATAACCTGATTTTCAATTATTTTTCTTTCTTTATCCGGGCAACTATCTTCTTTGAAAGAACATAAATGCAATACCAATACAACACAGTCCCCAGAAAATAAATTAAATTTCGAAAAATAATATTGTCAATTTGTAAATTGAATTGCGGCAAAAAAGGAATATTTACCGTCGATAATCCTATAAAAAGAAGATCAAACGGTCTTTCTCCATGGGAAGAATGAATGGGTATCAATATTGCCGTGATTAAAAATAAAATGATTATCGATACGACTATTCCCCATTTGATTGGTCTTATTTTAATCAAATTGATGCAAAAAGCAAGTACTGCCAATATAAAATACCATATACTTGCATCCTCCATTTTAATCTCTCTCGCGTATATCATACCGGAAATGATATAAACGACTAAAAGTATTGCAAAGAATATGATATGAGTTAATATTTTTTTAATCATAGCAGTAATTATAAAATTTAAAGCGTTAAAAAAATGCATATCGTATCGGAAATCATTCCGGCAAGACATTTTCCTGCCGAGACGATACAATCTGATTCTCAATCATTTCTCTTTCTTTATCCGGGCAACTATTTTCTTTGAAAGAACATAAATGCAATACCAATATAACACAGCTCCCCAAAAATAGATCAAGTACAACAATGTAACCCGGATAATAATGCTGTCAATTTGTAAATTGAATTGCGGCAGAAAAGGAATATTTACCGTCGATAATCCTATAAAAAGGTCAAACGGAGTTTCCACAAAGGAATGATTTGGTATCACTGCCGTAATTAAAAATAAAATGATTATCAATACCACTATTCCCCATTTGACCTTTCTTTTTTTATACAGATTGACGCAAAAAACCAATGTTGTTAAAATAAAATAATATACAATTGCTCCCGATATTCCTCTTGAATATAATACACAGGAAGTGATATAAATAACCAAAAGTATTCCAAAGAATATAATATGAGTTAATATTTTCTTAATCATTGTAGTAATTATAAAATTTAAAGTATTAAACAGATGCATATCTTCCTTGTCATCATCATCACTTTTTTTCTCATCGCCGTCACCGACATAAATCGGTAAATCACTGCTGTCGGTACCTTCAGGTGGCTGCGGGTCAAACGGATTGTTAATGTCCGAAATGTCCATCGCAATATGTCCGCCACGGTAGGGATATCCTATTTGCCGGAATAGTTTCAAGCTGTCCCGGCAAATATAGACTATCTAATGCTTGAAGCATTTATTCGTTGGAATTTTTATTTTTGCTCATGTACGGTAAAATTAGTGATTTTTTTTGACAAATAATATACCAAATACCAATATAATAAGGTTCCGATAAAATAACCAAAGTAATAGAGAATCAACCTGATAATTGCAGTTCCAAAAGGAAAGTCTAACATTGGTAAAAAAGGAATATTCAACGATGATATTACCGTATAGCTTTTTGCAAGATAATGCCCTGTACCATTAAATGCAAAAATTGTAATTACTAAAAAATTAATGCTTATTAATAATATTACCGTCCATTTAATACTTCTTTTTCCATATAGATTGACAAAAAAAACAATTGATGTCACAACAAAATAATGAAAAACAATTCTTTTTAAATAAATTTCTCTTGAATATATTATATTAGAAATTATATAAACTATTATAAGTATTGAAAAAAATATAATATAGCTTACTATTTTCTTAATCATTGCAGTATTTTTTATAAAATTTATAGCATTATACTAAGTGCATATCATACAAATAATTGTCAAGAAATCCAAAAACTTCACCACTCAAAGATTCTAAGATTTCTAATGCAAATTCAACAGAATATATAATATACTATTTTCTTTTACCAATCCCAACAAAAGGAAATACATAAACCTATTCAAAATTTAAAATCAATCGAAAATACCTCCCCCGGCAGGACATTTTCCTGCCGGGACGATACAACCCGATTCTCAATCATTTCTCTTTCTTTATTTGGGCAACTATTTTCTTTGAAAGAACATAAATGCAATACCAATATAATATGGCACCCCAAAAATAAATCAGATACATGACAGTAAACCGGATAATAAAAGTTTCAATGTTCATTAAGCATCGATGGAAATATAGAGGCAAAAAAGGCATAGTTACCGGCGAATCCTCTATAACTAAATCCAAAGGATTATCTGCTATTCCTCCCATCGGGCCCAACCATATTGACAATGAAAAAAGAAACCAGATCAGTGCTGCGACTCCCCATTTGATTGGTCTGATTTTAATCAGAGTAATCAAAAAAACGATTATAACCAAAATAGAATATACTCCACTTGCATTATCAATTTCAATTGTTCTTGAATATATCAGACTGAAAATGATATAAATAACCAAAAGTATTATAAAGAATATAATAGGAGTTAATATTTTCTTAATCATTGGCAGTAATAATTCATAAAATCTAAAGCATTATACAAATGCATATCGTACAAATAATCGTCAGGATATCCGAAATATTCAACACCCAAAGATTCTAAGTATTCCAATGCAGCTTCTCTTTCATGTTTATAAGTGTCGGGATCAAACAGATTGAAACCTCCGTCTTTGTTTTTTTTTACCAATCCCAATGCTTGATGTCCACCGTTTTTTTCGGGATAATATTTCAGTTGTAATCCGGAATTTCCTAGTTCAGAGGAAACGTATGCAACATCGGAACCGGAACTGGAATTGCTTGCCGAAGCCCAACCAGCAATATACCTCTCAGGATGGAGTAATTGATTATATTTCGTGTATAACGAACTATTTGTCGGATAATTAATCAAATCCGTCTTTAAATTATCGCGCGTGTATCCCAATTCATATAAAGCCGTCAGATTTGCCAAGCTGATAATAAACTGTTCCTGAGCGGGGGTAAAAATGTTACTCGAATTCCTCAGGTATTTAGTACTAACTGTTCCGTGATATATGTTGCAGATTCTTTTCTTATCCTTTTCGAGCGTACATGTACAAAAAGGGCAAGAAGAATCAGAATCAGAACTAATGCTTTTATACCCAAGACAAATAGGACATCGTTCTCCGGTGCAACTGGGATTCGGCTGTGGGTTCGGGTTCGTACCTGAGTTTGGGTTACCGCCACTACCACCGGTACCTTCGCCGCCGGTACCTCCAAAGCCATCATTACATATTCCGTAACAAGAACAGTAGTCTCCGTAGCAAGGAGAGTCGTCACATATTCCATAACAGAAACAAAGATTATAACACGGTGGGTCGTAGTCATTATCATCCGGATATACCACAATTTCGTCACATTCATAACCTGCACTGTTGCTTCCATAGCATCCCCATGGATCATCATTGCCGTCGTCTTCATTATTACCGTATGTATCAAATGAATAAGCTGACAGGCACATGAATAAACCGCACAGTAAAAATACGTATTTTTTTATAATTCCCTTTTTCATGACAGGCTGTTTTTAAGAGTTATTTAACAAGTTTTACCGATTGGCTGACCGATTTACCCGCCAACTTCAGCGTGTAGTTTCCGGCAGGTATTCCTTCCGTCGGGATCTCATACAGGTGTTTTCCGCTTTCAAAGGTTTCTAATTTGCCGGTATAGATCTGCTTTCCCGTTACGTCATACATCACAAAACGAATATCCTGCGCCTCCTGCAACTCAAATTCCACATTAATCCGGTCATTAAACGGATTAGGATAAGCCGACAGGGATGCCGTCCGGATGTTTTCCGCAGCCGAAGGGGTATTGACCCGTTTCAACACCACATAACTCGGAGCAAGGTACTCTCTGGTTACATCGCAATAAAAACGTACATTCCCGCTCAGGTACTCCTCGCCGTCTTTAAATTCTCTCTTAAACCTTCCCGTACGCATTTCCACAGGCCTTCGGTTTGCATACAACACGATGTTATCAAACTGCCATTCGTCCTTGTTCATGATTGCGGAAACAGCGACAGAAGCCGTATCCGACTCCGTCCATACCCCTTCGATGTTTCCGTCGACAGATTGGAGGGATACCTGCAATTTGGTTTCGTCTTCGATTTCTTCGCCCGACCAATCGTAGGTAATGATTTTCCCTTCCCATACGCCTTCGATGCCGATGTCATTCACGGTATTGGCTATTGAGGTATATCTTGCCGGAATCAACGCATTGATCGGTTCTTCGGCAACCGAACGCAGGGTTGCCTTCGTCATTCCGAAGGTTTCGGAATGGTTACGGGCCATCAGGTCGATGACTCTGTTGTACCCTAAATCGGCAGCCTTTGCAAACCAGTATTTTCCTTGTTCTGTGTTCCGCTCTACGCTACGTCCTTTGAAATAACACAGTCCTAAGAAATACATACACATCTTGCTCCCTTTTTGCGCGCCTTGTTCAAAATACCTGACCGCTTCCCGATAACTCTGCTTTACCCCCATACCTTTGTAATGCATGTAACCGAGTTGATAGTCAACATTATCGTAACCCGTTTCTTTTGCTTTTTCGAAACATTCCACGGCTTTTTCGAAGTCTTGTTCCACAAAGTGCCCGAACTTGTACATCAATCCTAAATTGTACCAAGCTTTGGCGTAACCCTGTTCCGCAGCCTTTGAAAAAAGGTTGAACGCTCTTTCGTCATTTTGTTTCATTCCCAACCCATACTTATACATCATTCCGATCGCATTGCTGGCTTCGGCATCGCCGTCGGCGGACAAATACCGGAATATTCTTGCCGCTGTTTTGTAGTCTTGAGTCATTTTATACCCGTTCAACATCCGATAAGCATCTCTGATCGCCTTGTCCCTTTGGGGCAGACTGCTTTTTGAGCCTTTTTGTGCCAATATAGTGCCTGACCCCGCACACAGGCACAGGAGAAGGATAAACGAAATCCTTCGTATGATTTGTCGTATTTTCATTGTTCTGTTTTTTAGAAAGATTAATATCACCATTTGTAACCACCTTGATAGACTACACCTTCCTGCTTTGCCTTTTGCAATGCGTTGGCCGATTTCAAACATTGAGGCTCGTATTTTTTCAATTGGGAAATGTTTTCCTTCAGTTTTTCATTGTTATACTTTTCGCGTACATAAACCACCTTTTCCAGCATATAATATTCGAATATTTGAACAGAAAATTGCTGTAAATCGGCTTCGCTGTATTTTCCGGATTCCCGGAGCGTATTCAGTTTTCCGGCTGTTTTATCGGTAATTTCATCATGAGCACTCACGCGAATGTATTCCTCCATTTGCTTCCCCGAAAGCAAAGCTTGGAATTGTTTGTTGTAAGTCTCTTTTGCATCACGAATCAAAGCGGAAGCCGAGATTTTATCATCAACCTTCAATAATATGGAGTCGATCGTCGCATAATAAATCCGGACAAGTTCGGCAAGTCGGGCTTCTTGTTCGCTGTCGATATCCACCATCTTTTTTACTTCGACGATACGCCGTGTAACATCATTCATTTGAGCTTGAACGGTATGACCGTAAAGGAACGTAAACATACATGCAAGTACATAACCAAGTTTTTTCATGTCAATATATTTTAATTAAGTTAATATTTATGCAATGTTAGACAAAACAAAAGAGATACAAGGAGGACAAACCGGCTTTTGAAGGGGCATAAACTGACAATATGTTGTAAAACAGGAAAAAATACAGGTTGATAATAAAAATTCTTTCAACTTATCAACATCTCGATTTAAAATTCTACTTTTGCAAAAATTTTCAATAAGCCTTAATATAAATCATTATGGACGACGGCCCGTATCACAGTTGGAGAGAACAGAAGTATTAATCTGCTGTAAGGGAACCGTTGTGATTTCCTTGCAGCGCTGAATTTGTAAGGAGATGACATGATGGAAGATATCAAAATTCAATTCCGGGAATTGATTGACAATAAAAACTGGAAAACTTTAAAACAAGAACTCAATAATCTTGATCCGCTTCAAATAGCCGAAATCATCGAAAACACGGAAAAATCCGACCAAATCGTTTTATTCCGCTTGTTATCGAGGAAACTTGCCAAAGAAACATTTCAATACCTTTCGCACGAAAAACAGGAAGACATTATCGAAGGATTGGCTTCCAACAGTATGAAACTGACGGATTTACTCAATGATTTGGATCCTGATGACCGTACCGCATTTTTCGAAGAATTGCCCGGAGCGGTAAGCCAACGTCTTATTCAGATGTTGTCGAAAGAAGAGCGGGAGGTCGCCATCCGATTGTTGGGGTATCCTGAAGACAGTATCGGCCGTTTGATGACTCCCGAATATGTGGCCGTCAAGCCGGGTTATACCGTCCGGGAAGCATTGGAACATATTCGAAAATTCGGGCGCGATTCCGAAACACTTAATGTGATTTATGTGGTTGATGATCAATGGAAACTGATCGACGATATCCGGATCAAAGAAATTATTCTGGCATCTCCGGAACAAACCATCGCCGAAATAATCAACGATCATTTTGTCGCGCTGAATGCCTACGACGATCAAGAAATTGCCGGTAAAGTATTTCTGGATCAAGACCGGATTGCCTTGCCGGTTGTCGATACCGACGGCACATTGTTGGGCATCGTCACCTTCGACGACGTGATGGACGTGGTGGAAGAAGAAAATACCGAAGACTTTCAAAAGTTCGGGGGTACCGAAGGATTGGATTTGGCTTACACCAAAACGCCGTTGCTCGAAATGGTGAAAAAACGTTCGGGATGGCTTATCATCCTTTTTTTGAGTGAAATGTTGACCGCTTCGGCGATGGGATATTTCGACGAAGAAATTTCCAAAGCTGTTGTTCTGGCTTTATTCGTTCCGCTGATCATTTCAAGTGGAGGAAATTCCGGCTCCCAAGCTGCCAGTCTTATCATTCGTTCCCTTGCCCTTGACGAATTGAAATTAAGAAATTGGTGGTATGTCATGCGGAAAGAAATTTTTTCCGGATTGTTTTTGGGTTCCATTCTCGGAATGATCGGATTTACCCGCATATTTATCTGGCAACATACCGGATTGTACGATTACGGCGAATATTGGATGTGGATCGGCCTGAGCGTTTCCGTATCACTGATGTTCATCGTATTGTGGGGAACACTGACAGGTTCCATGATTCCGTTTATTTTAAAAAAAGCCGGACTGGATCCTGCAACCGCATCCGCGCCCTTTGTGGCGACTCTGGTCGATGTCACCGGACTGATCATTTACTTTACCATCGCAGCGTTGTTTTTAGGCGGAAAATTATTATGAAAATATTCCGGTTTTTTATTATTATGTATGAACTTGCAGCAGGGGAACTTTTTGCTTATCGCTCGCACGGATTTCACAGATTTCACGGATTTTCGTCGCAGCGGACATGTGTCCGTCTGCTTGTTTATTCAAAAGGACTTGCAGTCCGATTTCTACAAAAAGATCTTTTTTAAAAAACTAATGTGATTATCGGATATTGCACCTACCTATCCCCCAAGTGGGATGTAAAAATGTAATATTCGTTTTTTTGAAAAATCCGTTCTAAAAAATGTTGTTTTCCGTCCCGCCGGGGACAACATATCGGTAGAAAGGAGAATTCCGCCGGAGATCAACGTCCCGTTAGGGACGTAATGTGAAGAAGAAAATATTTTGTCCCTGACGGGACAAGGGGTGAAGGGGTGTGGTGTTTTTCTACCGATATAATGTCCCCGGCGGGACAAAAAAAGACGAATATTTTTGAAACATTGATACATTTTTGCATCTCCCTGCAGGGAGAGCCGGGCATAACATCCGATAATCATTTAAAATTATTATGCTTTCCGGTATCGTTTTTCAGATACAATAAGATAACCCATGACACAATCGGTACATTGTGATGCCCGAACCCTATAGAGATGCGGCATGCTACGTCTCTACGGCGAGGCGTTAAAACGGCGAGAAAGTCTCCTCTCGGGGCGGGGTGGGCTGATTGCCGGGTAATTTTACCAATCTTCAAACCTTATTTATCAAAAAATAAACTTATCTTTTTTTAAGGCCGGTTACTTTTGCCCTTGTCAAATATGTAACATGGCCATGATAAAACATCGCATTAAATATTATCCGTTCTTTCTGTTATCTTTCTTTTGCAGCCTGTCTGTCGCTTCCAATCAAGTCAGACTTGTTCCGACATTTATTTCTTGCAGTGTGTATATTTCATTGGATAGCGTTTCCCAATGTTTTGTCAGTTATAAAATGCAGGGAGACAATGTCTGGAAAAAAACGCTTGCTCCTATATATGATTCTCTCAACAAAGAATGCAGGGTGAGTATTGTAAGGTTACGGGAAGACAGTGATTACGATGTTAAAGTTCAGTTAACCGTTGCCGGACAAACCGAAAAAATCATTACTTCTAATTTCCGGACATGGGCATCTGCTCCTCCTGTTGCACAAACAATTCCCGTCAGCTCTTTCAACCGCAATGAAGATGGCGGATTGGTTTTTAACCAACTTCACGGTAACCCGGAAGGCTGGATTAAAATCATAGGCGATGTTCCTGTCCATGCCGGAAAAAAGATGGAAGCTGCGGTCTTGGTCAACAAATGCAGTTATCTTCTTTTCGATGGATTGACCGTCACCGGTGGCGGAAAACACGGCATAAAAACTACGGAACACACGTCTGATGTCCGTTTCTCCAATTGTGATATTTCACGGTGGGGAAGAAAACCCGTGCAACAAAACGAAAATGGTCACTTCCTTGATAAAAACGGAAAAGAAATCAATAATGATGGCGGTTTCACCTTGTATAAATCGGTAAATATTGTTTTGGAACGCAGTTATATTCACGATCCCAACGGCTATACCAATCCTTGGAACGGTACTGTGGAAATAGGAAAGTTAAAAGGCCGGAAATATACGTATGCTCATCCGCAAGGCCCCAATGCTGTATATGTGATGCAAAGCGGAGGAGGATTCGTACTGAGGTACAATGATTTGGTCGGCAGCCAGACACACCGCTACAATGATCCTGTGGAAGGATGGCAAAACAGGGATGTCGCCGGAGGATTTGCCAAAGATGCCGATATTTACGGGAATGTCATGGCTTTCGGGCAAGACGATGCGATTGAATTAGATGGCGGGCAATGCAACGTCCGGGTCTTCGATAACCGGATGGAACAGACTTATTGTGGTGTCAGTACAGCTCCCAACAAGAAGGGGCCTTCTTACATTTTCAATAATATAATATGGAATTTGGGCAATTCGTTGGGCATGACAGGCAACGCCATTAAAAACGGCGGCGGAATGGCGCACACGGCAGGCATACAATATTTGTTCAACAACACCATTATTCATAACTCAGGAGGTATGGCTGGCGTAGGCTATGGCGACAATACTCCTGAAAACAAACGGGAATTGTATATCGCTCAAACTCGGAATAATATTTTTTATTCTCAGTTAGATCTTGGAAACAACTATCGGAAAGGATATAATATCAATGATGTATACCGTAATCCGGCCTGTAGTTACGATTACGATATCTTGGGCAACTGTAAGGAAAAAGACGGACGGGGAGCTATCATCGCCGCCGACGACTCCGAGAAAAACGGTATCTATGCGTTGTCCTCTTTCGAGAATCTGGAGAATGGCATCCTCATCTTGAAAGCTGACGATCCCGGTATTCATAAAGGAATCGTTATTCCCAACTTTGCCGAAGGAACGAACCGGCTGCCGCCAAGCATGGGTGCATTTGAATTTGGCGCGGCATCCGGTCTTTTCCCCATGCGCCCGATAGCGATACAGGCCGACAAATATTTTGTCCGGATGAAAACGGGCGAACCGGTGCAACTCCGTTTTTTGACAGGAAATGAACCCGCCGCCGGATTCAAAATCCGGATGAGCGACGATATGCTCCCGTGGTTACAGGTAGATGCTTCCGATACAAGGGTCAGGCCGGGTACGGTAATCACGTTAACCCTCAAGGCAACAGATACAGTTCCTTATACTCGCAACGGGATGTTGTTTTTTCGTTTAGACAACGGACTGTCTGTTCCTGTTACGATTTTTGCGGAATAATTCAAATTTTGTTAAATAATTAATATAAATGAATCATGAAAAGAAAAATTACCGGTTTAGTTTTATTATTAAATGTTGTAGTAGTTTTATTGCAGGCACAAACTACTCGTTATGTAAGCTCAGATGCAGATGCCGGAACGGGTAGTTTGCGTAATGTCATCAGCAGCGCCGGAGTGAATGATAGTATTGTCATCGAATCCACTGTTACCGAAATTATTTTGACAGCTCAAATTAAAATAACAAGTAAAGGTCTAAAGATCAACGGACAAGGAGCTACGGTGAGGGTACAGGATCCGAGTGTTTCGCCCTACCGGATATTCCAATTTGAAAGTAAAGATGGTTCAGTCCATTCGTATGCGTTGTATAATCTGACGTTGAAGGGAGGAAATACACAATTAGCGACACTGGATGGTAATAATGGAGGGGCCGTTTCTATACCGAACGACAAGACAAATTTTATCATGAAAAATTGTGTTGTTTCCGATTGTAAAGGAACAACCGGAGGAGCTTTGCATATGGCTAATCCTTCAGAGACCGGCGTTCTTTTGGAAAATTGTACTTTCAGAAACAATGAAGCGGTAGTTAATGCCGGCGGTAATTATGGAAATGCCGGTGTCGGGGTTTTCAGGGGAAATAACGGAATTACTTTTAAAAATTGTGTCTTTGAAAATAATACAGCTAAATATAATGCTATAGCAACTTTTTCCGAGCCGGCAACTTTTTCCGGCTGTTATTTCAAATATAATTCGGTAATGGATAGTCCGAATACTGCTCAAGTTGCAGCATTGGTTTTAAGTCATACAAGTGGCATTACCATCATTGAAAATTGTACTTTTGAAGGCAATATACAAGATAATGCTATATCCGACAGTGACGGTAATGCCGTACTTTGTACCAATAATTCGGCAACTTCTGCTTTAGTAACCAACTGTACCTTCTATAACAATACCGGCAAGCGGGCGGCAGTATATGGCAGAGACGGATTTTTGACCATTGTTAATTCTACATTTGCAGGAAATATAGGGACGAATACTTCAAATAATAAACATGGGAGCGCTCTTTATATCAGAAATGCTACAGTTACATTGGTGAACAATATTTTTGCGTATAATTATGATGCGAATGACGCTGATATTTTTGTGCAGAATAGCAATACAACCGGTTCTAACAATATTATTGCTAAAGCTCAATTTTCTTCGGGAACGATTAATTTGAACGGCCTTTCTTCTCCGGTTTCTTTTTCTTACGGAAGCGTTATTCCGGATAATGATGATGATCCTTTATTTGCAACATATACCACAATCAACGGCAAAAAAACGCCTGAATTGGACGCTGATACCAAAACAATTCCTTTGGCGGCAGGTAGTACGGCAATTGGACAGGGTACAACAGTATTTTCGCCTGTAACTATTCCAACCACAGATCAACGCGGTATAGCGCGCGACGCCTCTATTGATTTGGGGTCTTATGAATATGATGGTACTCTCACCGGAATCCACACCACGCAAAAATCTTCTGAAACGATCATCTATAGATTCGATAATGATGCATTATATATTCAGGCAATTTCCGATGTTATCCGGCAAGTCGCTGTGTATAATCTACAAGGTCAATTGATCAGAAATGAGGCGGTCAATGCAGGTACCCACATGGTAACCGGTTTGACAAAAGGAATTTATGTGGTAAAAGTAATTACCGGAAACGAAATTCAAAATCAAAAAATCATCATAAAATGAGATCAAGGTTTTTAGCCGTTTTTATGGCAGTAATCACTCTTCCTGTAGGTGCCGCCGACCAGCTTACACTGTTTCCTTCTTTCGAGAATTGCAGTTATTATTACAATTACTCTGCCGGAGTTAGTGTCGATAAATGCTGGAATACTGCGGATGTATTTAAATTATCGTTCAAAGTTGCGGGTTCCCCGACTTGGGAAGAAGCCTTTCATGCGGTCTGGGATAATTATGCCAAACAGTTCAGAGGCTCAATTTTCTATCTTGCGGAAAATACGGAATACGACGTAAAAGTGGAAATGAATACCTCCGGCCGGTGGGTTTCCGTGGGAGAAACCACTTTCCGTACATGGAATTCCGATCCGGGTCTGAAATCTACGCTTAATCTCGGCAGTTTGGCCGCTTACAGGGAGAACCGGGCGATCACACTTTCCAATATGAAAGGTGCCGAAGACAGTTACATTAAGGTTATCGGAAATGTACCCGTTCATGCCGGTACAACAAGCGATAATGCTATTCTTGTCGATAATTGCGAATACTTGATACTCGAAGGATTTACCGTTACCGGCGGACGGTTGAACGGGGTCAAAATCAACGACAACTGTAAAAACATTCGCATCATCGGCGCTGATATTTCCCGTTGGGGACGAATACCTGTTGACCAAGTCGATTTGTCGGATCCTGTCCATTATCCGGAAGCTAAATATAAAGATTACGATGCCGTTTATTTGGATGAACTCGGCGAATTGATACGGAACGATGCCGGAATCTGCATGGTAACAACCTCCAACGACGCTTCCCGTCCGCGTTCCGATTTGGTTGTGGAAAGGTGTTATATCCACGATCAGAACGGGTATTGCAATCCTTGGTATGGTACGCGCACACTGGGATATAGTGCCGGGAAGGAATTTCGCTATCTTCACCCGCAAGGGCCGCAAGGGATCTATATCCGAAACAGCGGGGGCTTGGTGGTCAGATACAATGATATTGTGGGATCGGACACCAAGCGATTACATGATTTATCCGGATCGATGGATAATGGCAAAACGCTCGGAGGCTATTACCGCGATGCCGACATTTACGGTAATTTCCTCGCCTTTGCACAAGACGACGGCATCGAGCTTGACGGCAGTCAGATGAACCTGCGCTTTTACAACAACAGAATTGAACAAGTTCGTTGTGGTGTCAGCACAGCGCCCAATCTGGCGGGGCCTTCCTATCTGATCGGCAATGTGATTCATCATGTAGGGGATTCGGAAGGCGACAATGGCGCAGCGATTAAAAACGGGGGTGGAACGACTTATTCATTAGGGCTTACGTACTTTTTCAACAATACGATGATTGTTCCCGCAAGTTGTATTGCCGCTGTAGGATACGGCTCCGACAGCAATCAAGGCATGTTTCAGGGGTATAGCCGCAATAATATTTTAGTTTGTACCGTACCAAACAATCAATATGGCGGAAACTGTATTCACGATCCGTACAATCACCCCAACAGCAGTTTCGATTATGATCTGCTGGCTAATACTACCCGCACAAACATGGAAGGTGTTGCCTATACTGTGGCCGGTAAAGAAGCGAACGCAGTCAAAGGCAATCCACAATTTACGGACCGGGACAATGGCGTGTATACCTTGGAATCTACGAGTCCGGCCATCGGTGCAGGTATTTCGCAGGCCAATGTCTCGACCACGGCCAATGGCGATCGTCCCGATATGGGAGCATTCGCTTTCGGAGAAAGTTCGCTTTATCCGAAACGACCCCTTGCAGCGGAATCTGATAAGTATTTAGTAAAAATTAATCCGCAGGGAGACGCTGTTGTTCAAATCAATATCGGAAGTATTCCCGAAGAATTGACTTATACCGTTACGAAAAACGAAGATATGGACTGGTTGAATGTTTCTCCGGCAGCAGGCTCTGTAGCGCAGGAAAGTAGTTTCCGACTCCGGCTGACGGCCGACGCTTCCGACTCGAAAGTTCGTAAAGGAGTGGTTTTTGTCCGTTTTTCTAACGGCTGTTCCATTCCCGTAAGCATTTTCACCGATGTTTCTGCTCCGATGTCTATTGCTGATGTCAAAAGAAACGATCCTGTTTTTTATGCCGTAGATAAACAATTGCTGGGTCATCCGGAATGCGCGGGAACATTGCACGTTTATGACATAACAGGAAGGCTTGTTTATCAAGGATTCCACGAAGCCGGTAAATTGTCGTTACCGTTAGTGGCGAGTGAAGGCGTCTATATTGTCGCTTTCCGTCCTGTTAAGGGTAAAAATGTCATTCAGAAAATAATTATCCAACAATAGTAAAATTCGTATGAAAAAATATCTAATACCAATAGTCTTTGTTTTCCTCTTTTGCTTTCCTGTACTGTCGGTTGCACAGGGAGAAATCTCCGGGACTGTTACCGACACATCCGGAGAACCGGTTGTGGGCGCTACTGTAGCAGTTAAAGGAACCACTGTCGGAACTGTTACGGATATAAACGGAAAATTCAGCCTGAAAATGCCCGGAAATGCAGGCGTTCTGGTATTCTCTTATTTAGGACTGCAAACGCAAGAAGTTGCGGTGAAGGAAAACCGGACAGTCTATCATATCGTTATGGAGGATAACCAAGTTCTCATGGATGAAGTTGTTGTAATCGGTTATGGAACCGTAGCCAAAAAAGACCTGACCGGCGCGGTTTCGTCCATGAGAGGAAAAAGTATAACGTCTATTCCTATTACCAATACGGAAACTGCGCTGACCGGAAGAATGGCCGGTGTAACGGTTACTACCTCCGATGGAGCGCCTGATGCCGAGGTACAAATCCGGGTGCGTGGCGGCGGCTCCATCACACAAGACAACAGTCCGTTGTTCATCGTTGACGGCTTTCCGGTAGAACGAATCTCAGATATTGCTCCTTCCGACATCGAATCGATCGACGTACTGAAAGACGCTTCTGCCAGCGCCATATATGGAGCGCGTGGCGCTAACGGCGTGGTTATCGTAACGACCAAATCGGCCAAAGCAGGAAAAACAATCGTCAGCTACAATGTCTACGGGCAGTGGAAACAGATCACCAAGAAATATTCGGTATTGGATTCATACGAATTTGTGAAACTGCAATACGAATTAAACGACCTCAAATTTAATCATGTGATAGATGCTTTTATCGATACTTTCGGCGATCCGGAAGATTTCGACATCTACAAAAATATCCCCGGCAGGGACAGTCAGGAAGAAATGTACGGCAAAGACGTATACGGACAGTCGCATAATCTCAGCGTGAGCGGAGGAACCGAAAAAACCAAGTTCACTACCGGGTTAACTTATCTGAAGGAAGAGGGTATCCTGAGAAATTCTTCTTTTGAAAGATTGAATGCCAATTTCAAACTGAACCACCAATTGTTCGAGACCTTGAAGCTTGATTTGTCGGTCTACTATTCCAATGCCACAACCATGGGGGCAGGAACATCGGCTAATACATCAACCGAAATACGCAATGCCGTCAGTTTTCGCCCCGTGACCGGTAAAGATAGCCGTAACGCAAACAATATACTTTTCAATCCTGATTTGTACGACGATCTCGAAGGTCAAGGCGACCTGTTCGACCCGATTGTCTTAATCGATCAAGACTACAAGAAACAAAACCGCGAAGAAGTGAACGTCAATGCGGCAGTGACTTGGGATATCATCAAAAACCTGTCATTCAAGAGCGAATACGGCCTGTTGAAAAGTCACCGGGAAACCGACCGTTTTTATGGGCCCATTACCACGATGGCACGGACTGTCGGTTCCAACCTGCCGATCGCTAAAATCACCGAAGAGGAAAGGCCTCGCCGGCGAATGACTCATACGCTCAATTATAAATTAAAAAATTTTAAAAAGCAGCATGATATAAACGCATTGCTTGGCTTTGAAGTATTTTCACAAAGTCAATCCGAAAGAAATAATACGTCCCGCCTGTTTCCGGCCGATATTACTCCGGAAGACGCTTTCGCCCGGATGCAACTTGGGTCGCCGGAATATGTGGAAGTATTCAGCGAACCCGACTATCGGTTAGTTTCTTTTTTCGGACGCGCCAACTATTCGTTTCGAGATAAATACCTCGTTTCTTTTACTGCCCGTGCCGATGGTTCGTCCAAATTTGCTCCGGGCAGAAGATGGAGCGTTTTCCCGTCCGGAGCTGTGGCGTGGCGCTTATCGCAGGAAAATTTCCTGAAAGAAACAGAACAAATAGACGACCTTAAATTGCGCCTCAGTTATGGAGAAGCAGGAAACGACCGTATCGACAACGATATGTGGAGAATCAATTACATCGGAACCATTGACAAACCGGTAGTGGGTATCGGCAATACGCCGAATCTGTATTACAAGAAAGCTTCTTCGGTGATGACCAATCCCGACTTACGGTGGGAAACCACCGTCACCCGAAACGCCGGATCGGATTTCTCTTTTTTCAAAAGCCGCCTTTCCGGAACGCTCGACTTCTACTATAATACCACCGTAGATTTACTGTTGCAGTCTATTGTTCCCGAACAGACCGGCTACAGTTATCAGCAACAAAACATTGGTCAAACGTCCAATAGAGGTTTTGAGATAACGCTGAACGCACCGCTTATTCAGAAAAAAGATTTCACGCTTTCCGCCTCCTTCAATTTCGCCGTGAATCGTAACAGAGTCGGTAAGTTGAACGACGGAAACTCCTCTTTCTATCGAAGCGATTGGGCAGACGGTCTGCGTGAAACCGACGATTTCATCCTGAAAGTAGGCGAGCCGGTGGGATTGATGTACGGCTACGTCACCGATGGATTTTATACCGTTGACGATTTTGTGATTAATACCGGAGGTAAATGGGAACTCAAACCCGGAGTACCTAATGCCACGCAAATTACCAATCCGTATTGGATAGGCAATGAGGCTGCAGGGATGCCTACCGTAGGTACCTTGAAACTCAAAAAAACTACGTCTTACAATCCCGACGACCCGGCTTCCTGCGTTGTCACTCCCGATGATCGGCAGGTAATCGGCAATGCTCAGCCCAAAAATACCGGAGGATTCAGTTTTACATCGACCTATAAAAACATCGACCTGTCACTCTATTTCAACTGGGTATACGGAAACGACATTTATAATGCCAACAAGATTCTATTTACTACCTTATGGAAGAAAAACTACTATAACATGCTTGATATTGTCGATGCTGATAACCGTTTTGTTTATACTGATGATGCCGGAAAAAGAATCACCGATATGGAACAGTTACGCGAAATGAATAAAAACGCTGTCATATGGAATCCGAATATGAAAAATCCCGTATTCCATTCATGGGCAGTAGAGGATGGTTCTTTTCTCCGTTTGAATAATGTGATTGTGGGGTACTCTCTTCCCAAAAATTGGATTACGAAAGTACGTCTGTCACAATGCCGCTTTTATCTGAATGTCAACAATGTTTTTGTTTGGACGAAGTATACCGGATTTGATCCGGAAGTCAATACGCGCACGCAAACGCCGCTCACGCCGGGTGTGGATTATTCTTCCTATCCCAAGGCAAGGTCATTTACGTTGGGGGCAAATATTACTTTTGAATGAAAAATTAATAATTAAAATAATGAAACAACTATATAAAATCAGTGCATTATTTATTAGTATGGTATGTTTATTTTGTGCTTGTGAAGATTTCCTGAATACAAATTCCAAATCACAACTCAACGAAACGACCATGTACAATACGGAAGGCGACATATACAGAGCTGTGTTGGGGATCTATTCCGCTATTATGGTGGATGGTGTATATGGATTAGACATTCCGTTTATTTTCTGTTATAGCAGCGATATTGAATACGGAGAATGTAACGCCGCCGTTGATAATTCCCGGAGAGGCATTTGGGATTATTCGGTTTCGTCTGATAACGATGAAATCGGACGGGCTTGGGGTCCTATTTATTCTGCCGTTAATACAGCCAACGAGTGTATCGAAGGAATAGAAAAAAGCGACTTGTTTGCCGAATCTTCTCCGGAAGTACCGTCTGTGGTACGGCAACTCTACGGAGAAGCTAAAGCCATGCGCGCCATGCTCTACCTTGACTTGGTTCGCAATTGGGGCGACGTACCTTTCCTGACTAAGGGAACCAAAGCCGGCGATGATTTCTATCAAGGGGTAACAAATCGCAACGAAATTCTCTCTTGGCTGATAAACGATCTGATAGATGCCGAACCGGCCATGTTTTATGCTTCCGAAATTTCACAGTCGATAGAACGATTTAACAGAGGCGCCGTACAAGGATTCATTGCCCGAATGTCGCTGGCTCGCGGAGGTTATTCTCTCTACCCTGATTACAACAATCCGTCGGCACCGGGAGAAATGAAAAGACCGGACGACTATTTGGAATACTACCGTATCGCCAATACTTATGCCCGAAAACTGCAAACATCGGGTAAACATGGTTTGCTTTCAAGTTTTGCCCAAGTGTTTGTCAATGAATGTCAGGAAATTTATCCATCCGGTGATGATGTGCTGTTTGAAATTCCTTTTGCTACATCCTACAATGGCAATACAGGTGTTATTGTCGGACACCGGGTCAATCAAAGCAAGAATAACCCCTACGGATGGTCGAGCGGATGGTATTATGCCACGATTACTTATCATGCATCCTTCGATTACAGCGATATACGTCGTGATGTTACCTGCGCTCCCTATTCGTGGAGTTGGAATGCCGAAAAAGGCCGTATGGAACAAGTCTTTTCGGAATGGAGATCTATTTACATCGGTAAGTGGAACAGATTGTGGATGAAAATACAACAAGGCCCTGACGCCCAATACAGCACAGGCATCAACTTCCCGGTAATCCGTTATGCCGACGTATTGTTGATGTTGGCGGAAACGGAGAACGAATTGAACAACGGCCCGACCGACGATGCCCGTAATGCACTTAAGGAAGTACGTCTCCGTGCTTTCCCCGAAAACGTGCAGCATATAAAGGTAGAGAAATATGTGAACGACCTTGTCACTTACGGCGAGTTTTTTCATGCTGTTCAAAATGAACGCGCATGGGAATTCGGGGGCGAAGCCATCCGCAAATACGACCTTATCCGCTGGAATCGCATGGGCAACATCCGGCAAATGAAAATAGACGTAAGCAACATGAGCGGTGATGCCGGTTACCCGAAATATGTGTATACGAAAACAAAAGATGATGGTACGCTCGATATTCTCAACTTCGATAACACCATGGCTGCTGCTCTGGCCGGATATACCCGCAGGGATTGGGCTGTCGGCACCGCTACCGGTGGTTTTACCACTTACGATAAGAGTTTCAAGGACGAATATATTAACCCCGAACCGATGGTGTACATTTTTCCTTTATATAAAGATGTTATAACCGACAGTCGCGGTGCATTGAAAAATTATTATGGAAAAAAATAAACGATGAAAACAAAGAAGTATTATGGTTACATATCACTGCTTGCAGGAATTATTTGCTTGTTTGCAGCAGCTTGTGAAGACAAGGATAACTACGATGAGCCGCGTCTTTTCAAACCGACCGGTTTGTCGGTCAGAGTGTCGTACAACAATGTTAGCGCTACATGGAAAGCTACGGATGGAGCCGAAGGATATGAAATAGAAGCTTCGGTTTCTCAAACGTTTGAAACCGGCGATACAATAATTTATACCGATGGAAGTACCTTGTCTGCGCAATTCACCGGATTGCAAGAAAACCGGCTTTACTATTTTCGGTTGCGCGGGATAATGAGCGACCCGCAATGCAATTCCAAATACATCTATGCACAAATAACTACGCAAGCGGCTTTTTCTGTTTTCTATCCGGTTAATCAGGATTCCATATCTTATTCGGCAGCCATACTCAAATTGCGTGAAGAAGTTATTGCCGACAGAATGGTTGTCATCAAAACATCCGGCGACGGAGGTTCCTTTGAGCAGGCGGTAAGCACGGTAGAGTTGAAAAACAAGCGTATCCGGATCGAGGGGTTGGAAGCCGGTGAATCCTACAAAGTTATTTTGTACAACGGCAGTGAATCGTATGGCTATACGGTATTTACGTTACCCTCTGTCCCGGAAAGAATGATAATTATAGACGCCGGTAATAAAGAACAATTGCAAAGTTTACTTGACAATGCCGAAGAAGGTGCTGTTTTTATGTTTCGGGGAAATGTGTTTGATTATTCGACAACAGACATCGTTCTCGGCAAAGCTGTTACGCTGATGGGAGAACCGGGCGTTCCCAAGCCCAAATTGTATGTGAAAAATCTGCTGATTGGCGGAAGAAATGCGGCGGCATCAATCATTGTCGGCAAAATATCGCTGCTCCGCATTGATTTTTCAGGTTACAAGCTGAACGGAAGTACAGAACAAACTTCGGCAGAACCCAATCGTTACCTGCTCTCGTGCGATTTTACACAAACTCCCGACATTACTGTTCAACAGATAGATGTACAGGATTGTATGATCCGCAATTACAGTTATAGTTTCTTGGAATTGAATGATAAATTGAAAGTAAACGCTGCCAATAAAGTTGTCATCGACGAGATAAATGTGATGCGGACCATTGCTTTCGACTTGGGAAGAAATAACAGCGGCTATTCTTCATTTATCAGTATTTGCAACAATGCGGCTAATAATGGGTACTGCAAACGGTACAATATTCAAAACAGCACGTTCCATCATTTGTTGAGAGGCATGATAGAAGCGCGTATATTTGTTGCGGAACAGGCTGAAGCGAATGTCTTGGTTGAGTCTTGTACTTTTGATTATTCAGGAAAACAAGATCCTGCGTTAACGGGACGATGGTACGGAACAAACTCCGAGATGACCAAGCCTATATTTGACTTCAAAGCAACGGACGCCGTATCAGCAGTACAAATGAATATCAATAACAGTATTTTCGGAGAATTATTTGCAGAGAAGTTAAGTAATGCTTTTTCGCAAGGAATTTCCTCCGTCAGTTTTGGCGGTAGTTTCATGTTGGCAGCTTCCAAACAGGCAATTACATCAGGAACATTACTGATAACCAACATCAACGCAACGATTAACGAACTATTTCCGAAACGGGCTGATTTTAATTACACAGTAGGAACGGCATTGCCCGAAACGGTTAAAAATGCGGGAGACCCCGGATGGAGATGAAAAAAATAAAGAAAGCAATCATTGCAGGCTTGTGCGGACTGTGCGCAAGCCTTGCACTACAAGCCGCCGACATTCCCCGCCGGGCCGTTTATCCGGTGAGGGACGCAATGGAAATCAAGTCGCTGAATGGTGTCTGGAAATTTCGGCTGGTGCCGGAGGGTAAAATTCCTGCGTCTGAAACCGATTTCTTCCGACCGGAGTTTAACGACGGAGCATGGGATCATATTCGTGTACCGGCTAACTGGGAAATGGAAGGGAAAAAAGAGCCTGAATACGGAGGCGATATCCGGGATTGCCTCGGATTATACCGGACAACCTTCCGGCTCAATTCGGCTTGGCAGTCCAAACACGTCATCCTGCGGTTCGACGGAGTATTGTTTGCTTACGATGTATATGTGAACGGGCATCATGTCGGATATTGGGCAAGCTCGTTCAACATGTGTCAGTTCGACATTACGCCTTTCATTTATTTCGATGGACCGAATGTGCTGGCGGTGAAAGTTTCCACACGGGCCAAAGGTTATCGTTTCGACCTGAACGATGATTGGGCGTTGTCGGGAATTTTCCGTGATGTGGAACTTTTCTCCGTTCCCGATACTCATTTAAAAGACGTTACGTTCAAGAGTTTTCTCAAGGATGATCATAAGGCAATGATTTCCGTTGATGTTTCTGTCGACGCTTTTACCGGGCCGCCCGGTGAGTTGTACGTACAGGCGATGTTAAACGATGAATCCGGAAAAACGGTTTGCGCTTTTCGCAACAAAATGAACCGGGAAGGAGAAGCTCTGACGCATTTTGAAGGCCTCATAGAACAACCAACGCTTTGGACAGCCGAAACGCCGTATCTGTATCGTTTGGAAGTTTATCTTACCGATGTTAAAAATAATGTTGTTCAACACATTACGGAAAAAGTAGGCATTCGCGAAGTTTCCGTTAAAGATGGAATATTGCTGATTAACAACAAACCTGTACACATTCGCGGCGTGTGCATGAATGAGATGCATCCCACATTGGGACGGGCATGGACGGATGAGGTGCGGATACACGACCTGAAAATGCTGAAAGCGGCCAATGCAAATTTTGTCCGCACGGCGCATTATCCTTTTCACCCGCGCTTTTTGGAAATATGCGATGAGCTGGGGCTGTATGTTTGCAATGAAGTGCCTTTCGGCTACGGCGATATGCATCTGACGGATCCCGCTTATCAAGACGAACTTTACAAGCGTGCCGAAGCAACCATCGCACGGGATAAAAATCATCCGTCGGTTATAGTTTGGAGCGTAGGCAACGAAAATCCCTATACGGAATTGGTGGAAAATACCGTGCAATATGTCAAGGAGAAAGACCCGACCCGACCGCGTGTGTTGCCGATGGTGGGTACGTATTTCATGGAAAACCGTGAACGATTGTCGGATAATGTAAGCATGTATTCCTTTCATTATCAATCGCCCGAAGCGGTAGAACGTATTGCGAAATTGAATGAAAAACCCATCTTGCTGACGGAATATTCACATTCATTAGGACTATCGTTTGATGCACTCGAAGCGCAGTATGCCATGATGAAGAAATATAAAAACATCGCCGGTGGTTCTGTCTGGGATTGGGCGGATCAGGCGATACTGAAAACACGCAGCAAACAAGAGTTTCTCAACGATACCCTTGTGCAGGGTGTTTGGAAAGATTCCACACAATATTACGATAGTTTCAATGACCGGGGCAGCGATGGTATCGTTTACGCCAACCGCTATCCGCAAGAAGACTACCGGCAAGTGCGCAAAGTTTATTCTCCGGTTGTGTTTACGGACTCATTGATTCATGCAGCAACAGGAAATCAGGAAATCAGGCTTACCATCGAAAATCGTTTCGACTTTATTTCCCTGTGTGGGTATCAATGTCGGTGGGCATTAAAAAATTTCCGGCAAATCTTGTCTTTCGGGGTGATAGACTTGAATACGCCTGCACAAAGCCAAAGCGAAGTAAAACTTACGGTGAACGTTCCGGATTCGGTTGCGTACCGCGATTACGTATTGGTTTTAACCGTATACGACAAACAAATGCATGCGGTATGCGAACGTTCTCTTCCGTTGCTCGTAAACGCTGAGCCATTGAACTACCCGGTGTTGCTTAATCGTGAATTTGCCGGAAAAACATGGAAGGTAGAAAAAGGTAAAACCATTCGCGCTGCCACCGATGATTTGCGTTTTTCTTTAGATCATAACGGAAAAATACGATTGACCGGTAAAGGCGGAAAAGTATATTTGGATAGTGAACTGCTGATTCGTGTAGGCCGGAAACCAACCATCAATTTGCTGAACTTGGGTATGCGCCGTAAAGATCTGTTCTATTGGAATCCCTATTTGTTGCCGCCCGAAATAGTCGGAAAAAATGTTTACCAAACAAAAGATACATTGCATATTGCACTGGATTGCCGTTGGAACCGACAGGAAAAACAAGGGGAATATATTGACGGAAAAATAAATATCGCAGTCTCCCGCAACAGTGTAATTCACTTTGACTATAGCGTGAAGCCTCAACAGGCAACGGGCAGTCTTTTGGAATTTGGACTTGCCTTATGCTTACCGTTTGATGTTACGACATTTCGCTGGCTGGGCGATGGGCCGTTTTCTTCTACTCCCGGCAAGAGGGCGCTCAATGAGAAAGATGTTTGGACATTGGATAAAGACGACATCCGTTTCACCGGCAACCGTGCCAATGTAGATGTTGCTTTGTTTACCGGCGATGATAACTATGCGATAGGTTTTGCCGGTAACCGTTCTGATTTGGGTGTAGAAAATATAGACGGCAGGATTGTCATTTCCGACAATCTCGTTGTGGTAGGATACGGAACGAAACTTTCTCAGCCCATTAATGAACAAAAGGCTGACAAAATAGGGGAGAAGCGAGGCGCTTTTTGTCTGACGATAGTAAATACCATTCAGAATAAGGGGTTGTTCCATGCTGTTTTCAGTCCTTATGATATTGTATTGCCCGAAAAACCATTTCTGAAAAGTTACGGGTTTTAAGTATGGTGAAAAAATAGTTTATATTTTAAATGCCAAAGTCGCCAAGGCAGAAAGACACGAAGTTTAAAATCTTTGCGGCTTTGCATCTTCGCGTTTAAAATCATTTAAATTGAAAATACTGATAAAGAAAATACGAACAATGAAGCATTTTATAATCATTTTTCTGCTTTGTCCTTTGTGGCTTGCAGCCTCCAACGTCAATGACTTTGGAGCCAAAGGCGATGGTAAAACGTTAAACACAGAATACATCCAAAAAGCCATTGATCAACTGTCCGAAACCGGAGGGGGAGAATTGCTTTTTCCTGCCGGGAAATATCTTACGGGAACGCTGAAGTTGAAAAGCCATGTTACTCTCCGGCTCTCGAAAGGCGCCATACTATCGGGCAGTACGGATTTGAAAGATTATCCCGTTATCGAGGTGGGTTACGTGTCGCACATCAACCGTTACACCAACCGATTTCTTATTTATGCCGAAAACGCCGAAAATATTTCTATCACCGGCGAAGGAACCATTGACGGGCAGGGTGACGACCCGAATTTCAAAGCCGATATTACCGATGATTTGCTCGGTATCCGTTCGCGGCCTTATGTTATCCGCATGATTTCGTGCAATCATGTGTATATAGCAGGCATCACCCTGCGAAACTCTCCCTCTTGGATGCAGCATTACCTCCATTGCAGTAATCTCCGGCTCGAAAATTTGCAAATTTTCAGCCATGGCAATTACAATAACGATGGCATGGACATCGATAACTGCCGGAATGTCTGTATCACAGGTTGTAACATTGACACGGATGACGATGGTATCTGTTTCAAATCGACTAACAGTGGAGATGCCTGTGAAAATGTTGTTGTCTCAAACTGTATTGTCGCCAGTAATTGCAATGCCGTCAAAATAGGTACGGAGACTAACGGTGGATTCTATAATTTCACGATAAGTAACTGTGTTTTCTGGCGTCCGGAACATCCTACTATTTATCCGCGTCCGCATCGTGCATTGGGCGGTATCGCCTTTTCAACTGCTGACGGAGCGACGATCGACGGAATCAATATTTCCAACATCAGCATGAACGGTGTGATGACGCCTTTGTTTCTCCACCTTGCCGACAGGGGGCGGAATTTTTATGATGGCGGTCCTTCGCAACCTCCCGGAACGTTACGCAACATTCAAATAACGAATATTTTTGCCCGCACGGAAGGTCTTGTTGCCGGTTCCATCACCGGTTTGCCCGGACATCCGGTAGAAAATATTACGCTGAGTAATATTCACTTTGTTTCTTCCGGCGGCGGCTCTCTCGAAGATGCCCTGCGGCGCAATATCCCCGAAAGGGAAAAAGAATATCCCGAAACGTTGAAGTTTTCCGATGTTCCGGCTTACGGACTCTTCATTCGCCATGCCGTCGGTATCACAATGAATAATATCCGCCTTGAAGTACTTGGCGCTGATTATCGTAATGCTTTGTATGCCGAAGATGTGAAGCAGCTGGCTTTGTCCGGTTTTACGTTCTCCAATCCTCAACAGGAAGCGGGTCTGATTACGCTTGATAACGTGCAGAACGCTCAAATATCCGGCAATCGTTCAACCGGGAAAAACAAATACCTGATTCGGATAGAAGGTGAACATTCGTCCGACATCCGGCAGTTCGACAATCAGATAGCCGATTACAAAAAAGTGGTTTATGATACCCGCCTCCTTAAGATTCTCCTTGCCGGGGATTCTACCATGCAGGATGTCGATCACGATAGAAGTCTTGATTGGGGCTGGGGACAGGTATTCTCCTGTTTCTTCAACGACTCCGTCAGTATATTGAACTTTGCCAAAGGCGGTCGAAGCACCCGTACTTTTATCGGGGAAGGGCTTTGGGATAATCTTATGGCAGAAACTGCGCCCGGTGATTATGTCTTTATCCAATTCGGACATAATGATGCCTCGCAAAAGAAAACGGACAGATACACCCCGCCCGAACAGTACCGGCAGTTTCTGGAAAAATTTGTTCGTGAAACTCTTGCCAAAGGCGCCAATCCGATATTGGTGACACCTGTCGGCCGACGGATATTCAAAAACGGGCAATTGCTTGCTAATACGCACGGTTTGTATCCTGCCGTCGTGAAAGAAGTGGCGGCGAAAACCGGCGTTCCTTTCATCGACCTTCAGGAAAAAAGCGTCAGGTTAATTGCACAGTATGGGGAAGAAGAAGCTAAAAAAATGTTCGTTTACGTCGCTCCGGGCGAAAGCCGCTTATTCCCCGAAGGGAAAGCAGACGATACGCATTTTTCCCGATTCGGCGCCATGCAAATGGCAAGCCTGATTGTAGAAGGGATTAAAGAATTGCAATTGACTCCATTGGATAGGTTTCTGAAAAATACCGATTTGCAAACTTATTTTACCAAATAGCACACCTTTAAGGGTTGTCTCTTGGGTATCTTTGACAAAATATATTTTAATTTATTCATTTTATAAACACAGTTATCATGAAAAAAAGTACCATTACGATTTTATTTGCGGCCCTCAGCCTTATGCAGGTAAACGCCGCCACATGGGTTGTCAATAACACAGAAGCCATTGCCGAAGGCCCTGCAAGTACAACTGAAGGTTCTTTGAGCTACTGTATCGGTAATGCCGCAGACAACGATATTATCGTTTTCGATGCCGGCATGAGCGGACAATCTATTGAGTTCTTATCCGCCGTCAAAGTTGAAAAAAGTTTGACATTCGATGCTTCCTCCCTTCTCCTGCCTGTATCTTTCGATGCCAAGGGAAATAATCAAATTATGATGTTGAGCAACTATGCTAACAGGAACAACAACTCTCAGGTCAATAAGTTTTACAACATCATTTTTAAGAATGGTGCGGCACATGTCGGTGACGAACCTGGAGCTGTCGGCATTTATGCTTCAAAGGTTTATTTTACCGGTTGTCAATTTCTTAACAATAAATCAGATACAGGAACAGGCCGGCAACCTGGAGCCATTCGTTGCATATCACCCCTTGCTTTTATATATTTCAATAACTGTATTTTCAGAGGAAATGAATCTGTCAGGCAAGGCGGGGTCATCAGCGTAGATATTGCTCATGTAGAAATCGACGGATGTTTGTTTGAATCCAATCTGGCCGGTATAAGCGGCGCTGCCATAGACATCAAAGGCGGAACCAAATCGGGAGCGAATACTTTTCCTTCTTTAACGATCCGCAACTCAACGTTCTTGAATAATACGGCAAATGTAGTATCGGGCAAAAGCGCTAACGGCACCGTCATTTGCTGTAATCAAGACAACGGGTATCCGATATATTTGTTCAACAATACGTTTGTCGGCAACATGAACAATAACAACAGTAATGCTGCGATATACACGAATGCGGACGACATTTTTATGGGAGGAAATCTTTTCGGCGGTAATAAATACAACGCGGCAAGCGGAATACAGTATTCAAACGATGTGCGTATCGGCAGCAACAAGAAAATCACCTCCTACGGCTACAATATTTATTACGGTATAATGCCTAACTCGGCAGAAGAGATGTCATCAACCGACAGAGAATATCGTGCATGGACAGCAGCGCCTTACGTAGAGGCAGTCGCTAATGTTGCAGGAGTATGTGTTCCCAATGAAACGAATGGACTTTGGAAAGACTTGAAGGTAATACCTAATGCTTTGTTATGCGAATTTATCGGCGAAAACCCTGTTGACCAGACCGGCGCTCCACGTACCGGCAAGCTGGGATTTATCGGCGCTTATGAGTTCCCGTCATACGTACTTGAGGTAACCGACGACCGTTTCGCCTCCACTCCCGGAAATGGAGAAACCGTTTATAAAGCCGGAGAAACCGTTGAATTGAACAACGTAAGCGGAGAATTTGTATCGTGGTACATCAACGGTCAGCACTACACCGACAATCCAAAACAGTTGGTTATGGACAATGACTACAGTGTTGCAGCGAATTATGAGCAAATCTCTGCCATAGAAAATATACTGGTTGCCGATGCACAGATTTATCTTTCGGGAACGACCCTTCAGGTTAAAAACCTGACCGACTCTTCCGTGGTAATTTATTCTATAGGCGGCCAACAGGTAATATCCCAAGTTGTTGTTTCCGGTTCGGGGAGCATTGACTTGATAAATCTTCCCCATGGAATATATATTGTGAAAGCCGGTAACCGGGTGAAAAAGATTGTCAGGTGATCATTTCATATACGCCAATGAAAATCCGGTGTTTTCATTGGCGTATTTTGATTATTTTTGACTTGAATTTCCTTAAATTAAACCATGAACCCACGGATACTGTTTTTTTGTCTGGTTATTTTCTGCCTGAATACAGCTTCGGTGAAAGGATTCAAGCATCTTGACACCCATAACGGATTAAGTAATAAGAGAACATTTTCCATAGAAAAAGATCGGGCAGGCTTTATGTGGATCTCTACAAGGGTAGGTGTAGACCGTTATGACGGGCGATATATCAAACAATACAAACTTCTTGATGAAAACTCGAAAGATATTGCCGGTAGAATCAATATGTTGGCTAAAGATTGCAATGATAACCTCTGGGTATATACCAATAACGGACAAATTTTTCAATACGACATCGACCGCGATGCGTATACACTTCGAATCAATCTTCCGGAAAAAATCCCCGATGAAAATATTTTTCTGAACGGCATTTATTTTACACGCGATAACCACTTGTTCATTTTAGGTTCGTTTGGGTTGTTGCTGTATCTGCCCGAATCTGGACAAATACGGGAAATAGAGCCTTACAAGCAATACAATATTTTCTCCATGAAAGAAATCGGAACTTCCAAATATGCCGTTGGCACGCAGGAAGATTTGTTCATATCCGAGATAAGCGTGAAGGATGGCGGTGTTTCTTGCCGGGAGATTTTTCCGGTGCATTTGCGGGAACGGGTACAATGTATGTATTTTGAAGAATTTAACAATACCTTGCTCATCGGAACTTTCAGTGGAAAACTGCTTATGTATGATATTTTCCGGAAAAAACTTTCGGACACCCGATATGATTTTGGCGAAAGCGTCCGTGATATTGAGAGCTATAACAATACTTTTTTCATTGCCACCGATGGGATAGGAGTGATTCGTATCAACAAGGATAACAAAAAGATACAGGAATCCTACTCTCACTTCAAAGATGAGAAAATGGCCGACCCTCCATATTCCATCTATAATTTGCTGATAGACGATAATCGTCTTTGGATCGCTACTTATTCCAACGGCATTTATATTTACGACGACAATCTTCCCATGTTCAAACCTATCCGTCCGGAAAAACAGACCCGAAACCCGAATCATTCCGTAGATGCCCTGTTGGAAGATCGTGACGGAAATATATGGTATGGAACAAACGATGGAGTAAGCAAATATAATGTGTACACGGGGCAGTGGCAACATGTATTGGAAAGCGCCGGAACAAATAACAAAAAATACAATACCCTTGCGTTATGCGAAGATGATGCGGGACGAATCTGGGCAGGCGGAGCTTCTGCGGTTTGCATCAATCCTGTTTCCATGCAAATCGACAAATACCTGCAAATTCCGAATACATCCGGCATCGCCCGTCCATATACCATCTTCAATGATTCCGAAGGCATGATATGGTTGGGTGGTTTGTATTTCCCGCTGACAAAATACAATACGCACACTCAAACGTTCAAACAATATAAAGTAAAATCCGTCAATACCATCGTCGAAACAAACAATACCCTGATGGCAGGAACGGCGCAGGGATTATATATTTTAGACAAAAACGCAGATGCTTTCGTGGAATTTCTGTCCGTCAAACGCACAGCATCCACTATGCAAAGTTTTATTAACGCCATCTACGAAGATAGTCAAGGTATTTTGTGGCTGGGAACCGAAGGCGGATTGTTGAAATATGACCGCAAACGTGATTTGCTGGACGTACATACGAAAGACAACGGATTGCCGTCCAACAGCCTTTACAGTATCTTGTCCGACAAAAGGAATCGTTTGTGGATCAGTACGGAATCAGGTCTTTCTTGTTATGATCCTGTTTCCATGGAATTTATCAATTTCGGCGTAGAGGAAGGTCTTGTCGACGAGCGTTTCAAAGCGCGTTCCTTTCTCAAAAAACGTAACGGGGAACTGATGTACGGAACAACCGGTGGCGCTGTTTGTTTCACCCCCGAAGTTATCGACCGGGTAAATACCAAACATAAATTGTTCATGACCGAATTGAGTATCCTTTATCAGCCGGTATATCCCCACGAGAAAAATTCGCCGTTGAAGACTACCCTGGAGAATACCGGACGGATACGTCTGAAATATTATCAGAATACATTTTCTTTTGAGTTCACTTCGATTAACTACACTAATCCTCACGCTTCCCGGTTTGAATGGCGGTTGAAATCTTACGATAAGGAATGGATTAATCAAAAAGACATTAATACGGCGTTCTATACCAATGTGCCGCCGGGCAGATATACTTTTGAGATTAGATTAGTCAATAAGGACAATCTGAATGTCATTGATTCGAAAAGCATTGACGTAGAAATCGCTCCGCCGTTTTGGGAAACCATCGGGGCGAAAATCATCTATTTGTTGTTGCTGTCGGGATTGGGCTGGATTATTATCCAATTTTTCAGAGCAAAAATGGAAAAAAGAGGGGTTTCTGAAAAGATGGAATTTTTTACTCATACCGCCCATGAATTAAAAACGCCGGTTACTTTAATCAAAGGGCCTTTGGAAAAACTCCGGGAAAATGACCATTATTGGGGAGAAGACGACAAAATACTCTTGAATTTGGCGGTAAAAAATACAAACAGGCTTTATAAATTAGTCACACAAATGCTCGACTTTCAGAAAACGGCTAAAAGTTTTGTCAAATTAACCTTGTCGAAACACGATTTGAACGAATACATGAAAGACAGGTTGGAGCTTTTCCAACCATCCGCCCGAAAAAAAGACATTCGTATAACTCTTACCGCCGGAGCATCCATTCCGGTTTGGATTGATGTGGAAAAAACGGATAAAATCATCGGCAATCTGTTGTCTAATGCTATTAAATATACTCCTGAGAGAGGAAGCATAGACGTTTCCTTGTCATCCGACAATAAATATTGGAGGATCCAAATTAAGGACAGCGGCATCGGGATTCCTAAAAAGAATCAAAAAGACATTTTCAAGCCTTTTTTCCGTGCCAAAAATGCCGTTAATTCATCCGAAAACGGTACCGGAATCGGGTTGCTGCTGACAAAAAACCTGATACGGTTACATCACGGAGACATCTCTTTTGATAGTGTCGAAGGCAAAGGAAGTATTTTTACGCTTACATTTCCTTGTGGAAAAAGCCATTTCGATGTCGATAAATGTATATTTTTGGAAGACGAAACGCCGGAAGAGTATCATAGTGACATTGAAGCATCGACAGTTGTGGAAATATCCGGCAACGATAAAACAACGATCGTAGTGGTGGAAGACAGCCCGGATATGAGAACTTTACTCAAGCAGGAATTGAAGGACAAATATACGGTATTGGAAGCTTCTAATGGAGAAGAAGCCGTCCGGATGATTAAAAAATCCGACATCGAACTAATCATTTCCGATGTTATGATGCCCGGAATAGACGGCTATGAATTGTGCACCCGGATTAAGTCGGATAAAGAAACGTCACACATTCCTATCATCCTTCTCACGGTATTGGACGATGTGGAGAATGTGCATAAAGGATATTTGTTGGGAGCTGATAATTACATCACCAAACCATTTGACCCGGCCATCCTGAGAATGACTGTTGAAAACACTATTGCCACCAGACAGGCTCTACGGAAAAATTTAGTATTGCCGTTGGAACAAGACGATGTTCCGGAGGAATTGGATACCAACCCGTTGGATAAAGCGTTCATAGAAGAAGTGATTGCCATCATTGACAAAAATATTAATGACAGCGAACTTTCCATTGATGAGATATGCCGGGAAGTGGCGATGAGTCGGTCGTCTTTTTTCAAGAAACTGAAAATCCTGACCAATCAAGGGCCTAACAATTTTATCCGGACGGTTCGCCTGAATCGCGCCGCTAAAATGCTCAGGGAAAAGAAATATACGATTGCCGAAGTCGCTTATTCCACCGGATTTAACGATGTCAAATATTTCAGTACAATATTTAAGAAACATTTTGGGATTAATCCCGGCAAGTATGAGAATTGATTAAAGCAACATTTAAATTATTTTTTGTATGAAAAATTTAATAACAATCTGTGTCATTTGTTCTCTCTTTTCTTGTTCTGCCCAGCAAAAAATAGAACAAGAGAAATATTCACAATTGGTGGTGGAAAGCCTTGCTTTGAAGACGTTCCTGAGTAACACAAAAGAAGAACAATTGGTTACTGCTCATTGGGATTATGTTCCCGGTTTGGTCGCTGTCAGTGTGTTAAAGGCGTGGCAGCAATATCCGGAGAAAACAGATTATTATGATGCGGTAAAACAGTATGCCGATTATTGTTTACAGGGATCTGATACTGTAAAAGTGAGAGAAAGTAATATTGATGACCTTGCTGCGGGTAAAATCTTCTTCACTTTGTATCAGGAAGAAATAAAAAGGGGTAATATTTCCGATGCGACCCGTTATAAGCATTGCGCCACCTATTTAAGAAATAAATTGAAGTACAGCCACCGTCGTATTGATGCTTCCAAACCCGGTACGGGTGCATTTTTTCATAAAATGCAATACCCTGATCAGTTGTGGTTGGACGGTTTGTATATGGGGCCTGCTATGTATGCCGAATGGCAATACAATTTTGGAGAAGAATCGGGATTGGAAGATAATATCGCTTCATGGTCGGATATTGCCTTGCAATTTAAGATCATTAATCAATACACTTATAATCCTCAAAAAGGGTTGAACTATCATGTATGGTCAGCCGATCCGACGGATGTAAATTCATTTTGGGCAAAAAAGAGTAACCCTTATTTGGGATGTTCTCCCGAATTTTGGGGTAGAGGAATGGGGTGGTTTTTTGCAGCTTTGGTTGATGTGTTGGATTTGATGCCTAAATCACACCCTGATTATCAGGATTTAAAGAAAATCGTTAATCAAGTTGCGGCCGGATTAGCTAAATATCAGGATCCGGAATCCGGTTGTTGGTATCAACTATTACAATACGATGCTGACAAAAGAGGAGATAATGTTGGCGACAAAGTCATTGACGCAACAGGAAAAGAAAAAATCTACAACCAATGCGATAATCCTAACTATATAGAATCTTCCGCATCAAGTATGTTTACATACGCATACTTGAAAGGCATCCGAATTGGAGTATTGGATGCCGGAACCTATAAACTGCCGGGAGAGAAAGCTTATCGAGGATTGATTAAACAATTTATTGTAAGAGAAACAAACGGAAATATTTCTGTCATACAGTCTTGTGCATCGGCGGGATTAGGCCCTGCAAGCGACTTGTCGCGCACCGGTACTGTAAATTATTATCTTTGCGGAAAAGATATTGCAATTACCAAAAATGAAGGGAAAGCCATCGGGCCGTTTATTATGGCAAGTTTAGAGTACGAGCGCCGTTAAAGGCTGCATCAAAAGTAATTTAGCACGCAGATGACACAGATTTAACAGGAAAACACAAATGTAAAATTATTGATAATCAATATATTACAAAACTTATATTTTGTCTTTCCGGGTAAATCTATGGCATCTGCGTGCTTTTAAAACAACCTCCACCGTACACCGTTTATTGCAATTCCCTGATTCGTACTTCGATGGCGGGGCTTTCGGTTGCAAGCCGGGTTTTGATTTCTTCGACGTTGGTGTCGCTGTAATGATAAGGATACAAAATGACCGGTTTTATCATCTTCGCCGCATGAACGGCCTGATCGACAGTCATGGTGTATGGCTGGTTGACGGGCAGAAATGCGATGTCGATGTTTTTGATGTTGTTCATTTCCGGAATATCCTCTGTATCACCGGCAATATAAATGCGTAATCCGTCGATGGTCAGAATATAGCCGTTGTCCCGACCTTTCGGATGAAAATGTTCTCTCCCCGGAGTCGTGTTGTAAGCCGGAACGGCTTCTATACTCAAAAACGGTTCGGGATTGATTTTATCTCCGTTTTTAATGTCGGTTCCTTCTCCCAATTTGTCGCGGGTGGAAAGATTCAGGATGATTTTCGTATTTTCTTTCTTCAACGTGTCGATGGCATTCGGATCGAAATGATCGGCATGTTCGTGAGTCACCAAAATCATGTCGGCTTGAGGTTGCAGGCTGTAATTGGTGAACATCGTCACCGGATCCACATAAATCAGGTAACCGTTGTACTTTAGAATCAAGCTGGAGTGTTTAATGAAAAAAATATCCAGATTCTTTCCTGATTTAGTCTTAAAACTGTCTTTTTCAAAAGTTTGAGCATTCATAGCAATTCCTATTAATAAAAAACATAAAATAAAATAAATTCTCGCTTTCATAATTTAACATTGTATAGTATAAATTGTAAATAATTAAACAGGTGAAGACAGAAATTGTTCCAAACTTTCGGGTGACAACCTTAAATTCAGTTGTCCTTGATAAGCCACTGAGATGTACCCGGTTTCTTCCGATACGACAATGGCTTTGGCGTCGGTTTCCTGAGAAATTCCCAACGCGGCCCGATGCCTGAGCCCCAATTCTTTGGGAATATGAGCATTGTGCGATAATGGCAGCACACAGCCTGTCGACCGTATTTTTCCGTATGCGATGATCATGGCCCCGTCGTGTAAGGGACTGTTTTTGAAGAAAATGTTTTCGATCAGACGGGTTTTGATTTCGGCATTTATTTTTTCTCCCGTTTTTTCGTATGTTTCCAAACTGATCCCGTTTTCAATGACGATTAAAGCGCCTGTTTTTGTCCGGGACATGTTCATGCAGGCCAAAACAATTGCCGTTAAATAACCGGTGTCTTTTTCCGGATTTTTTTGAAGCGAAAAATAGCGCGCAAAAAACTGCCATCGTCGGTGAGAACCGATGTCCACGAGAAAACGGCGGATTTCATCCTGAAAAAGAATCACCAGAATAATGGCGCCCACACTGACCAATTTATCCAAAATGGCGCCCATCAACGGTAAATCCAGAATGTGGGTGATAATCACCCATATCGCCATAAAAGCCAATACGCCCACAAACAAGTTAAAAACTCCGGACATTTTCATCAATCTGTACACATAATACAGAAACAGGGCGACCAAAAATATATCTAAAGCATCTTTTATGCCGAAAGGAACAAACATCTTAATTTAAGTTGAAAATAAAAGTAATACGTTTCGGATAGGATCATATCCCGGATCTTCTCCATCGCTTTGAATCAATTTGTTCATGCACTGTTCACTGTGCACTCACGTGTTGTGCATCCGACTATTTTCACCGCTTCCGCCGCCTCTTTTACATCGTGTACCCGCAAAATATGCGCACCCGACATCAACGCGACAGTATTGAGCACGGTGGTTCCGTTGAGGCTTTCTTCGGGTGTCGTGCCCGATAATTTATAAATCATGGATTTTCGGGATATACCGACCAATAACGGATGGTCAAATATACGAAAATAGTTCAAATATTTCATCAGGGTATAATTTTGTTCCAAATTTTTGGAGAATCCGAAACCCGGATCAACGATAATGTCGTTGACTCCGAGAAGTTGCAACCGGTTGATTTTTTTCGAAAAATACAAAAAAACATCCCGGATAAAATGTTCGTACCGGGTATGTTGCTGCATGGTTTGAGGCGTACCTTGCATGTGCATCAGTATGTACGGAACCTGAAGTCCGGCAATGGTTTCAAACATTTTCGGATCCATTTCTCCGCCTGAAATATCATTGATGACGGCCGCTCCAAATTCTTTTACGCATCGTTCGGCTATTCCGGCCCGGAAGGTATCGATCGAGATAAAAGCATCGGGATGTTCCTTCAAAATAATGGTTAAAGCAAACGACAACCGTTTCATTTCTTCGTTTTCCGAAATATGCCCGGCATTCGGACGGGAAGAGTAGGCGCCGACGTCGATGATGCTTCCGCCTTCGGATAAAATTCGCCTTGCTCCGGCCGAAACAGCTTCTTCCGTCTGAACCCGGCTGCCGGGATAAAAAGAATCGGGTGTTATGTTTAAAATGCCCATGACCAAAGGCGTGGACAGGTCGATTAAGTTTCCTTTCAGATTGATTGAATACATTATCGGTCGGATTTGTCGTTGATGTCATGCATGATGAAAGAGTGATTTTTGAGACAGCTTTTTTCGGTTATAATTATAATCCGAGTATCTGCTTTTTCTTTAAATCAAATTCTTCCGGAGTGATAATCCCTTTTTCTTTCATTGATGCCAGATATTCCAAGTCTTCCAAATCGGCGGACGCTTGCGGTTGAATAACAATCGGTTGTGTCGAATGAGTTGCTTTTATCCTTTGCTCGTTGATTTTGTAAGCCAGATTTTCGCCGATGTGCCGTTTTCCTATCCGCGAAAAACGGAGCGATTCGGCGGGCGTTTCTATGATCAATTCGGAGACGGCCGCTCCTTTATTATAGGTTACACCGATTATGTCTTTAAATAAAATATTTTTTCTCAAAATAGTCCTGAATATGGTGTTTGCCGTAAAAATCACCTGCTTATCGGTCAGTGTCAGCGCACCTCTTCTATTTCCCACATTGCAGGGAGTGACAAATAAAACGTTTTCGTCGGGCAATAACGACTTAAGCATCGATTTGATGGAGTATTTGGGTTTGAAAGCATTGATATGTCCGTGGTATACTCCGGGTTTTAAAAGTTGTTTTGGATCCATGTCGGTTATTTTTTTACAAATATACCGAAAGCTTTTGAGATGAGATGCCGGATGTATCCGAAAAATGAATTCTTCAATTTATTCGTGAATGGAAACGGTTGAAATATTTGCTCTTACACGTTCTATTTTCGGGTATTTTTCGTTATGGATTCAAATAAAATCATACTTTTGCAAATGCTTTAAACTTTTGATAAATAATAGCGTTTTTCTTGGATGAGTATGTTTTAATGATACAAAATAAACACAATTAAAAATTAACGTAACGATTATGGAAAACAAAAGAGTCTATACTTTCGGTAACGGTAAGGCCGAAGGTAAAGCGGACATGAGAAATTTACTCGGCGGAAAAGGAGCCAATCTGGCTGAAATGAATTTGATCGGAGTGCCTGTACCTCCCGGATTTACGATTACGACGGAAATGTGTACCGAATATAATCGATCGGGAAAAGACGCTGTGGTGAATTTGCTTAAACCTGAAGTTGAAAAGGCGATCGCTTATATCGAAAAATCAATGAATTGCAAATTCGGAGACAAAGACAATCCGTTATTGGTTTCGGTACGTTCGGGATCGAGAGTTTCAATGCCGGGAATGATGGATACTGTTTTGAATCTCGGATTGAATGACGAAGCGGTGGAAGGCATCGCCAAAAAATCGGGAAACGACCGTTTTGCCTGGGACAGTTACCGTCGTTTTATACAAATGTACGGCGACGTGGTTTTGGGAATGAAACCGAAAACCAAAGAAGATATAGATCCTTTCGAGGAAATCATGGAACATGTCAAAAAAACCAAAGATATAGAATTGGATACTGATCTGACGGTGGATGATTTGAAAGAACTGGTCAAAAAATTTAAGGCGGCCGTAAAAAAACGAACCGGAAACGATTTTCCCGTCAGTCCGTGGGAACAACTTTGGGGTGCGGTTTGCGCGGTATTCGACAGTTGGATGAACGAACGTGCGGTGGTGTATCGCCGCATGTATCAAATTCCCGAAGAATGGGGTACTGCCGTAAACGTACAAGCGATGGTTTTCGGAAACATGGGGCAGACATCGGCTACGGGTGTTGCTTTTACTCGTGATGCAGCTACCGGCGAAGATATTTTCAACGGTGAATATTTGATTAATGCTCAAGGTGAAGATGTGGTTGCCGGTATTCGCACGCCTCAGCAAATCACAACCGAAGGAGCGCGCCGTTGGGCCTTGTTGCAAGGCATTCCGGAAGAAGAGCGGAAAGCGAAATATCCGTCTTTGGAAGAGGCAATGCCCAAATGTGCAAAAGAATTGATCGAGACACAGCAAAAGCTCGAAGATTATTTCAAAGATATGCAGGATCTTGAATTTACGATTCAAGACAACAAATTGTGGTTGTTGCAGACTCGGAACGGAAAACGCACGGGTGCGGCCATGGTGCGTATTGCCGTGGAAATGTTGCAACAAGGCATCATTGACGAAAAAACAACTTTGTTGCGGATGGAAGCTCAAAAATTGGATGAATTATTGCATCCGGTTTTTGACGAAAAGGCTGTGAAAAGCGCCGAAGTCATGGCTAAAGGTCTTCCGGCGTCTCCCGGTGCGGCGACGGGAAAAATCGTTTTCTTTGCCGATGATGCTGTGGCATGGAACGAAAAACGCAAAAGAGTGATTTTGGTACGGATCGAAACTTCGCCCGAAGACCTCAGCGGAATGGATGCCGCTCAAGGTATTTTGACGGCTCGCGGAGGTATGACTTCGCATGCTGCCGTGGTTGCCCGCGGTATGGGTAAATGTTGTGTTTCGGGTGCCGGTGAAATTAAAGTGGATTATAAAAAACGTACCGTGGAAATGGGCGGTAAAGTCTATAACGAAGGGGATTGGATTTCTTTGAACGGTTCTACCGGCGATGTTTACGACGGTCAGGTGGATACGATGGATCCTGATTTAAGCGGTGATTTCGGAAAAATCATGGAATTGGCCGAAAAATATACGCACATGGATGTCCGCACCAATGCCGATACCCCGAAAGATGCCGTGGTTGCCCGCAAATTCGGTGCAAAAGGGATCGGTCTTTGCCGTACCGAACACATGTTTTTCGAAGGTGACCGGATCAAGGCCATGCGGGAAATGATTCTGGCGAAAGATATCGAAGGGCGTAAAGAAGCTTTGAAAAAACTGCTTCCGATGCAACGCAGCGACTTTGAAGGTATTTTTGAAGTAATGGACGGATTTGGTGTCACCATTCGTTTGTTGGATCCGCCTCTGCATGAATTTGTTCCTCATCAATTGGCCACTCAAAAAGAATTGGCCGAAGAGATGGGAATGACTCTCGATGAAATAAAACGTGCCGTAGATGATTTGGAAGAATTTAATCCGATGCTGGGACACCGTGGTTGCCGTTTGGGAAATACGTATCCCGAAATCACCGGAATGCAGGCCCGTGCCATTATCGAAGCCGCATTGAACGTTCAAGCCAAGGGAATCAAGCTTCTTCCCGAGATCATGGTTCCGTTGGTGGGTACGGTGGAAGAGCTTAAGTTGCAGTCGGATATCATTCGTCGGACAGCCGAAAAAGTTTTTGCCGAAAAAGGCAGTCGGGTCGAATACAAAATCGGAACGATGATCGAGATTCCGCGTGCTGCGGTTACTGCCGATAAGATTGCGCAATATGCCGATTTCTTTTCGTTCGGTACCAATGATTTGACGCAAATGACTTTCGGTTATTCCCGTGATGATGCCGGCAAATTTTTGAAAGTTTACCGCGAAATCGGAATTTTGAAATATGATCCGTTTGAAATTCTGGATCAGGAGGGGGTGGGTTCATTAATCAAAATCGCCGTGGAAAAAGGCCGCTCGACCAAACCGAACCTGAAAGTCGGTATTTGCGGCGAACATGGCGGCGAACCGTCTTCCGTGAAATTCTGCGCAAGCCTGGGCATGAATTATGTGAGTTGTTCGCCTTTCCGTGTGCCGATTGCACGTGTGGCGGCGGCTCAGGCGGCGATTGAAAAGAAGTGACAACGTTTTTCTTTTTAGGAAAATAAAGATGATTTTTTAGTCGGAAAGGCTGTTTCTCGAAACAAGAAACAGCCTTTTCAATTTTACTTGTGCAGTATTACATCCGAGATGGTCAGATATAAATCGGATAAACAAATCATCCGTCTTTATTTCCTGACTTTGACACTTTAAAAAAATAGTTTGTAAAATTACATTACAAATACAAACATCGATATCAATGGCAACGGAGGATCGTTTTTTTTGGAAAAACGATCTTCCGTTTAATAAAACAAAATCCCGGCATGGTACCGGGATTTTGAAATAAAATATAATCGACTATCATTCCGAATCAGGAATATTTTTTACTACTTTAATAAAACGTCCTTTTTCAATTTGCTCTTCGGTAGGTGAAGATACGTCAAATACAAGTTGGCCGTTATACCGGACTTTTGTACAAATAGTATAGTTTTCACCTCGTTTCATTTCTGTCCTGACAGTATCAGTTCCCAAACTTCCAAGATTAACCAATGTTTCTCCATTATAGTCAATGTCATTAGGGAACAAACTCATTACAGGATAACCATAATCTGTATAAAAGAAAAAGGCATTGCGTGCACGCTCTTTTTCGCCTGCTACGACATAATCAATACTTATATCATTAGTAATAACTAAACCCGTCGAATCAACAGTGAAAATATTATCACCCTTTTGATCTACAAACAGTATATTTATTGCGGTGTCAATTACTACACAACAATCTTCCCTTTGTTTACAAGATGGGAACAAAAGAATTATCGACACAATAACTTGAATTATTATTTTCATAATTTATATATAAGCATACTAACAATTTGTATATTAATATTCGTCGTTTCTATGAAATATCCCGAGGCAGACCGGATGGATTTTTTTTGATGAAAAATATTAACGTTTTATGACAACCATTTTAGTGCGATAATTAAATGTAAATTCTCCGGGATCAAAATTGTCAAAAGCATAAAAACCATTATATGAGCCATTATACCATCCCCAATTCATGCTTAAAGACAATGTTGAATAGCTTGAACCTCCGATTCCGGTTGAGTTTAATGCCCTTAATGCTTCTACAGCCGTAGTGCTTGTATAATTAATCTTTATATAGCCGTCACAAACCCAAGCATGACCATCACTATAAACACCAAATATCCACCGGCCGGTAGCACGTCCTCCTGATAAAATAACAGGGCGTTTTGCATTCAATTCATTTACCACGGTTGCATAATTATAATCTGAACAAACAGCATAAGAATAACCATAATTTTTTAATATTGAACATACATTTTCCGTCTTTGCACTTGATGCATCGCAATCATATTATATGAATTCGGGTATTGATAATACTTCATTATTTGTGCAGTTGCTACCGCAACACAACCAACCGGAGGTTTTCCATATATTTTTTCAAGGGTATTGTTAATCTTATGTAGATTTAAAATAAAAACCTTACTCTCTAAAAGTCCCCTTAGCAGCCGATACAATGTGAACCAAACCCTTATTTAAATACAATAAATGTTGATAAAATCCCCTGAAATAAGCGAATAAGGGCAGAAATTAGCCCGGATTACCGGGCTACTAGGGGAACTATGAAACAAAGGTGTCTATATCTATTTAACAATGCCCTTTCAAGCCGGCTTGTTCAGCCGTTCTGCCTATTATCTCTGTCATAATTTTGTTTTTATAGCTCGTGGTAAAGATATAAAAAATGTCGATATAGCGAGATAAAATGTTTTATAACTCGCTGAATCGATATAAAAATAACAGATTCAGCGAATTATAACAAGATATGATTTGTTTTTATAATCTTTGCAAAATCAAAAAAAACGGGCAGTGATTTTATTTCAGACAAGTTCGATGATTTGTCCTATCGAAAAAAAATGCAATCCGATTGCACTTTTTGGGCATTATCTTTGTTTTTATTATTAATAGGGATGAACATCATGAAGTTACCTCTTAACGATAAAAAGTTTATTTTTTTGCTGACGGCGGTTTTAATTTCCGTGGTGTTGGAAATATTGTCGCTTGCGGATGTTAAAATTCCGATGCCGTATGCACCGTTTGTATTTGCCGTTTTTATTCTGGGAATAGGATACGAGGTGTTGTGGGGAGGATTGAAGGCGTTGGGCAAATTGAATTTCGGCAGCATCAATTTATTGATGTTAATTGCCGTTTGTGCGGCTTTTTATTTAGGTGAATATTCTGAAGCGGCGGTTGTCATTGTATTGTTTGTGCTTGGGGAGAGATTGGAGGACATCGGCATCGGAAACAGTATGTCGGCTCTGGACAATTTGACAAGTAAAGCGCCGAAAACCGCATGGGTGAAATCGGCCGGAGAGTTGTTGCCCATTGATACGATTGTTCCGGGTACGATCATTCAAATCAAGCCGCATGATTTGATTCCGTTGGACGGGATTGTGGAGTCGGGGGAAACCTCCGTTGATGAATCGTCCATTACCGGAGAGCCGATTCCGAACAATAAAATTCCGGGTGACACCGTTTTTGCGGGAACATTGAACAAAAACGGTTTTATCGAAGTAAAAACAACCAAGACGGCGAATGACACGACATTTGCAAAGATCGTCGAATTGACGTATGAGGCGCAAAGTAATAAGTCGGATGCACAGAAATTCATTCAGCGGTTTGCCTCGATTTATACGCCGGTCATTATTGTGTTGGCTGTTTTGATTTTTGTGATTCCCGTTTTTGTTTTCGGCTTGGATGTCGATCATTGGTTGAAACAGGCGGTTACATTATTGGTGATTTCTTGTCCGTGCGCATTGGTGATTTCCATTCCCGTCGCTGTGTATGCCGCGATCGGAAATGCTTCTGCCGGAGGCGCTTTGATCAAGGGCGGGAAATATTTGGAAACTATGGGGGCGGTGCGTGTCGTCGGAATGGATAAAACGCGGACGATTACTTACGGGAATCCGGTGGTGTCGGATGTCATTCCGTTGAACGGAACAAGCCGGGAAGAACTTTTAGCTTGCAGCGCCGGGACGGAATTGTTTTCCGAGCATCCTTTGGCACAGGCCATTGTAGATGCGTCGAATAGGGAAGGATATAAGCCGCATGTGGCCGGACAGTTTGAAAGTGTCGTCGGAAAAGGAACCAAGGCCGTTTGTTCGATCTGTGATCACAGTTCCGTGTTGGTCGGTAAACCGGATTTTATTCGTCAACATCATGTGATTGAAAAGGACGTGGAGGATATTATCGAAAGACTTTCCGCTCAAGGAAAAACTTGTGTTGTGGTGAGTTGTAATCATGAAATCACAGGAGTGATCGCATTGACGGATGAAATCAAACCCGAAAGCGGCGAGGTGATCCGGCAATTGAAATCATTGGGCGTTGATTCGGTGGTGATTACGGGCGATAATAACCGGGCCGCTCATCATGTTGCGTCTCAATTGGGTGTGGATGCGGTTTATAGTGAATTGCTCCCGCAAGATAAAGTGGAAATTATCAAGAAATTACAGTCCGAATATAAATACGTGGCCATGGTGGGCGACGGTGTGAATGATGCCCCCGCGCTGGCGGAAGCGGATGTCGGTATTGCCATGGGCGCCGCAGGAAGCGATACGGCCATTGAAATTGCCGATATTGCACTGATGAACGACAAATTGTCGTTGATTCCTTTTTTGATCCGTTTGGGACGTAAAACGACTCGAATCATCAAAGGAAATACCATCGGGGCTATTGCCGTGAAAATTATTTTCATTCTGCCGGCCTTTTTCGGATCCGGTAATTTGGTGCTTGCCATCACAGCCGATGTGGGCGTGACGCTGGCAGTTATTTTGATCAGTTTGAGGCTGATGAATTTTAAATGAGAGTCAAGAATCAGAAGTTAGGAAATTTATGGAATCGGGATGTGACGGGGAAAAACCGGTTTTGGAAAAATTGGAATATCGGGGGATAAAACCCACCGCCATGCGTATTTTGGTATTGAAAATTCTGTTGAAACAGGAATATGCCGTCAGTTTAAACGATTTGGAAACACAGTTTGAAAACGTTGACCGGGTAACGTTGTTCCGAACTTTGAAAACGTTTGAGGAACATCGTTTGATTCATCGGGTCGACGATGGTACGGGAATGATTAAATATGCGTTGTGCAGCGACGATTGTGACTGTGATCTGGAGGATTTGCATATTCATTTTCATTGTGTCAAATGTAAAAAAACGTATTGTATGGTTAACAATGATATTCCGAATATTCAGTTGCCCGTTCGTTTTAAAATCCGGGAAGTAAATGTTATCATTAAAGGGTTGTGCGAAAAATGTTCTTAGTTTATAAATAAAGTAAACAAATTATGAATCAATCAATTACAATTTGAATTTGCGGTCGATTACCAAATTAAAATAAAGCATGAGGAAGCAAGAATTGCCGGAACCCCGAAAGACATTGTTTGTCGACTCCGGAGATGCTGATATTTATTGTGAATTGTTCGGTATTGAAAGTAATCGGACAATGGTTTTGCTGCACGGGAACGGGGAGGATTTGCATTATTTTGATCCGCAAATTTCTTGTTTCTCATCGAATTATAACATTGTGGCCATTGATAGTCGCGGGCACGGACGGTCGACGCGCGGAACAAAATCGCTTGATTTTTCGACCATGACGAAAGATGTGCTGAATGTTTTAAATACGCTTCAAATCGATAAAGCACATCTTTTGGGATTCAGCGACGGGGCTAATTTAGCATTGTATTTGGCATTGTCGGCTCCCGACCGGTTTTTTTCCATAATTTTGACGGGTGCCAATTATCGTCCGGAAGGACTTTTGCCATCGGTTCGTGCATCTATTTATTTGACGTATGCCGGGTTGATTTTCAAGTCTTTTTTTTCGAAAAAATATATTCTTAAGAAAGAAATTTGTGAGTTGATGGTATATCATCCGAATTTAACGATAACCGAAATTTCCCGCATCAATATTCCGACGTTGGTAATGACAGGAGAACATGATATGGTGAGTCAAACGCACAATGATGAAATCAGTCGTGCCGTTTCCGGTTCCGAACGGATTATTGTTCCGAACGGAGATCATTTTTTATCTTCGAAAATGCCGGAAACGTTTAACCGGATAATCGGCGATTTTCTTTCCCGGGTTGATAATGATTCCGGTGTTTTGACCGGTAATTAGTTTTTGATCTCTTATGTTTTGCATTCGGAATAAATAAATCATATAAAACTAAGTACATGGAATTTAATGTCTATTATTTTAAACGCGAAGACGAAAAGACACAAAATCTCAAAAAATTTAAACTTTGCATCTTTCCGTCTTTGCGACTTAGTGTTTAAAATATTGTTTTTTGCGACATACTTAATCATCAATAATCAAAATGAAAATGAAAATACTGATCATAGGCGGAGTGGCCGGAGGTGCGGCGGCTGCCGCAAGACTTCGCAGGTTGGACGAACATGCGGAGATTATTTTGTTTGAGCGGGGAGAGTATATTTCGTACGCCAATTGCGGATTGCCTTATTATATCGGCGGAACGATTAATGAACGGGATCGGCTGTTTGTTCAAACAGTCGAAGGATTTACCGGTCGGTTTAAGATCGATGTCCGGATTCGGTCGGAAGTAACGGCTGTTCATCCGGACCATAAAACGGTTACGGTTCGGGACACGGCATCGGGAAAGACGTATGACGAATCGTACGACAAATTGGTGATTGCCGTCGGTGCGGAACCGGTTCGTCCGGCTCTTCCGGGTATCGCCGGCAAACGGATTTTTACGCTTCGAAGTGTTTCCGATGCCGATGCGATCAAAAAATTCATTGATGATCACAAACCGAAAAAAGCGGTAGTTGCCGGAGGCGGGTTCATCGGCTTGGAAATGGCCGAAAATCTGCATGATGCGGGCTTGAGCGTCGATGTCGTGGAAATGGCCGATCAGGTGATGGCGCCGTTGGATTTTTCGATGGCGGCCATCGTTCACCATCATTTGATCTCCAAAAATATCGGATTGCATTTGAAAGAAAAGATAACCGGATTTTCGGAAACGGAAGCGGGTCTTGAAATTCAATTGGAAAGCAAAAAAGAATTGTTCGCCGATATGGTAATCTGGAGTATCGGCGTGCGTCCCGAAATTCGTTTGGCGGAAGAAGCCGGACTTACGATCGGAACGCTCGGCGGTATTGCGGTCAATGAATATATGCAAACGTCCGATCCCGATATTTATGCGGCAGGCGATGCTGTCGAGGTATTGAATCCGGCAATCGGAAAACCTGCTCTGATTCCGTTGGCCGGCCCTGCCGGGAAACAGGCGCGTATCGTTGCGAATAATATTGTCGAGGGAAATAAATATACATACAACGGTACGATCGGAACTTCCGTTGTTAAAGTGTTTGATTTGACGATTGCAACGGCAGGCGTTTCTTCGAAAGTATTGAAAAAGAATGATGTGCCGTATCTGTCGTCATATACGCACGTGGTTTCTCATGCCGGATATTATCCCGGCGCCGTGCCGATTTCGATCAAGATTATTTTTGCTCCCGGAACAGGCCGGCTGTTGGGGGCGCAAGTCATTGGTTTTGACGGTGTCGACAAACGCATCGAGATGTTGGCGCAAGTGATTCAACGAAAAGGAACGACCGGTGATTTGACGGAAATGGAACAAGCGTATGCGCCGCCTTATTCTTCGTCGAAGGATCCGGTGAATATGGCCGGGTTTGTTGCCGACAATATTTTGTCCGGAAAAATGAAAATCATTCATTGGCGCGAAATCGACCGGCTTGATCCGGAAAAAGATTTTCTGCTGGATGTGAGGACAGAGCAGGAATTTAGATTGAACCACATCTGTGGAGCGGTTCATATTCCGGTGGATGAATTGAGAAGCCGTTTGAATGATTTGCCGCGCAATAAACGTATCATTGTGTATTGTGCCGTCGGGTTACGCGGTTATCTGGCGTGCCGGATATTGTCGCAAAACGGATTCGATGAGGTTTATAATTTGTCGGGCGGATTTAAAACGTGGTCTGAAGCGACCGGGAATAATGAATTATTTCAAAAGAAAGAAAATCGACGGGAAAATATGAAAGAGACAGCCGTAAGTAATACGATTTTTGTTGATGCCTGCGGGTTGGCATGTCCGGGACCGATTATGCAACTGAAAAAACATTATGACGGGTTAAAGGTCGGAGAACATTTGGAGATCAAAGCCACCGATCAAGCTTTTGTCAAGGATGCGGAAGCGTGGTGCAATATGACCGGCGCCAAACTGATCGGAATTGAAAATCAAAGAGGTGTTGTGTCTGTTATGATCGAGAAATCGGAAAAGACAGAAGTTTCCGGTTCAACCGGTTTGGTCGGAGATCACAAAACCATTATTGTTTTCAGTGACGATTTAGACAAGGCTTTGGCGTCATTTGTCATTGCAAACGGTATTGCGGCGACCGGCAAGAAAGTCAGCATGTTTTTCACATTTTGGGGATTGAGTGTGATTAAAAAAGCGGAAAAACCTTCCGTATCCAAAGATTTTTTCGGAAAAATGTTCGGATGGATGCTTCCTTCAAGCAGCAAAAAATTGGGCTTGTCGAAATGGAACATGGGCGGATTGGGCAGTTTCATGATGCGCACCATCATGAAAAGGAAAAATATCGAAAGCTTGGAAACCCTTATCCGGCAAGCTGCCGAAGCCGGTGTGGAAATGATTGCCTGCACGATGTCGATGGATGTAATGGGAGTGAAAAAAGAGGAACTGAGAGACCATGTCAGCTTGGGAGGCGTGGCCGTTTATTTGGAGCGGGCCGAATCGGCGAATATGAACCTGTTTATTTGATCTCCCGTAAATAACAGAAATAATACTTTTTCGCTTCTTTCGATAACAGCGAAATGTTGAACATGTCGGAGGCTTCCGAAATGTCTTTTACGCTGCCGTCGTTGAAAAATATGCCGATCCGGTCGTCGTCGGGGTTGTACATGTTGGTGGAAACAGTGTCGGTGCTGACAAAATATGCGGCATCTTTTTCGGGGATGTTCAGCTTGAACGCGAAATCGGAAATATAGTGTTGTTTTCGGTGGACGTCGAACGGTTTCGGGCTGATTTCTATTTTGAAAAGCAACCGGTTGATCATGCACCGGCTCAGGATGGAGAGGACTTTGTCGGAATGATTGCACCAGACTTTCAGTGCGCTCCAGATATCGGTGTCGTCCAACAGGGCAAAATGATGCAAAGCCTCCCCGTCCTTTTCAAAGTCGGATCGGGTAATATCGTTATATAAAAAATAACGGAGGGCAGGCGACGCAAATAATTCCGTGCCTTTCGAGGCCAATTCTTTGGCGCGCGACAACGTATTGACCATTACTTTTTCGGCGGCGACGGCGGTTTTGTGCAAATATACCTGCCAATACATCAGGCGGCGGGCGGTGAGAAAATTCTCGATCGAATAAATGCCTTTTGCTTCGACGACCAGCTTGTCGTCTTTCACGTTCAACATTTTGATGATGCGGGCTGAACCGATGTTTCCTTCCGTAACGCCGGTAAAAAAACTGTCGCGGCGCAAATAATCCAGCCGGTCCATATCCAATTGCCCGCTCACCAGTTGATGGAGAAACTGTTTCGGATACCGGTCGTTGAAAATCTGCAATGTCAGATCCAGTTTTCCGCCGGTTTCTTCGTTAATGACCTCCATCATGTATTGAGACACAACTTCGTGCGGGATGTTTTTGACCAGCGTATATTCCAGTACATGTGAAAACGGCCCGTGTCCGACGTCGTGCAGCAAAATGGCGGCGGAAACTCCCTCGGCTTCTTCATCGGAAATGAAATTCCCTTTGGCGCGTAAGGTGGCGACCGTCTCATTCATCAAATACATGGTGCCTAATGAATGCTGAAAACGGGTATGTTGCGCACCCGGATACACAAAGGACGCGAGTCCTAATTGCTTGATTCTTCCGAGTCGTTGAAAATAAGGATGTTGAATCAGTTGAAAAAGCAATTCGGAAGGAATATTAATGAATCCGAAAACCGGATCGTTGATTATTTTTCGTTTGTTATACATGATTTGCTTATGGTTAAAAAGAGAACAAATATAGAACAAATATAATGAGAGACGATTTAAAATTCAAAATGTTAAACAATCTTTTTATCTTTGCATGGAAAAACGGTCAGATACAATCCTTTTTGTTTAGTTGACGGAACATGCAAGATACCAACAAGCAGTTTGAACATGTGATTTCGATTTGCAGAGATTTGTTTGCGAAAAAATCGAAAGATTACGGCCCGTCGTGGCGCATCATGCGTCCCGAATCCATCACCGATCAGATTTTTATCAAAGCCAACCGGATTCGCAGTCTGGAAACCAAAGAAAAATCGATGATCGACGAAGGAATACGCGCCGAATTTATCGCAATCGTCAATTACGGGGTGATCGGGTTGATTCAACTCGAAAAAGGATATGCCGACACCGCCGATATGTCGGAAGAAGAGGTGTTGAAGTTGTATGACAAGCATATTACCGCGACCAAGGAATTGATGTATGCCAAAAATCACGATTATGACGAAGCGTGGCGTAGCATGCGCATCAGTTCGTATACCGATTTCATTTTGATGAAAATATACCGTGCCAAGCAAATTGAAGCAAACAAAGGGAAAACGCTGGTGTCGGAAGGTATCGACGCCAATTATATGGATATGATTAATTATGCGCTTTTCGCTCTGATAAAATTGGAATACGGTGAATCAGACGGGAAATGAAAGTGATGCCGGTCGGGGTGAGAATCAAACATGTTCCGGTCGGAATATAAAAAATAAAAAATAAATACATGAAAAAGATTATTTCTCCGAAAGTAAGACCGATCCTGATTCTTGTTTTTCAAGTGTTGACAGGCGCGACGTTTATTTTTTCCGGATTCGTGAAGGCGGTCGATCCGGTGGGTTTTGCCATTAAAATCCAAGATTACCTGACATCGTTCGGCGCGGATATTTTTATTCCTATGGCGTTTCCTGTTGCCGTTGTCTTGTCGACGTTGGAATTTCTGCTGGGAATTAACATGCTGTTGGGGATGCACGTGAAAACGACGTATATCCTGACCTTGATTTTCATGGCGGTGATGACGCCGTTGACGTTTTATCTGGCATTGTTTAACCCCGTGAGCGACTGCGGATGTTTCGGCGAAGCATTGATCATCAGCAATTGGGCTACATTCTGGAAAAATATCGTGCTTTCGGCGATGGTGATTTTCGTGTTTATTTTCCGGAAAAACGTCAAATCGCCGTATTCCGAAAAAACACAATGGCTGACCAGCTTTTCCTCCATTATTTTCATTGTCGGAATTGCTTTGATCGGGTACCGGCATTTGCCGATTTTGGATTTTCGTCCGTATAAAATCGGAACGAACATTCCCGAAGCGATGAAACTTCCCGAAGGCGCCCCGCAAGATGAGTATCAATCGGTTTATATTTATAAGAAAAACGGTGTCGAGAAAAAATTCGACCGCTTGGAAGATGCGCCTGTGGGCGACAGTACATGGACTTTTGTCGATGCCGGACATACGTTGATCAAAAAAGGCGCTCAACCGCTTATTCATGATTTTTCCATTGTGGAAGCCGATACCGATGAGGACATTACCGATGATGTTTTACATTCCGACCGGTATATTTTCTTGCTGATTTCGGAAGATTTGAGAAAGGCAAACATCGATCATATTGATAACATCAACGATATTTACGATTATGCCAAGGAAAACGGTTACGGCTTTTATTGCCTGACGGCAAGCACTCCCGAACAGATTTCGCGTTGGGCGAACTTCACCGGCGCCGAATATCCGTTTTGCAAAACCGACGAAACGACGTTGAAGACGATTCTCCGTTCCAATCCCGGACTGATGTTGATTAAAAACGGAACCATCTACAATAAATGGCATTACAACGATTTCCCCGATGAAAGCGAATTGCGGCTCGAACCGCTGGATAAATCGCCGTTGGGACAAATCGCCACGCCTCACCCCAAATCCGTGATTCTGATGGTCAGTATTTCTTTTGTCGTCCTGTTGTTGCTGGTTTTCGGGTTAGATAAGCTGGCATTGTATATTTCCGCAAGAAGAAGAAAGACGCCGATTTGAGCCGTTGAATTAAACATAAACCGGTGGTCTGACAACAAAATTATACGGAACCGAGAATTATGCTTGCGTCAATATTCAAGTTTTGATGCATTTTACGAACTGCCTGCAATGGCTGTCAGCGAGGTAACTTCTGCCGGCAAAGCGGATTTTACCGTTGATAGCAAGTATGTTTTTGAAGTCGGCGGCAAAAACAAAGGGTACGAACAGATTGCAGGTTTGCAAAATGCTTATTTGACGTTTGGAATACGGCTTTGGCAACAAAGTTCCGCTTTGGTTGTTCGGAATGTTATACTGAATCCCAAAAAGCATAAACTGTAAGCGACAATGATTATATTTATCTCGTCAAAAAAATAACTCTTTCAAAAATTACAAATTAATATTAATCTTTAAAATTTTTAGGTGATGAAGAAGATGATTTTAACATTCGCATTATTCGGAGCTTTGTTTTTCACGGCAAATTCGGTTTCGGCAAGAGGTATTATCGTCTACAGTAACGGCGAAAAAATTGAAGTAGTGAAAAACCTTCCCGATAGTGTAATTATTGACGGCAAACACGTCAATCTTGGCGTAATGTACAAACAATTTTCTGTTTTTTGGATTCCGATGTGGAATTACGGGGAAACTAAATCCGTGTTAGTCAACGATAAAGAAGACATTTATTACGACCTCACGGCAGAAGATGTCGAAATGCTGAAAATCGGATTTAATATTGATGTTCCCCAAGAGCCTGTTATTGGTTTTTGGAACAAAATAGGCGGAAAAATCGTTTGGGGTGTTGTGATTTTAGCGGTGATTTGCGGTTGCCTGATAACTCGCAAGGACGATAAAGAGGCGGAAGTTCCGAAATAAAATGTGTGAAACAATGGTATGAGCAAGATTCATAATAAACATTGATTTTGCATGGAAGATACGACTGATAAAGTAAAATAAGAAGAAGATAACATGTTCCTTTTTGAATACATTTTGATATTGCTGGCTGCAGTATGCCTGTCGAACATTATGAACAGGTTTATGCCGGTTATGTCCGTACCCATCATACAAATTGCGTTGGGAGCGTTTGTAACCTTGCTGCCGTTAGGTTTTCGGCTTGAGTTGGACCCGGACTTGTTTTTTGTTTTGTTTGTTGCTCCGCTGATTTTCCGGATCAGCCTGCTGACGGACAAAAAGACCTTATGGGCACAACGCAAACCCATACTGAATGCGAGCATTTTGTTACTTCTTATAACCATTGTCGCAGTGGGATACTTGGTCAATTTGCTGATTCCTTCCATTCCGCTTGCCGCCGCATTTGCGCTGGTTGCCGCCCTTGGACCGACCGACGACGTCGCTGTGGCATCCGTGGGGAAACGGGTGAATGTACCGCCCAAAATCATGAACATCCTGCAGGGAGAATCCATTATCAACGATGCTTCGGGTATTGTCAGTTTTCAATTTGCCATGGCGGCAATGCTTACAGGCTCGTTTTCGCCGGTTTATGCTACAGGCCGTTTTTTTGTTGTCGCGCTGGGAGGAATCGCAGTCGGATTGTTGCTTTCGTGGTTCAAACATATTCTTATTCGTTGGATCCGCTCGCTGGGTATGGAAAATGTCACGCTGCATCTTTTGCTGAGTGTTTTGACTCCGTTTGTGATTTATTTGATTGCCGAAGGGCTTGGAGTAAGCGGTATTCTGGCTGTTTTTGCGGCAGGCATAACTCATTCGCTCAACAGGGACAAGTTTAATCCCGAAAGAGTAAATTTCAACATCGCCTCCGAAAGCGTATGGTCGATGCTGTCGTTTACATTCGAAGGCTTGGTATTCGTGATTTTAGGGACGCAACTGCCTCGAATTTTAGCCTCAATCAGTGAAAACTATTCCGTTGCCACTTGGGAAATTATCGTTTATATCCTGCTCATTACCTTGTTGTTGTTGCTGTTACGGTTTGTCTGGTCGATTGTCGCCATTAAAAAGAAAAACTACGACGATCCCGAACATCCCGCCGGTCGGTTCCGTATGGGCGTCATTTTCAGTTTGTCGGGTGCGAGAGGCGCGGTGACGCTGGTGAGTGTGATGTCCATACCGTTTCTTTTGACCAACGGTGAAGCATTTCCCGAACGCGACCTGATTATCCTGATAGCCGGCGGCGTTATCGTGATCTCACTGATTATCACGAGTTTTATCCTGCCTCTTTGTGTCGAAAAGCAATCTGTAACCGATGAATCTGCCGAAGATGAAGCTTATTCGGAAATACTTCAAAACGTGATCGTGGAACTGAAAAAGCACATGACTCCCGAAAACGAAGGGGCAACGGCTATTGTCATTGCAAATTATCACAGCCGGAGCGCAGCGTTGCAACACAAACATAACAACCGGCCTGTCAACCGCAAATACGAACGGGAGTTGCGGATAACCACCTGCGAATGGGAAAAGGAAAACGTCATGGCAATGCTTGCACGCGGCGAAACAAGTGAATTTGTCGCGCAACAATATTTGGATATTCTGGATACACTGGTCAAAAAACTTTCAAAAAACAGATTTACTTTCAGGAAAATCAATATGAGGCTTTTTCACCGCAGTCGCCGGGTTAAAGGAAAAAAACAACGCGCTCTGCTGCGCGTCAAGCTCATCGAGCTTATGAAAGTCAATGCCCGGTTCGTGCTTGAAAAGTTAAAAGTAATGAGCCGTACCGATGATAATCCTGCTCTCCGGAAAATAGAGGCGGATTACGAATTAAAACTGTCGATGTATCAAAAGAGGATGCATCACAGCAAGGCGGACAATGAAATTCTTACTGCTGTTGTTTCGTACGGCTTCCAGGCAGAGCGCGACAACATCCAGGCCATGTTCGAAGCCGGACGTATTTCACGGGAAACCGCGGGGGAAATGCGGCATAATATTTCGTTATTGGAAGCGGAATTGAACAAGAATTATTTTTGATTACCGGAAAGGTATTCACATAAACAAAATAAAACATAAACTTTGTTTATTACAATATGCAATTTGACAGATTAGATAAAAAATATTGAAAATGATATGGCAGCAGAAGATTGGTTTAAAGAGGGCAATAATTGGTTTGAAAAAGAGGATTACTCAAAAGCCTTAGATTGTTATGAAAAATGGTTAGATGCCGACTACATTTTAGATGAAGTAATTTCAAAAACTATACTTGCAAATAGTGAAAAAGCCTTGCAGACAAATCCAAATAATGCAAAGGCGTGGCTATTCAAAGGCATTGCTTATAATGGGCTTAGAAATTATACAGAGGCAATAAAATGTTATGATATAGCAATAGACTTAAAGAATGACTATGAAAGAGCGTATAACTACAAAGGAAATGTGTTATATGATTTAGGCAAATATGAAGAGGCAATACAATATTATGACAAGGCCATGGCGTTAAATCCTGACTATGCAAGAGCGCATTACAACAAAGGATGTTGTTTAGATGATTTAGGCAGGAAAGAAGATGCAATACAATGTTATAATAAAGCCATTGAGTTAAATCATGACTATAACAACAAAGGACTTGCGTTATCTGATTTAGGCAGGAAAGAAGATGCAATACAATGTTATGACAAGGCCATAGCGTTAAATCATGACTTCGCACTTGCGTATAACAACAAAGGAAATGCGTTATCTGATTTAGGCAAATATGAAGAGGCAATACAATGTTATGATAAAGCCATTGAGTTAAATAATAATTTAACATTAGCGCATAACAACAGGAGAATTATTTTGCAAATGTTGGAGGAAAAGAAACGAAACAAAGATTTTCCAGAAGGCCTAAAGGATTCATACCTTTCATTGTATGATAGTGATTTTTTCAATGAGGTAACTACGGGCTGTTCAAAAAATATCAAACAACATTGTGAAAAAATATATTGTCTTTCTTTGAAGATATTAAACGTTCTGCAAATAAAAAAAGAAGATAAACACGAAAAAGGCGTTGCTCATTATACATACAAAAGAGTATCACAAATATTATTCTTTGATAAAGTAAAAGATAAGGAAGGGAAAGAAATAATAGATGAAAATGGTAATAAAAAACCTGTTCCTTTTCGATTAAATTCCGTAACGAATTCAAATGATATACAAGAGGGAAAAACGCTGTTCAATTATCTGTTTGACAATCAAAAAATGCGCCCGCAACCTGAACAATTTGTGGCATTTGTGGGGTGTTTTATGTTCAATTACGATAATCTGAATCAATTCCGCCTGTATGGAAAAGAAGAAGGGAGAAAGGAAGGAACGGGAATTAGTATTGTGATGAAATCCGATTTTTTTAGTTTAATTGAAAAATCACCTATTCAGCAGGAGAAAAGAAGAACTTCTCAAGACGATGTCGATATGAAAGCGTCTCTGTTTCGTTGTATTTATATTGACCCGGAAACAAATCAAGTGGTATCGGTAGGACATAGAGATTTTCATACATTTTATAAAACCGGCGATATTTTATACAATAGAGAAAATAATAAAGACCACATTAAAAAAATAGCGGAAGATATAGCAGTTTATAAAGACGGTATTGATAAAAAAGTAGAAGCTGTAAAGGGATATTTAGAAGATTTGAGAACAGCAGTAAATAAGGCAAGAAAGAAGAAATTAGATGAAAACGTGATTTGTGATTTATTGCTTAATTTGCGGTATTTGGTAAAGCACGTTGCTTTTAAAGAAGAACAGGAATGTCGTATTATAAAAATAAAAAGACCTTGTGAATCAGATAATGAGCAACCAATAGATGAAGATGAAAAACGCGAAAGATTTTATGTTAATTATTTACCTGTAACCAATTACGTAAGTAAAGTTATTTTCGGTCCCAAAGCTACAGGAATGGAATTGTTTCAAAGTCTGCTGACATATCAAAAAGGTTTTGAAAAGGTAGTATGCTCTCGAAGTACAAGCCCTTTGGCGTAATTGCAAAAAGACGAAAAGTTATTGTAATTATGATATAATCTATAAAAGAGATCAGCGCCCAACGAGCAGTTTGTCAAAAGAAGTGAGTATTTTCTTGTCTGAACGGCTTTGGTATTTGGCAGTTTTTTAATTTCATCTGCAATTTGCGATGCAATCGGTTGAGCGTATAATGATAAAGTTTTTCGCCGTCTTGCATCAATACAGTCATTTGATAAATAAATAGGCTATAACCGACATTCCAATTGCGACCGTTCCAATGAATAAGCAGATGAGCCCAAGAAAAATGGGTGCTATGTCTCCTTCTATACAAAATCGCTCAGGTTTTTCCTTGTCATAAAACACTTGTACAACATTTCCTTTTTGAAAAAAAGTGGGACTGCCAGATAAACTTTTTACTTTCAATAATCCCTGCTCTGTTTGATATTCAACGGTGGGTCTGCCTCGGAATGATACCGCCACTACTGTAGCATTAGTTTTTATTCCATACTTTTTCAGTTTTCTTTTCCTAAATAAAATATTTATACCAAAAACAAAAAATGTAATGCTTCCTAATAATGTTAATCCAATAACTAACAATTTTATTTGATTGATATCCATTTGTTTAAATATTATTTTTATTTGAATTGATTTTTATTTCAAGTTTGTCTCGCTCCCTGTCTTCTTAAAAAAGTTCATAATTTTTCTTTTTTACGTCATTGGGAACAGTTTGTATCGCAAATTTATATATTTTTTGTCTATAATCACACTATTTTCGAACTTGAATGTAATGTCTAATGAACTTGGTACTCAAGTGGGGAAACTGCCAATACTGAAAAGCTGTTTGAATTATGTTACATGCTGAAATTTTAAATGCTTATCCGCAAAAATACCCCCCGGATGCGAAAGGTGTGGGTCTATTTTTTTGGAAGTACGTTCTTTTTGTATTGCCCTTATTTTTAAAAATTCCCCTTAATAGTAGAAAACAGTATATACAACCATCCCTTATTTTCCTTTATAAAAGACTGAAAATAAGGGAATAAGCGGGAGACTAAAAAGACAGCTGAGGCTGCTAAAGGTATTTTAGGGTGTAAGGGTTTTCCCGGATATATAAAATCTTTGCGTTGAATTTTTTTTGATTTTTGGATATAAATAGGAAATTCATCGTATGTCCGAATAACTCAAACAGTTTCTAAGACTCGAATGGGACGGAAAAATTGCGAAATCCCGCAATAATTGTTTGCGAGGATATAACTCTATTTAGTGTCAACCCGTTTGTTGTGCGTTCGGCATTTCTGTTATGATTGTCAATCTTCATTCTAATATGCTTACTTATAATTTATGACATCAAAAGTATAATAAAGGTGATATGGATTGTAACCCACTTCATATTCATAGATATAAATATGTGCGTTTGTATCGCTTTCTACTCCTTTTTTCACTACATAACCCTCATTATTAAGAAAATAGTGAAAACTACAACACCAAAGACCATTCGACATTCCATAAGAAAGTTCATAGTGTTTTTTTGAATGTTCAATTAAACTACACCCTTCATCACAACGCAAAATTTGATTATTGTCCATCACCCTTATGAAATAATCTTTAGCCTTCATCGAATATGAACCGTTTTTCTTTTCTCCATATTTTTCATACTTCCATAATATCAACACACTGTCAGAATTCGAGTATATTATCGTATCGGAACTCCATTCGTAAGAAATGCTGTCATCTCGAATTTCATACTTTTTTATGCTCACAAGTTGGCTGCCATCATAAGAATAAACAGTTTCGTATTCGAGCCGCGCGGTAGAGTCATTTATAATTTCAGGAATACCAAAACTATTGCTTGTATATACTTTTTCCCGCACAATTCTATATTGTTGTTTGTTTGGTGTTTTTGAAGAAAAAGAGGGATTCTTGCAAGACATAAAAATCAAAAAGCAACATAAACAATTTAAAATCAGCCAAATATCCTGTTTTATAGTTTTCATTTTATTATATTCAAATCGTTATAAACTGTCTTTGTCTGTTATGCTGTCGTTCTATTTTCGCATTCCTATCGGACACACCGACACACATATTCCACAAGTTGCAGAATTTGAATTTAAATACTTTTTACTTAACTCTACGCACTTGGCTCTGCATTTGTATGCGTCAAAAAATACGTCTCTATCGGTATGAATATCCCATAATTGTCCATTACCTGCTTTTGCCGGACAAGCAGAAATACATTCAATACATTTGCCACATCTGCTGTTGTTTATTGCTTTCCCTGTCTGATCAAGCGGATAATCTGTCAATAAACTTACTAATCTTAATCTTGGTCCGAATTTTTTTGATATGAACAAATCTGTTTTTCCGATCCAACCTAATCCTGCACGAGTGGCAACCATTTTATGAGATATTGATGTTCTTAGGGTTCGTTGGTAATTTTCATTTTTTATTTCGTTTTCATCCGAAGGTTCTACAATTTTACAATTATACCCGTTCGCAATAATATAGTCTCCAACGTTATGAATAAGTTTGGAAAGATTTTTGTTCATAGATTTATAGTAATTGTAATGCTCTATTGTAGGCGCACAATAATTGTATCGATTATATTATCTTCTAACCGTTGACCTATAACAATTCCATATCGGTACGGATAGGATTTCAACAATCCTTCCATATCCGCAAATCCGACAATGAAATCATCCGGTCTTTCAACGTGATTTTCAATTATAGAGTTAATCTCATGCATATAAATATAAATTTTCTGTAATCAGTCTCAGATGTGTAGATAAAATGACAGAGCCTTATTTTTACAAAAAATCTCCGATAAGGCAAATGAGTAAAATTAAAAAATAAAAATGATTATCGGATGTTATGCCCGGCTCTCCCTGCAGGGAGATGCAAAAAATGTGTCAATGTTTCAAAATATTCGTCTTTTTTGTCCCGTCAGGGGACATTATATCGGTAGAAAACACCACATCTCTTCACCCCCTGTCCCGTCAGGGACGTAATGTGAAGAAGAAAACATTTAGTCCCTGACGAGACTTTGTCCACCGGCGGAATTTTCCATTCTACCGATATGTTGTCCCCGGCGGGACGGAAAACAACATTTTTTAGACCGGATTTTTCAAAAAAAAACGAATATTACATTTTACATTCCACTTGGGGGATAGATAGGTGCAACATCCGATAATCATAAAAATAAATAAAAGCAAATAATCTCAATTAATTAAACGTTCGTTATTTATTGTTTATTTCATATTTCACCTCGTTTTTTCCGGAAACAGTCCGGCTTCAGGTTCTCTCTACCGTCTTAACCCTTCGATGATGCACTCTCAGCGGTTGCGCCCAAGGAGATTTCGTCTTTGCTTTTTACGTTATATCGTCCAGCGACTTGACGTTCGGGCTGAGGAATACTAATGCGTGGACACGCGACTTCCAAATTCCCGCAAAATTGTTCGTGAACGACAGTCTGCCTGATGCCTGCAGGCAGGCTGTTCTGTTTATCGCCGAAAGTCTTTTTACTCACGATTCATCAAAAATTCTTTTGTTATTACTTCAAAAATTTGCGGATATTTTCTAAATACTCCGTGAGGCGCAAACGGAATATTGAGAAGCAAAGAATTTTTTACTTTCATTGTAAGCTTGACCGCGCTTTCGAGAGGAAACATATCGTCGTCATTGCCACGAATAATCAGCGTTGGAACGATAATGTTCTCAACACTTGTATCCGGATACCCGTCTGCGGTTTTGTCCGTCCACATCCCGATTACGCATTTTGCAAATTTGTCGAAATCGGGTAGTGGATTGTGTTGCCGGTAAAAATCGAAACTTTACTTAAAATAATTTCTGCAATCTTCAGGAGTCGTTTCTGCCATTAAATTTTCCGCCGGCCCGGCATCGGACAAGCTCCATGTTCCGCCAATGGTAACAATTTTTCGTATCGAAATTTTGTCAGCCGCAGCAAGTCGGTAGGCAATAACTCCGCCATCGCTATAGCCGATAATATCAATATTTTTCAGATGCAACCGGTTTACGACAGCTTCAACATCAAGTTGCAATCGCCTGTATGTCAACTTACCGGTTCCCAAAGTAGATTTTCCGTGTCCCCGACTGTCAATACCAATAATATGGTAATCGCCGGTAAATATGTGCAGTATGGAATTAAAATCTTCGATATTTCCAAAACCACTGTGCAGCATGAGTAAAGTCGGCTTTCCTACGTTTTCTATTTCTTCGTAGTATATATTTGCATCATCAACTTCAAGATATTTCCCTGTTTTGTGATTAAATTCAGTAATTTGTGCGTCGGTTGTGATTGCAATAAGCGTAAATGCAAATGTGAAAACAGCGGAAATAATTGTTGAAACAACTTTTCTCATTTTCCTTTTGATATTTTACTCAAGTTTTTTTTGTAAGACATATTGGTCTGCCAACTCACCTGTAATACGGTTACCTTCAATATCCAATTGGATCAGACTGTTTTTATCCACTAAATATTTATTTGGTGGATTTATGCTATCCAGAGTAATCATGTTTTCTTCCTTATTCAAGGTGTATTTCCCTTTGTCCTCAAAAACACCATCTTTACCTACATATTCGGTCTTCTTTATGTAAGCGCCATTTTCAAGGGTAATGGTAATCGTCATACCCATCCCGCTTGCAGTAGGTAGTGTGCCTACATAAGTACCCTCGCAATCAAGCGGTTTTTTTGTTTTTGAAGTGTTTCCCCCGCAGCTGCACAGGATTCCTAAAATCGCTGCGACAATCCACATTTTTGTCATCAAACTTTGATTATTGTTCATTTTTAATCTGTTTTTTTATTCCTACTCTTACGGCTTCGTAGGTGTTTTGCCTTTTTATTATACTTTATACCTTCAATTTTCCGGTTCGTTGTTTATCGCACTGTCATTGGTTTGTACCCTATAGATGCAAAGATACAACATTTTTATCTGAAAATTTTGATATAGTAATACAATGTCTGATCTAAAATGATGACTGCGTTACAATACTTCCTGCGCCGATGGTAACGCACGGAAAAATGATGCTGCCTCCGTTAATCCAAACATTGTTTCCGATGCTTACAGTAGTGGTTTTGGATACTGCAAACGGGAAATTCTCATTTACACTTTTATTTAGTTTTTCATTTGCACTTCCGGGATGAAAAACAGTGTATATATGAACTCCGGGGGCAATTAACATATTATCGTCGACAGTGATGCGGTTATCATCCGGAAATACACAATTCATGTTGATTTCGCAGTTATTGTTCGGAAAGATAAATTTACCACAATCAACAAAAAAGGAGCCGTAATTTGCGTATGTTTTCCCCGTGCGCCCAATAAAATTCGTCGAGTATCTTTAATGGTTCCTTTTTATCGGAATAATCAAGGTTATTGTATTGTTGCATCAGATTTCTCGCGGAAGTCCATAATTTCATTAATTCGGAGTTTCCGCAATCATACGATTCACCGACAAGCATTTTTCTTTTTCAGTCATGATTTTCATATCTATGAATTTTAAGCAAATATGCACATTTTTCATAGATAAAATGTGAGAAATCTCACGAAGTTGTTATTTTTGCGTACAGACAACAAAAAACGGTAAAATCATTTTTCGGATTTTGCCGAATGAACGCTGTGTATAATTTTGGTTATTGGTTATTAGTTGCCGGTTATTAACCTGATCCTTTTGTATTCGATTAATGTCAAAAATAACATTGTTCCGTCAGGAACAAAATATTGGCAGCATGATACATATCTTGGCAACCACCCCTCTGCTTGCGCCGATTCCGATTTATCGGAATGAAGAATATTGTAATCGGTGCGTTGTTACATCATGCACGGGTTACAAAACCGTACGAGCGAAGGGCCATGCACATTTTTTAATCCTGAAAATTATATGGTGTTGAAAATAGATAAAATAAATTAGACAGCAATACCTCAAGGTTAATGATGAGATGAATGGAAGAATATAACGACTTGTGAATCAATGAATAATCATCATGAAAAACAGTCAATGAATATTTTTCGTTTTCTTGCTTTGCTTTCCAAAATATTTTCTATAACTTGCCGGTGGTTTTCAGTCAGATTATGTCAAGTAAATGGTCTTAAAATCACAAAATATGAACGACAACATTAAAAAACAGACAGCGGGACGCGATGCATTAGGCACATTTGCTCCCAAATTTGCAGAATTGAACGACGATGTTCTTTTCGGCGAAATATGGCCGCGCGAAGCGGAATTATCCGCGCGTGACAGAAGTGTAATAACGGTTACTGCACTCATCAGCGGCGGTAATTTTGAGCAACTTAGCTTTCATTTGAAAAAAGCAAAGGAAAACGGCGTAACTAAAAGTGAAATCGCCGAAATCATTACGCATTTGGCGTTTTATGTGGGGTGGCCCAAAGCATGGTCGGCATTTAACATGGCAAAGGAAATTTATAAAGAGGATAAAATACTTATCGACAACAGCATTTGGGATAAAGGCGAAAAAGGCTCATCCGATTGGTTTACCGGAACGGTGTGGGTCAAAGGATTATTGTCGCCCGACGAAATGGAAAATTTGTACAATATCGGTTGCGTAACTTTTGAACCGTGCGGCAGAACGCTGTGGCATACGCATCCGGTAGGACAAACACTGCTGGTAACTGAAGGCAGGGGCTGGTATCAGGAAAGAGGCAAACCTGCGCTGCTATTGACAAAAGGCAGTGTGGTAGCCATTCCGAAAGAGGTGGAACATTGGCACGGAGCGGCTAAAGACAGCAAATTGGTACATATTGCTATTTCCAATATGAAAGACGGCAGTAATGTTACATGGTTGAAGTCCGTTACAGAGGGAGAATATAACGATATACAGAATTAAAACAAGTATAATGATTTCCGGCCGTTTGATTTTTAGGTTCATGTAAATCTTTATTAGACTTTATTTAAATTTCAGGCAAATATCCTGAAAAGAACAAATCCTTTCGGAATAAAATTTGATAATTTTTTAATTCTTGATTTGGATAAATGACACAATCATTTAATTATTGAAACCTGTTGTGCATTTAAAATTTTTTGCTAATGAGTTGATTTAAGAAATCACAACTTTCTAAACACACAACAGGGTGGTAATCCGTTTCATCGCTTCAATCTTTGTACGGCTTCCACTAATTTATCTATTTCGTCTGTTGTGTTATAAAACGCAACCGAAGGTCTTACGGTGGCTTCCAAACCCATTCGCCTCAATGCCGGTTGGGCGCAGTGATGACCCGCCCGCAATGCGATACCTTCGGCGTCAAGCAGCTTGCCTACTTCCGGCGTGGGTATTCCGGGAACGATAAACGAAACGACGCTCACGCGGTCGCGAGGATCGCCGATAATTTTCACGGAGTTTATTTTTCCCAGTTCGCGGCGGGCGTATTCGGTCAGAAAATGCTCATATTTAGAGATGTTATGAATCCCGATGCGGTTCACGTAATCAAGCGCAGCCCCAAGTCCTACGGCGTCGGCTACGTTGGGCGTTCCTGCCTCAAACTTGGCAGGCGGGTCGTTGAAAACGGTTTCTTCAAACGTAACGTCTTTTATCA
>WRGA01000120.1 GCA_009787405.1 Candidatus Azobacteroides sp.
TTAAACTTTCGCCTCTCTGCCGCCGACGGATAACATGTCAGCTTAAATGTCAATCTGTCGGATCTCGCACAGATTTCACGGATTGCACAGATTTTTTTAATTGACATCATCAGTCATATTTGTGAATTGAAAATCGACGGAGTCAAATAGAAAAGGGGGATAGCCCGGCAATAATAAATACATGAAATAACGAAAATATCGCCCGATAACCCGAAATCCGTGTAATCTGTGTCATCTGTGCGAGACAAAGCGAAACAATGCAAGTTTATTTGTAAAATCTTGATGATTTTTATGTTTGATTTTAAGCAAAGCATTAACTTTGTGGATTTATTTGAATAAACATACAAAAAATAATCATCTAAAATACAAATTAAATGAAACCTACTCACATTGAGCACATTGGAATTGCCGTAAAAAGCATCGAGGCGTGTTTGCCTTATTACGAAAACGTATTGGGTCTGAAATGTTATGCTGTGGAAGAAGTTGCCGATCAAAAGGTGAAAACGGCTTTTTTCATGGTGGGACAAACCAAAATCGAACTGCTCGAAGCAACAAGCGAAGACAGTACCATCGCCAAATTCATCGAGAAAAAGGGAGAAGGCGTGCATCATATTGCATTCGCCGTGGATAATTTGGTTGAAGCATTGTCCGAAACTGAAAAACAAGGGGTTCAACTTATCGACAAACAACCGCGTAAAGGCGCCGAAGGATTGAACATCGCATTCCTTCATCCCAAATCCACTTGCAGCGTTCTCACCGAACTTTGCGAACACCCTTAATGATTTATCGGATGATTTACGATATTTTTAATTCTTAATTTTTTAATCTTTAATTTGACAAACATGAGTCATCAGCTTGAAAAAGTAAAAGAATTGATTCAGCTTCGTCAGCAGGCTCGTTTGGGCGGTGGTGAAAGACGGATTGAATCTCAACATAAAAAAGGCAAATACACGGCCCGTGAACGGATTGCACTTTTATTGGACGAAGGCAGTTTCGAAGAATTTGATATGTTTGTGCAACATCGGAGCAGCAATTTCGGGATTGAAGAAGAAACTTATTTGGGCGACGGTGTCGTAACCGGTTACGGAACCATCGACGGCCGTTTAGTATATGTGTATGCGCAGGATTTTACCGTATTCGGCGGATCTTTGTCCGAAACTGTGTCTTTAAAAATCTGCAAAGTCATGGATCAAGCCATGAAAATGGGAGCGCCTGTCATCGGAATCAATGATTCGGGAGGTGCACGGATTCAGGAAGGAATTAATGCGCTGGCCGGGTATGCCGAAATTTTTCAACGTAATGTTCTTGCTTCGGGTGTCATTCCCCAAATTTCGGGAATTTTCGGGCCTTGCGCCGGCGGCTCGGTTTATTCTCCCGCTCTCACCGATTTCAACATCATGACCAAAGGTACAAGTTACATGTTTTTGACCGGGCCGAAAGTCGTAAAATCCGTGTTGGGTGAAGATGTTTCCCAAGAACAATTGGGGGGTGCGAGCATTCATGCTTCCAAATCGGGAGTCGCTCATTTTGCCACGGATAGCGAAGAAGAAGGATTGATGTTGATTCGCAAACTGCTTGGGTTCATGCCTCAGAATTGTCTGGAAGAAGCTCCTCTTCTTGCCTGTAAAGATCCGTTCGACCGGTTGGAAGATTCGTTGAATGACATTATTCCCGACCAGCCCAATAAAGCATACGACATGTACGAAGTGATCGGCGCCATCGTCGATAACGGAGAATTTTTGGAAGTTCATAAAGATTATGCGGCGAACATCATCGTCGGATTTACCCGTTTCAACGGAATATCAGTCGGGTTGGTCGCTAATCAGCCGAAAGTGCTGGCCGGAGTTCTCGACAGCAATTCTTCCCGAAAAGCCGCACGGTTCATCCGTTTTTGCGATGCTTTCAATATTCCGATCGTTACGCTGGTGGATGTACCCGGATTCTTGCCCGGAACGCAACAGGAATACGGCGGGGTCATTCTGCACGGAGCCAAATTGTTATATGCTTACGGAGAAGCCACCGTTCCCAAAGTAACGGTTACTTTGAGAAAATCATACGGAGGCGCCTATTGCGTGATGAGTTCCAAACATTTGCGCGGAGACATCAATTATGCATGGCCTTCGGCCGAAATCGCAGTGATGGGGCCGGCCGGCGCCATTGAGGTGCTGTTCGGAAAAGAAATGGCTGCTTCGAGCGATCCGGTGGCTTTCGCGGCGGAAAAAGAAAGCGAATACAAGGAAAAATTCGCCAATCCGTACAATGCAGCCAAATACGGGTATATCGACGATGTTATCGAACCGCGCAACACGCGCTTTCGCATCATCAGGGCTTTGCAGCAGTTGGCAACCAAAAAATTGACCAATCCTCCCAAAAAACATGATAATTTACCTTTATAAGAAAATAAGTAAGTTTAACTTTTACAAATGATAATGGAAAAATATATGAATAAGAGGTATTTGTCATTGATCGGAATGTTGATTTTGCTTGTGACGGGAATCCGGGCGCAAACGACATCGGATTTGCGGTTGAATGAACTGCTGCCTTTGAATGTCGATAATTATGAAGATGATTTCGGTATACGAAGCGCTTGGATCGAGATATTTAATACGTCGTACAGTACCGTCGATATCGGCGGCTGTTTTTTGACCAATGACATTAAAGAACCGACCAAATATCGGATTCCGAAAGGGGATGTTTTGACGAAAATAAAACCTCGTCAACATGTTTTGTTTTGGGCTGACAATAAGCCCGTTCACGGCACGTTTCACGTGAATTTCACATTGAGTGAATCTAATTTCGTCGCATTGTTTGCCTCAGACGGAAAAACATTGATCGACAGTATCAGATTTCCCGAACCGGTTGCGGATGTTTCTTACGGACGATTGACTGACGGAGGAAAAAAATGGGCTTCTTTGGACAGAACAACTCCAAATTCCACCAATACCATCGTCGAGCCGGAAACTGAAAATAATAAGTTGTTGGAAAAAGATCCGATCGGTATCGTCATGTCCGTGACAGCCATGTCGGTGGTATTTATAGCGTTGGCGCTTTTGTTTCTCATTTTCAAAATCATCGGAAAAAATGCCATCGTGATCAATCATAAACGGGCTGTGAGAGCCGCAGTAAAACAAGAGAAATATAATAAACCGCCGATTATGGCTTCCGGACAGGAATCGGGTGAAATTTGCGCCGCCATTGTTTTCGCCATCGATGATTATCTGAAAGATGAGCATGATATCGAAAACACCATTTTGACGATTACCAAAGTTGCCCGCACCTATTCTCCGTGGAGTTCGAAGATTTATAATTTGAGACAATTCCCGCGATGAAATTTTACAAATCAACTCATTTACGATTTTTATTATGAAAGATTATAGAATTAAAATAAACGGTAATTTTTATCATGTTCATATCAACGACATTGATGAATACACTGCAACCGTGGAAGTAAACGGAACGCCTTACCGTGTTCAGCTGGAAGGTGAAATTCAAAAAACAGCCGCCGCCAAAAAACCGGTGAGCGCAATTCCCAAAGCGCAGGCGAATAATCCTGCCATAACAATTGCGGCCCCGTCCGCTCCGGTTTCGAAACCGGCAATGCCGTCTCACGGTTCTTCCATTAAAGCGCCGCTTCCGGGTGTTGTCCTCGAAATTATTGTCAAACCCGGCGATGTGGTCAAACCGGGACAAAAATTATTGACATTGGAAGCCATGAAAATGGAAAACAACATTTTGGCCGACAGAGACGGTACGGTAAGCGAAATCAAAATAACTCAAGGACAGTCCGTGTTGGAAGGAACCGACTTAATCATTATCGAATAACATGAACGAATCATTGTCTTTTTTAACGGAAAATTTAGGCGAGTTTTTCAAGTATACCGGAATAGCCAATGTCACTTTCGGTCATATCGTCATGATTTGTGTCGGTCTTATTTTTATCACGCTGGCTATCGTGAAAGAATGGGAACCGATGTTGCTTGTGCCCATCGGCTTCGGTATTCTCATCGGAAACATTCCGTTTTTCTCGGGATTACAAGTGGGAATCTATGAAGAAGGTTCTGTACTGAATATTTTATATTCGGGAGTGAGAAACGGTTGGTATCCTCCGCTGATCTTTTTGGGTATCGGGGCCATGACCGACTTTTCATCCCTTGTTTCCAATCCCAAACTGTTATTGATCGGAGCCGCCGCTCAATTGGGAATTTTCGGGGCTTATATGTTATCCTTGCTGTTGGGGTTTGCTCCCAACGAAGCCGCTTCCATCGGAATCATCGGTGGCGCTGATGGCCCTACGGCCATTTTCCTGGCTTCCAGACTGGCTCCGGACATCTTGGGTGCGGTTGCTATTTCGGCTTATTCTTATATGGCATTGGTGCCGTTGATTCAACCGCCGATCATGAAATTGTTCACCACCCGGAAAGAACGGTTGATTCGGATGAAGCCTCCGCGTGCTGTTTCTCAAACCGAAAAAATATTATTCCCTATTGTCGGATTTTTACTGACTTGTTTCATCGTTCCTTCGGGATTGCCGTTGTTGGGGATGTTATTTTTCGGAAACTTGTTGAAAGAAAGCGGGGTGACACGTCGTTTGGCCGAAACCGCCCGCGGGCCGATGATCGATATCGTAACGATCTTGATCGGGGTTACGGTAGGAGCATCAACTCAAGCGACCACTTTCTTAGTCTCCGAATCGGTAAAAATATTCGCCATCGGAGCATTCTCATTCATTATTGCTACCGCTGCGGGTGTATTATTTGTGAAAGTTTTGAATTTATTCCTGAAAAAAGGGAACAAAATCAATCCGTTGATCGGTAATGCCGGGGTATCGGCCGTGCCGGATTCGGCACGTGTCTCGCAAATCATCGGACAACAATACGATCCGTCCAACCATTTATTGATGCACGCCATGGGCCCCAATGTTGCAGGGGTTATCGGAAGTGCTGTGGCAGCAGGGATTTTGTTGGGATTCTTGTCGTAAAGAGTTAAGAATTAGGAGTTAAGAGTTAAGAGTTTTTAACTTTACGGAAAGGCATATCATACAATTCACGGCAGCCGTGATCACTTTTGCTGATCATGGTTGCCGTGTGAATTATTATCGTTGTCTGATACGGAAATATGGTAAATTGAGCGCTGAAATAGAAGCGCGAACCAACCGGCCATCGAATTATCCATCATAAACGAAAAAGAACCGGCTCACTCATAAAAGTTGCTTTCTAATATCAATTATCGGTGTCGTCAAGAACATTAGCGAATTTCTGCCATTGACTTGCCGATTTATAAGCGCATTCATACCCTGCCGGAACATATACCGTACACGTCGTTTTATTTATGCCTTTAAAACAATTCTCGCCTGCTGTTGGCGGTGTCGGGTTTTGACTTGTGATTATTGTCAATCTGTTGCACCCCTGAAACGCTTCGCTTTCTATTTCCGTAACACTTGTTCGGGATTTTTATCTCCTGCAAACTTGTGCATTTATCAAATGCCCGTCTTCCGATTATCTTAAGGTAATTGTTATAAAATGTTACAGAAACAAGATTACTGCAATCCTTAAATGCCCGATTCCCGATATTTCCTACATTAACGATGTAAACATTTTTTATAGAAGTATGATAACCCTCTAATTTCCATGGTGCTTCACCTTCGGCCGGATCCCCAAAATCTACCATTTTACTGCCTCCTGCTGCAGATGCTATGTCCAATTCGCCGTCGCTGTATAGTGTTGCGGTAACATTTGAATTATAACCGGGATTGCCGATATTCCACTCTTTTACTATTGTTAAGTTAATCATGAATTGATATTACATAATGCTTATTATCAAGGATATAATAACTATTATATATGCCATTTCAATATAAATATAACACTACTGCTTACCTCATTGTTTTGTCTGTAAAAGTACAAAGAACAAGCAGCCATACCGAACAATAAAAAATAACCCTTACTTATCAGGCTTTTCAGACTTGCCTCGTTTTTGAACCGGGTTTCGAGTTTCGGTACACTGTTTAAATTTCTGTTTTGTTGCATAATTTTAAAAATGATTATCGGATGTTATGCCCGGCTCTCCCCGCAAGTGGGGCATAAAATGTAATATTCGTTTTTTAAAAATTATGTTCTAAAAAATGTTGTTTTCCGTCCCGTCAGGGACAACATATCGGTAGAAAAGAGAATTTCTCCGATGGACAGGGAGTGAAGAGCCGGTGTTTTTCTACCGATATAACATCCCCCCTGACGGGACAAAAAAGAACGAATATTTTTTGAAACACGGACCCATTTTGACATTCCACCCACGGGGATAGCCGGGTTAGCATCCGATAATCATTAAACCTTATTTCCCGAAAGTCCGGATCTTCCTCACTTTAACTCTTTCATGATTGTAACGGTTGACAAAACACGAATTGAATGTATAAATACACTTTTTGAGAGTATCGATCTTCCTCATTTTATCCTTTATGATCATTACTGTTTATAAAACACGAATTGAATGTATTAAATACACATTTTAAGAGTGTCTATCTTTCTCATTTTATCCTTTATGATCATTACTGTTTATAAAACACGAATTGAATGTATTAAATACACATTTTAAGAGTGTCTATCTTTCTCATTTTACTCTTCATCATTAATTACTGCTTATAAAACACGAATTGAATGTATTAAAAATACACATTTTAAGAGTGTATATCTTTTTTATACTCTTAAAGTGAGTATTTATTTTAATCTTAATGGTTTAAATTCAATATTTGCCACTCTATATATCCTTATTTTATAAAAAATGTCTTTACTAGGTTTATTACTCATCCTACTTTTGTCTCCGAATTCGAAGTACTAATCTCAAAACGTGTTATTTGTATTCCGTCCCTTATATTCCGGGTGTCAAATTCATATTGAAACCCGTCCGGATTGATGAATCGGGAAAGGGCTATTTTTTTAACAAGTTTTTCTTGGCAAATTATAAAAACAATTATAAAAACAATTACTAAAAACGTAAACGTAATGAAACCCGAAAAATTGAACAAAAAAACAGCTTTTATGCCCAAGTGGAAACATAAAGGACAAAGTGACGCTTTTTCTCTTGCTTTTATGAAGCTCGGAATGATTTTGATGCTATGTGTCATGGGATTAAATGTCTCGGCACAAACCGATGCTGCCGAAACGGTAACCTTAGCCAATTCGGGAACTGAATTCTATGTGGCATTCGGAAAAAATCACAAGGAGTCGACGATCAATGCTGCGGGCGATAATGTGGTATTGGTATTGCGGATAATCAGTCAGGCAGATACAGAGGTAACGTTGTCATTTACGGAAAACCCGCTCCTTAATATCACTATTCCCGTTCCCGGCGGAACAATCTATGACTACACATTGACACCGGCGCAGGCGGACGCTTCTTATTCGGGATATATGACTTATTCCCAAAGGGCAAAGAAATCCATCCGGGTAACCGCTACCGAACCGATCACTTTGGTCATGATGAACAGCGCTCATGCTTCGGTAGAAACCACTCTTGTTTGGCCGGTAGAAAACTGGGGAACGGAATATTATAATATCGGTCTTGCACCATATTATTACAGCGGAGACGTAAACAATTGCAACGGATATCTGCTGATTGCCAAAGAAAACGGCACTACAGTTTCAGGCACTGTGAATGACATTCTGAATATGGATGCAGGGGAAGTGTATCATTTCTACGACGGCAACACGAATACGAATACGACGGGAACGCATATTGTATCCGACAAACCGATTGCTTTTTATCAAACCAATACACAAGCCGCAGTTCGTACCTCAGGCTCAACTCCGGTTGATTATTATAATTATAACTTGGAACAATTGCCGCCGGTTAACCAGTGGGGAACGAAATTCATAGCGCCGGCCAATGACGTCAGTTCGAATGACGGGATCTTCTATGCCGGTTTTTTCCGGGTGTATGCCAAAGAAAATAATACCCTCGTTACGGCCGAATTCGCAAATGGAACAACGAAAACCTATACCATCAACAATTCGAATGCTAGGAACAGGTATGTAGATATCATACTTGACATTAAAAATGTCAATAATCTTGAGAATAACACAGGCAGTAAAGCTTGTTACATCACCTCGGATAAACCGGTGGGTATTTGCAGCATTCATACATCCTGGGAGGTAGGCAGGGAGTATTCGCAACCCGCAATAGCGTGGCTGCCTCCGTTGGAACAGAAGACGTATAATGTGCTGATGAGTCCGCTTGATTTTAACAGCGAACATGTGTATATTAAGATGTCTCACTTCTTCACGGTTATTGTGCCTACCGCAAGCAAGGACAATACGACTGTTTCCCTTAACGGAGGCTCTGCTCAACCGGTGGGAAATTTATCCCAATTTACATGGATGGAACATAATATCGGAGGCAGCGGCTACTCTGCCGGACGGTATTATTTCGGTGATAGCAATAACCCCAATTGCGGTTCGGACTGTTACTTGAATACAATCGCCTTGGTTAGTAATCCCGACGGTTTGATTATGTTGGCTTACGGACAAGGGAGCTATACCAAATATTTCTACAGTGCAGGTTCCGCATCCCGAGATTTGGCGGCAAGTTTCACCGTCAACGGTGAAACTTATTACGAAATGGACGGAAAAACCTATTGCAACACTTCCGATTTTACTTTTGCAGCCGACAGTCAGGATCCGAATGCACTGAATACTATTGTTTGGACGCTGAACGAAGTGGAAATACCGGGTTCCGGCAATCAAAAAACAGTCACCGTAAACAACTTACCGGATGGTTATTACACCGTCAAGATGTTAGTCAACAATAAAACTTATACCACTCATTTCTATGCAGGCGGAAGCCCTGTCATCTGGACGCCCGAAGCCAACAGCGACAGCGATAAGAATAACTGGAATAATGCCGCCAACTGGACGCCGGCTTTGGTTCCTTCGTCCTGTCACAATGTGTTTATTCCCGGCAACAGCACGCATTATCCTTTGCTGACAAGCCGGGCGGAGTGTCGCGACATTTATTTCATGCAGGGCGGCGAACTGGGACGTCCCGACTTTTTGACTTACGAAAAAGCGCGTGTACAATACAATTTCGGACTCCTGCTGTCGCAACAGACAACCGCGAACGATAATAAAGACTTTGTGACCGGAAGCGGTTCCACGGCCGACCGGATGCTTTATTCCGCCGCCGTTTCCGCTCCGTTGGGCAGAGAACGGTGGTATGCGTTTTCCGCCCCGTTACGTGGAATTGTAACCGGAGATTTGAGTTTCGGCGGATTTCCGCTCACGTTCATGAAAAAATTCGGACCGGCTTCGAAAGATGACGTTCAGTATCCCGTAGGAGAATGGACGACTCCTTATACAAGTCTGACGGAAACATTTTCCCCCACCGAAGGATTCGGATTCTATATGTACGGTTACAGTGAAATGTATGATGATACAGGCTGCCTCGAATACGGATTATTCAACGATCTGAATGACCTGGATTATCTTTCTCCGGGCAAAAGCGGACGTTCTTACGGAATTAAACAAACAAACGGCGTGCTCGAACTGCCCTTCTTTGCCGATCCGTCGGGCATGGATGCGCACCGCACGCAGGAATATGACGGAACAACCCGGAAAAGTACGTTTTATTACATTTCCGACGGTTCGATCGGCCCGGTCAACTCCTTTACGGGAAGATCGACAACCGTCGACCGGGAAGACAATAACGGCAACTACCGGTTTATTGCCGAAAAATATGTTTCCGGTAGCTGGAACTTCCAAAATCCCATACATCATGACATTACCGGATTGAACATCGGAGACGAGTTTCTGGTCGGAAATCCCTACATGTCGTCGATTGACATGGCCGCATTCTGCCTGGAAAATGCAGCATCGGTCGAGCCGGAGTTTCATATCTGGAACGGAGTTTCCTTTGATACCTACGGGGTAAACACAACAACAGGCGTCGTTACGCCGACCGTTCCGGGCGGTTCGCCTTATGTGGCTCCGTTACAGGGCTTTTTCCTGACATACAAAGGCGGTGACGTTCTTTTTGACGTGGAAAAAATCTCAACCGTCCGTCCGACCGGTTCCCCCTCTAATTTGAGGAACGCGAAAGAAACGGGAGAAGAAAACATTTTACGGATCAAAGCCGAAAACGATCTCGCAACTTCTTATGCGCTGGTCGGATACCGGGAAGGAGCAGACAACGGATTTATCCGCGGGAAAGATGTGCAAAAATTGTTTTCACCCTACGACTATGTGCCTGAAGTATACACACTGGCGGGAAAAATACCGGCGGACATCAATTTCATCAACGACGACGACGACGTTATCGTTCCTCTGGGCATAAAAACGGAACAGACCGGAGAAATCCGTCTGACTTTCACCGGCATGGACAACTATAACCGGGCATCCGAGATTGTATTGATAGATATGTTGTTAAACAAAGAGATTGATTTAAGCGGACTGCCAAGTTATGTTTATTCATTTGAAAATAAAACGACCGGAATACAAAATGACAGATTTCTCATCCGTTTCCGGAGCAATATGGCCTCTCTGTCTTCGGTGGAAGGAGACGAATGTATACAAATTTACTCGAATTTATCGGGTATCCTGATTAATGCGTCGACATCCGATCCGATCATGGAAGTACAGGTCTGTGACCTTCAAGGCAGAATATTGTATGAAAAAACATTTGCGGGGATCACGACCTGCCAAATACCCGGCAATTTTGATGCAGGTTGTGTGATTGTCCGTGTGGAAACCAAAGACCGGGTGAAAAGCGAAAAAGTGATCCGGTAAAATAAAAATCAAAAAATGATTTTAAAAACAAAATTTGAGATGCAATTGTTTTTTCATAACATTATATGAATACCGATAACCCGTTGTTTCATGTTCTGAAAGAGCAAAATTAAACAGCGCAGAGTATTGCCCTGCGGCGGAAATGACAAAAATAATCCGAAAGCCCTGAAGGGGTGTAATCAATTGATAATATCATGATTACGCCCTTTTGGTTTTTCACTTGGAAAATAATATCCTGTAAATCACCGGATTATATTTTATTTTATTTTGTGGGGTACGATCCCCCGCTGTGGCGGACGGACAACATGCCCGCTGCGACGGAGTAAAAGAAGAGTTGAAAATTACAGAGATTTGTTATCAATCAAAAAATTGCCCTGCAACATGATTATTTGTAATATAACGAATAAAATAAAGAGAATCGGTTTTTTGAAAGAAAATATACCACGTCGTTTGTTTATTATGATTGTATGTAATATAAAACAAATTGCTTCCATATTTGGAAAAATGAACAGGAGCAGGTTTATGTGGTTTCGTTGTGATATTATTCTTGACATAATTCACCAAATCTTCGATATATTGAGCAGAATATTCATAAAAAGAAAAATATCCTTTTTCTATCAGTATATCTATCAATTCATCAAGAAACAGTAAAACATCTCTATGATATTTTATTTCTGTCATCAAATTTATTTCGCAACATAATTTTTGTTTCTGATAAAAATTCATCAGAAGTTAAACCGTTTTCCCAACCGTCGGGATACTGCAAAATTCCCAATTGTTGCAACAAAGGATTCAAAAGTTGCGCATGCCGCATCATATCTATACGGATATAACGGTTGTTACCCTTTGCATCTTTTTCAAACGTAATACCTTTTACTGTCTTCATTTTTTATCATTGTTAATGTTACAAATATAATATGATTTTTCCCCATCGCAAAATAAAATTCAGAAAACAATGACTAAACCCGATTTTTCCCCACAACGTCCCTGCCACGACGGAGGCATAGCTTTTAATCACGCTTGCACGTTGTTTTATCAGGGAATAAATGAAAAAAAACAGCTGCCCCTCGTTAGGAAACAAAGGGCAGCGAGGATATACAAAATTTTATCGGGACTATGTTTTATTCATCATTTTACCTGCTAAGAGGCGGATTTTTGATACCTCTGACCCCATTTTCATTATAATAAATTTCCTCTCCGTTAGAAGAAGTCGATGTACTTGCTGTTCCCGCAGGGATTTGAGCATAAGCATAACATCTTCCTGATATAAACAGGATTACTAACAAAATCTTTTTCATAATCAAATAATTTTAAATGATCATCGGATGTTATACCCGGTTATTCCTACAACCGGAATGTAAAAAATGTGTTAATGTTTCAAAAAATATTCGTTCTTTTCTGTCCCGTCAGGGACATTATATTGGTAGAAAAACATCACCTCTTCACTCCCCACCCCGTTAAGGACAAAATATTTTCTTCTTCACATTACGTCCCTGACGGGACTTTGGCCAACGAAGGAATTCTCCTTCCTACCAATATATTGTCCCTGACGGGACGGAAAACAACATTTTCCGGAACGGATTTTTCAAAAAAAACGAATATTACATTTTTACACCCCACTTGTGGGATAAGGTAGGTGCAACATTCGATAATCATTTAATTTTATTAAATACAAATTAAAAATTAGTTTAAATTAAAATGCAAAAAATTAAATTTCAAATTCATCCCCACATTTGCGAGGCATCTGTTAGTTGCATAAAAGAGCTGTTCTTTACACTGATAATCTTCGGGATCAAGCCATTCCTTTTTCAATTTGCGCCAAAGAGTTTCAACCATATTCATGTGAGGACTATAACTATAAGGAAAAAGAAAGAAAAGGAACAATGCCCATTAATCATTCGAAAGCAAAAATACTACTTTTATTATAAAAATAATCGAAATACGCAAATTTTTTGGGAGAAAAAACAAATTTTAATCAGATTATGTTCTGTACTCCCTGAAAATAGTGTAATTTTACGTTTTAGAATTTTTAACATGCCCCATGCTCACGCCAATTCTGATAAATCGGAATTCACTCGAGCTTGCGGAACCTTCATGACTTTTAACTCTTAATTGTTTTACCCACGTCCCATAACTCTTAACTCTTAATTCTTAACTCTTAACTTTTCATTTTTAACTTTCTTTCGTAAAATAAAAAAATCCTTCAATGTTATGAATATGAATTGAATATGCTATCTTTGGCACGCATTGTCTCTCTATATTAATAACATAAATCTATAATCATTATGAAAGCTAAAATTCGTGTTTACGGTAAATCCCAGAGCCGCACGGCGTTAGGTATTATCAATGCTTATTTGAAATTGCATCCTGATTCTACCTTATCGGATCTACAGCAGGCTTTTCCTCAATCTCTCAATCCCAAAGGTTTTACAGACAACATTATTGTACCCAAGGAAGAGGCCCAAAAGGAAGGAAACGAGAAATTGTTTTTTGAAAGAGAAGATGAGTTAGTCGTTCTGAAAAACGGGGAAAAACTTGCTTTGGTGGAACATTGGAACAAAGATGAATTTGACGCAATTTGTGAACATGCCAAACAATACGGCATCGATGTCGCCGAAGTTGAAGAAACCAAACCGTTTGAAAAGGGAAGCTATGAACTGGAATATCTCGATAAATCTGTTCCTTTGGAGCCATCTCCGGACACCGGCGGCAAGAAATGCAAATGTCGGTGGTGGTGGCTTCTTCTGCTGTTGTTACTGCTGCTGATTATCCTGTTCTGTTGGAAAAAATGTTGCTCCGGCCCGGCGGTGAATCCGAATGCCGCTCTTACAACCGATACCATCAAGGCGCCTGTTTCGAACGCAACCGTTGTCGACAGCATTAACGGAACACCGGTTTCTCCGTCTGATAACATAGGGGATACTATTACCCTCAAACTGCCCGACGGAAAAGAATGGAAAATATGGCCAAACGGTTCTGAATATCAGTTATATACGTTCCTTAATTCTGATGCGAAAGTCGATACCCTCGATAAAACCCAAGGATGGATCACGCTGGACAAGTTATATTTCCAACCCGGTAAATCAAAGTTGACTCCCGAATCGGAAAATCAGTTGAAAAATATTGCCGGGATCTTGAATCTTTTCCCTGATTCTCACATTAAAATAGGCGGATATACCGATAATACCGGTACTGAAAGCGTCAACATGAAAGTCTCTACGGAAAGAGCAAGAGTGACGGCCGAAAAACTGATAGCTTCAGGCGTCGGTAAAAATCGCGTGACCTACGAAGGATACGGACAGCAACACCCTGTTTGTCCCGAAAACAATACTGATTCTTGCCGCACGCTGAATCGTCGGATAGATGTCAGAATAACTCAAAAATAACCGGATTTTAATGTTATGATCGAGCGAGTCATAACATTAAAATTCGGCATTTCCCGGAGTGCGCGGGAACGGAATGACATCCCTGATATTGGACATTCCGGTGACAAATAACAACAATCGTTCGAATCCGAGCCCGAATCCGGCATGTGGGGCCGTTCCGAAACGGCGGGTATCCAGGTACCACCACATGTCTTTGTCGGGGATGTTCATCTCTTTGATGCGTCGGGCTAATTTTTCGTAACACTCTTCCCGTTGCGAACCGCCGATGATTTCTCCGATTTTCGGGAAAAGTACGTCCATGGCACGAACGGTTTTTTGGTCATCATTCAATTTCATGTAAAAGGCTTTGATGTCTTTCGGATAATCCGTCAGTATCACCGGTTTTTTGAAATGTTGTTCCACCAGATAACGTTCGTGTTCCGATTGAAGATCCGCACCCCAAAAAACAGGAAACTCGAATTTTTGTCCCGATTCTTCCAGAATTTTGATGCCTTCAGTGTACGTCAACCGTACAAAATCATTGTTCACGATGAATTGCAACCGTTCGATTAATTCTTTGTCGAACATCTCGCACAAGAATTTCAAATCGTCCGTACAATGATTCAACGCATAACGAACCAGATATTTCAGGAAATCTTCCGCCAAATCCATGTTGTCGTGAATATCGAAAAATGCGACTTCCGGTTCGATCATCCAAAATTCAGACAGGTGGCGGGGCGTGTTCGAATTTTCGGCCCTGAACGTCGGCCCGAAAGTATAAATCGCGCCCAAAGCCATGGCTCCGAGTTCTCCTTCCAATTGTCCCGAAACGGTAAGGCTTGTCGATTTTCCGAAAAAATCTTGAGTATAATCGATTTCCCCTTCGGCATTTTTCGGGCAGTTATCCAACGGCAAAGTGGTTACCTGAAACATCGCGCCGGCGCCTTCACAATCGGAAGCCGTGATAATCGGCGTATGCAAATAATAATAGCCGTGATCGTTGAAGTATTTGTGAATGGCGTATGCCATGTGATGACGAATACGCAATACGGCTCCGAACGTATTGGTGCGGGGACGCAAATGCGCGATTTCACGCAAAAACTCCAACGAATGTCCTTTCTTTTGCAACGGATAAACAGCAGGATCGGCCGTTCCGAAAATTTCGATTTCTTCCGCACGGATTTCGGCGGCCTGTTCTTTTCCCTGCGATTCGACCAATTTCCCGTTGACACTGATACAGGCTCCGGTGGTGATCGGTTTCAGAAATTCTTCGCCGAACTTTTCGACATCAACGACTATTTGAATATTATTTATGGTAGAACCGTCATTTAATGCGATAAAATTGACTTGTTTGCTGCCTCTCCGGGTTCGCACCCATCCTTTCACATTGATTGTTGCTTCGAAAGCGTTCGATTTCAACGCTTCCGTAATTTTAGTTCTACGAATTTGTTCCATTGTTTTTAAAGTTACGAGATACAAGTTACGAGTTACAAGACCGGCTGTTTTTAATCCTCCTGATTTTCCGACCTTGTAACTCGTATACCCGTATCTATTTTATTTATTCAAATGCTCCCATTTTAAGCATATCTACCTCTCTTTGAGATAAATAACGCCATTTTCCGCGAGGCAGGTTTTTCTTGGTCAATCCGGCAAAATACACACGATCCAACTTTATCACCTTATAATCCAACTGATCGAAAATACGACGTACAATCCTGTTTTTACCGATATGCAGTTCAATGCCCACTTCCCTTTTATCTTCCTCTTTTGCATAACTGATGGCATCGGCATGTACTTTTTCGTCGTCCAAATCGATACCGTCGGCTATTTGCTGCATATCCGCTTTGGTAAGCGGTTTATCCAAAATCACATGATAAATTTTCTTTTTCACGAATTTCGGATGAGTCAATTTAGAAGCCAATTCCCCGTCATTTGTCAGCAACAACACCCCGGTCGTGTTTCTGTCCAAACGTCCGATCGGATAAATCCGTTCGTTGCAAGCGCCTTTCACCAGATCCATCACCGTCATTCGTTCTTGAGGATCATCCGAAGTGGTCACACAGTTTTTGGGTTTATTCAACAATACATACGCCTTTTTTTCCAGTGTAACGAGTTGATTGTGAAACATGATTTTGTCGTTGCGGAAAACCTTTTTCCCCAATTCCGTGACAACATCCCCGTTTACGCTTACCACACCTGCCTGAATGTATTCGTCGGCTTCGCGTCGGGAACAAACGCCGGCGTTCGCCAAATATTTATTCAAACGCAAAGGAACCGTCGGATCCGTAACCGTTTCGCGATATTCCAACTGTTTCTTTTGGCTGTATTTTGCATTCGGATCAATTCTCTTCCGCCCTTGATTTCCTTGTCCTCCCGGTCTTCTTGCCGAAAAATTGTTCCCGGACGGAGAAAATTGCCCTCCTCGGTTGTTTCCTCCGGGAACGATACGTTCTCCTATGCGCGGGCGTTTCTTGCGTTCGCCGCCGGATTGAGAAAAAGACGATGAACGAGACTCTTGTCGTTCGCCGAATCTTGATCCGGATTGATATCCCGAACCGTCACGATCATAATTCGGGCGGTTCGGTCTTTGTCCGTAATTTCCGTCTCTGTTATAATCCCTGCCGGTGTTTCTGTTATAATTTCCGTCGTTGTTGTTCCTGTTGTTGTAGGAACGACCTCCTCCGAAAGAATTTCGTTCGTAATTTCCGCCTTCGTAATTCCGATTATCGTTACGGTAGCCGGAATTATTATTCCATCCGCCGTCCCGATTATCTCGGTTGTCTCGGTTGTAGGGTCGTCTTTCATAAGAATTACCGGCATTATCCCGATTGTAAGGACGATTCCCTTGATTGTAATTTCGACTGTCTCTGTTGAATGGTCTGCCGCCTTCACGGTTGTTGAAGTTGTTACTTCCGGTGTTGTTTTCACGGTTAATTCTGTTTCCCGAATAATGATTTTCGGAACGATTTGCGTCTGAATATCCATCTTCGGACTTTCTACGCCTGTAGTTGTTTTCTTGCTCCATTTTATTTGATTAATGTATTAAAAAAATTACCGGAATTTATATTCCTGTATAATTATGTGGTGTAATTGATCGTAATTCATCTTTTACTTTTTCACTGACATTCAACCCGTCAATGAATGTCCGAATCGAATCGGCGGTAACCGCTTCATTGGTCCGTGTCAGATCCTTCAACGCTTCATACGGTTCGGGATATCCTTCCCGGCGGAGAATAGTTTGAATGCCTTCCGCCACGACACTCCAATTGGCTTCGAGATCTTTGTTCAGCGCTTTTTCGTTCAACAATAATTTATCCAATCCTTTTAACGTACTTTGCAGGGAAATTATTGTGTGGGCAAACGGAACGCCGATATTCCGTAATACGGTTGAATCGGTCAAATCGCGTTGTAACCGTGAAACCGGTAATTTAGCCGATAAATGGTCGAATATGGCATTGGCAAAGCCCAAATTTCCTTCGGAATTTTCGAAATCGATCGGATTCACTTTGTGAGGCATTGCCGAAGAACCGACTTCACCCGGTTTAATCTTTTGTTTGAAATATTCCATGGAAATATACATCCAAAAATCACGGTTCATGTCAATCAAAATGGTATTAATCCGTTTCATGCCGTCGAGCAATGCGGATAAATTATCGTAATTGGAAACTTGGGTCGTCAGCTGTTCCCGTTCCAGTCCGAATTTATCCATCACAAACTGATTGCCGAATCTGTTCCAATTGATATCGGGATAAGCAAGCTTATGGGCATTGAAATTTCCCGTGGCGCCTCCGAATTTGGCTGAAATCGGCGTCGATTTTACGATTTGCAATTGTTGTTCCAAGCGGTTTACAAATACACCGATTTCCTTTCCCAAGCGGGTGGGAGAAGCGGGTTGTCCGTGAGTCCTCGCCAACATGGGAATGTTTTTCCATTCGTTCGCGTAATGATTCAATTGAACGATTACATTCTGAAGCATCGGAAAATAGGTATTTTGCAACGCTTCTTTTAATGAAAGGGGAATGGCTGTATTATTGATATCTTGCGAAGTCAATCCGAAATGAATAAATTCTTTATAATCGCTTAACCCCAATTGATCGAATTTTTCCTTGATGAAATATTCGACCGCTTTCACATCATGATTGGTGGTATTTTCAATGTCCTTGATGTGTTGAGCGTCTTCCGGAGTGAATTTCAAGTACAAATCTTTCAGTTTGCCGAACAATGCCGGATTAATATCCCTCAATTGAACCAAGGGCAATTCACACAACGTAATAAAATATTCTGTTTCGACTCTTATCCGATACCTGATCAAGGCAAATTCCGAAAAATAATCCGCTAATTCAGCGGTCTTATTCCTGTATCGTCCGTCGATCGGAGAAATTGCCGTCAATGTTGTTAAATCCATAGTTTTTTCATATAATGAGGGGTGCAAAGGTAATATATAATTTACAAACGGACAATTTGTATTTACAATTTACGGAAAGTATTTCTTTTTTATTTTGAGTTTCCGGAAAAAAGCGCTTACTTTGCGCAAATTTTAAACATTACTTCACAGTCGAAAGAATGTACACCGGAAATATACATACGAAGTCGAATTTTACAGACCTCACCGGTTATTATTTTTATTAAAATGCGTTGGTTTTGACCGACGCATTTTTTTTGTAAAACGGTGTCCCGGCAATATTATAAATCGTAAATCATAAATATCAGTAAGTAATAGCATTATGGCAGTAAACAACAACATCAGGAAGGTGATCGTACTTGGTTCGGGTGCGTTAAAAATCGGACAAGCGGGTGAGTTTGATTATTCAGGCTCCCAAGCGTTGAAAGCATTGAAAGAAGAAGGCATTTCAACGGTGTTAATCAATCCCAATATTGCCACGATACAAACGTCGGAAGGCATTGCGGATCAAGTTTATTTTTTGCCGGTTACCCCTTATTTTGTTGAAGAAATCATTAAAAAAGAAAAGCCCGACGGTATTTTGTTGGCTTTCGGCGGACAAACGGCGTTGAATTGCGGTACGGAAATGTATTTGAACGGCACATTGAAAAAATACGGCGTGGAAGTGCTGGGAACTTCCGTCGAGGCTGTCATGGCTACAGAAGACCGCGAATTGTTCGTGAAAAAATTGAACGAAATCAATGTAAAAACGCCGGTCAGTCAAGCCGTAGAAACCATGGAAGATGCGGTTGAAGCTGCCAAGCGCATCGGATTTCCGATCATGGTGCGTTCGGCGTATGCGTTGGGCGGGCTGGGAAGCGGCATCACCAAAAATTTGGATGAATTTAAAACGTTGTGCGAAAGTTCGTTTGCCTATTCCAAGCAAATTTTGGTGGAAGAATCGTTGAAAGGCTGGAAAGAAATCGAATTTGAAGTCATCCGCGACAAAAACGACCATTGTTTTACGGTGGTTCCGATGGAGAATGTCGATCCGCTCGGCGTGCATACCGGCGAAAGTATTGTTGTCGCCCCGATTTGCTCGTTGTCGAAAGATCAAATCACGATATTGGAAGATTTGGCGAAGAAAATTGTCCGTCACATCGGTATTGTGGGTGAATGTAACATTCAGTATGCGTTCAATGCTCAAACCAACGATTATCGCGTAATCGAAATCAATGCCCGTCTCAGCCGCTCTTCGGCGCTGGCATCCAAAGCAAGCGGTTATCCGCTGGCGTTTGTTGCGGCTAAATTGGCGTTGGGCTATTCTTTAGATCAAATCGGAGAAATGAATACGCGCAATTCCGCGTATGTAGCTCCTTCGGTCGATTACATGATCGTAAAAATTCCCCGCTGGGATTTGAATAAATTTGTCGGGGTATCCCGTCAAATCGGTACCGGCATGAAATCGGTCGGTGAAATCATGTCTATCGGAAAATCATTCGAAGAAATCATTCAAAAAGGTCTCCGGATGATCGGGCAGGGGATGCACGGATTTGTCGGAAATCATGAAATCGAATTTGACAATTTGGACGAAGAATTGGCCAATCCGACCGACTTGCGTATTTTTGCCGTTGCCAAAGCGTTTGAAAGAGGATATTCGCTTGAGAAAATACAGGATTTGACGAAAATAGATGCTTGGTTTTTGAGCAAATTGAAAAATATTTACGATTATTCGCTTGTTCTATCGAAATACAATATCATCGAAGAACTTCCACCGGATGTGTTGAGAGAAGCAAAACGCTTGGGATTCTCCGATTTCCAGATCTCGCGGTTTGTTGAAAATCCGTCCGGAAACGGTGAAAAAGAATCACTTCGTGTTCGTTCGATCCGGAAAAAAGGATCTATTTTACCTTCCGTAAAACGTATCACCACGGTGGCTTCCGACAATCCGGATTTGACGAATTATCTGTACATGACATACGACGGTTCGGAACATGACATTCCGTTTTTCAAAAACGACAAATCGGTGGTGGTATTGGGTTCGGGTGCGTATCGCATCGGAAGTTCGGTGGAATTTGACTGGTGTTCGGTCAATGCCACGCAAACTGCACGTAAACTGGGTTATAAATCGATCATGATCAATTACAATCCTGAAACGGTGTCCACCGATTACGACATGTGCGATCGCCTGTATTTCGATGAATTGTCGCTTGAACGGGTATTGGATGTATTGGATCTGGAAATGCCGAAAGGCGTGATCGTTTCGATGGGAGGACAAATTCCGAATAATCTGGCCATGCGCCTGCATCGTCAGGATGTACCTGTTTTGGGTACTTCTCCGGTATCGATCGACCGGGCAGAAAACCGTCATAAATTTTCGAGCATGCTCGATCAGTCGGGAATTGACCAACCGGCGTGGAAAGAACTTTCGAGTATGAAAGAAATCAACGAATTTGTCGAAAAAGTCGGTTATCCGGTACTGGTTCGTCCTTCATACGTCCTTTCGGGCGCCGCGATGAATGTGTGTTACAATGCCGAAGAGTTGGAAACGTTTCTTAAGCTGGCCGCAAAAGTGTCCAAAGAATTTCCGGTGGTGGTTTCCCAATTCCTGCAAAACGCCAAAGAAATCGAATTAGATGCGGTTGCCAAAAATGGCGACGTAGTGGAATATGCCATTTCCGAACATGTTGAATTTGCCGGCGTTCACTCAGGTGATGCCACGTTGGTTTTTCCGGCTCAAAAAATCTATTTCGAAACAGCACGCAGAATCAAAAAAATCGGTCGTCAAATCGCCGATGAATTAAACATCAGCGGACCGTTTAACATTCAGTTTTTAGCCAAAAACAACGAAGTGAAAGTTATCGAATGCAACCTTCGCGCTTCACGCAGCTTCCCCTTCGTATCGAAAGTACTTAAACGTAATTTCATCGAAACGGCAACCCGCATTATGTTGGATGCTCCGTATGAACAGCCTGACAAATCGGCATTCGACATCGACCGGATCGGCGTAAAAGCGTCGCAGTTTTCGTTCGGCCGTTTGCATAATGCCGATCCGGTGCTTGGCGTGGACATGTCGTCGACCGGCGAAGTGGGATGCCTCGGCGACGATTTCAGCGAAGCTTTGTTGACGTCGATGATTGCCGTGGGATATAACATTCCGAAAAAAAGCATCATGGTTTCTTCGGGCGATACCAAATCAAAAGTCGATTTGCTCGATGCCTGTAAATTGTTGCAGGAAAACAATTACGAAATTTATGCGACGGCGGGAACCAAAAAGTTTTTGAACGAAAACGGCGTGAATGCCAAAGTAGTGGGCTGGCCCGACGAAGAGACGGATCTCAATATCATGAATATGATTGCCGGTCATCAATTCGATTTAATCGTGAACATTCCGAAAAATCATACCCGTCGGGAATTGACCAACGGATACAAAATCCGCCGCGGAGCCATCGATCACAATATTCCGCTCATCACGAACGCCCGATTGGCAAGTGCATTTATCGAAGCTTTTTGTTCTGTGAAGATTAAAGACATTCAGATTAAAAGTTGGCAGGAATATGTGTGAGATTATGGCGGATACCCATCATGATATAACGGTTCGGATAAGGAAAAGATTTTTTTGATATTAAGGACTGATTTCATGCTTTATATCCCACTGATTCGTATGGTTTTGTAATCGGTGCGTAATCATCATATGCACCGATTATAAAATTGCCGCAGGCGGGTGGCGGAAAATTTTTCTGTTGAAAGTCGGCCCCGCCTGTGGCAAAACCGTTAGTTGTTATAGCCGGTATTATTTTTCGAAATCCCAAGATAAAACCTCAACACCTCTTTCGCTAACCTTATATTTTCCGGCTGACGTTTTAGAAATGCTTGCTTTTACCCTATCCCCGTATAGGAGGGTATGAAAAATATTTCAAATATTCGTTCTTTTTTGTCCCGCCGGGGATGTTATATCGGTAGAAAAACACCATCCTTTCGCCTTCTGTCCCGCCGGGGACAAAATGTTTTCCTTCCCGCATTACGTCCCTGACGAGACTTTGGCCACCGGAGAAATTCTCCTTTCTACCAATATGTTGTCCCCGGCGGGACGAAAAACAACATTTTTTAGAACATAATTTTAAAAAAACGAATATTACATTTTTATACCCCACCTGCCGGGAGAGCCGGGCATAACATCCGATAATCATTTAAGATTTTTATCTTACTATATCAACCTTTTACAAAACTTCCGAATATGACCGGAACAACTTCTTTGCCGGTCAAGTTTTACCGGCCGGCCGGATTCAATACAACACTTTGACGGTTCGATTTCCGGATTTCACGATATATATGCCGCGAACCGGCAGACTGACTTCCGTTTTATCGCCTTTGGCAATATCCCGGTGAATGCAGATGCCGGAAATGTTATATACATTCCACATTTCCCCTGCAACGAGACCGCTGACGTGCAATGTTCCGTTTTGGACGTATGCTTCCAATCCGGTTGCCTGCGGAGTGTTGATGCCGCTCGCATAAGCTGCCGTGATGATGCCCGTTCCTTCGATTATCACGCTGCTTTCACCGCTTTCGAGAGCCACCGAAAAAGTAAACGAGCCGTTTGTTCCTGCCGAAGCCGGCATCATGCCGGTGACGGTAATATCATCCGCCGTTACCGTAAGACCTGTCTTATACCTAATCAGATTGTTGATATAGTCGACAAGCCGGGCTTTCACGGCATCTTCGGTGTTTGCAATCACTTCGGCTACCGTATAGCTTACATTTTCCATCAAATCTGCGGCGGCATCCACTGCCTCTTGATTCGTCAGATACGTCAGATTCAGCGTACCTTGCAGTAATTTGCCGGTTAACCCGGTGGGCGAGGTGAAGGCGGAAGAGAGTGCATCGGCGCTGTTACTTGTCAGCACGCCGGCAATATACGACAAGGCGGGGTCATCAAACGTAACGCCGGCGTCGAACGGAATACCGTTGGCGGTGTAAGTATCGGCACTGCCCGTCAGACTGAGATTGACCTGCTGATTATAGCCGAAGAACGACCACCCTACTAAACCGGAAAGCTCCGACAAATCTAACGTGGTCAGACTGTTGCCGTCGCAGGCAAGCCACCACAAATTGATAAGTCCCGACAAATCTAACGCAGTCAGACCGTTGTTGTAGCAGTTAAGAGCTTGCAAATTGATAAGTCCCGACAAATCTAATGCAGTCAGACCATTGTTGCTACAAGAAAGATCTCGCAAATTGGTAAGTTCCGACACGTCCAACGCTGTCAAACTGTTGCCCTCGCAAGCAAGACTTTGCAACCCGATAAGCCCCGACAAATCTAACGCAGTCAGATCATTGTTGCTACAAGAAAGATCTCGCAAATTGGTAAGTTCCGACAAATCTAACGCAGTCAGACCGTTGTTGTAGCAGTTAAGAGCTTGCAAATTGATAAGCTCCGACACGTCAAGTGTGCCGGTCAGTGATTGACTTGAAATATCTAAATCGGTAATGCGCTTGTCGATTCCATCATTCGACCAAACAGTAACACCTATCCATTCGCTCGGAAGGGAACTGCCGTCGGCAGGGGCTTTCGTCAATTGCAGACCATTGTTGTCGATGATAGCATTGATAACGGCAATGTCGCCGGGATGGTAGATTCCCGGAGCGCCTTGATAGCCCAAGCTCAACGTACCTTCCAGTAATCTACCTGTCAAACCGGTGGGTATTGAGAAAGAAGAAGTGTTTGGCGTATATGTACTTCTCAGTACCCCGCCGCTGTAAGACAAGGCAGGATCGCCAAACGTAACGCCGGTGCCGAACGTAACATCAGCGGTGTAGATGCCGGCGTTGCCTGTCAGGATGAGATTAATCCGCTGATTACTACCGTCGAAATGTAAATTATCGGGAAGTCCCGACAAATCCACCGCAGTCAAATTGTTACTGAAGCATTCAAGACTTTGCAATCCGGTAAGCCCCGATACATTCAATGTAGTCAGACTATTGTTGTTACAGTAAAGACCTCGCAAATTGGAAAGCCCCGATGCATCCAACGCAGTCAGATTGTTGAAGGGGCAACCAAGATATTGCAAACCGGTACACCCCGACACGTCCAACGCAGTCAGATTGTTGTTGCTACAGTAAAGATCTCGCAAATCGGAAAGCCTCGAAACATCTAACGCAGTCAGACTGTTGACCCAGCACCAAAGAGTTTGCAGAGCGGTAAGCCCTGAAACATTCATTGCAATCAGACTGTTTTCACCACACTTAAGAGTTTGCAAATTGGTAAGCCCTGACACGTCAAGTGCGCCGGTCAGCGATTGACTTGAAATATCCAAGCCGGTAATGCGCTTGGTTCCATCATTTGACCAAGTGACACCTGTCCAGTCACTCGGAACGGAACCGCCGTCGGTAGGGGCTTTTGTCCATTGCAGTCCGTTGTTGTCGATGATGGCGTTGATAACGGCTATGTCGCCGGGATGGTAGGTCTGCGCAAAGGCAGAGGTTACGGCGAAAGGCGCCCATACAAAAGCGAGAAGGGCAACCGACGCCCTGCCGGAAAATCGTTTGCCCGTGCCATGCGCTGCAAACACGGCTGCCAAAGCAGCGATAAAAGAAAGACCGGTTGTTTTCATTGTTGAATCAGTATTAAATTAGTACTCATAAAAATTGCAGATTTACGGAAATAGGTACCGCCGGGTACAACGTAATAAAAAAGAAGAGGCGTGGGAACTCTGTCTTAATTTTTTATTCGTTTCGAGGTATCGCCAAACACCTGCAACTCAAATAACAATAGACAAGCCCACGCCTTATTGAATACTTATGGATAAGTAAAACAAATAAAGGTGAGCGTTTAGTCGTCTACCATTCTTGAGCTGCTTGAAAATTGGCGATTTTCGAAACAAGAATAATATATTAAAAAACGCTCTTCGTAAATAAAAGCGTCCCTTTTTTATGGTTCAAAAAGGAACGTCGTAAAAGTAGTAAAAGAATTAAAAAAGTATGACAAAAAAGTAAGAAATTTCACGATTACACAAAAAATGTTTTTCCGGTACAGTATAAGCAGTATTTTTTATCAAATCCTCGGAGGCAGACACTGCTTCACGGTTCATCCGGTAAGTCAGGTATAGCGTGCCTTCCGGCCGGTTGTTTGTCTAAACCGGCGGATGATGAGCAAGAGGAAACAGCCGGCGTATTGTCAGTGATTTTCAGTACGCCGTCACTGTAAGACAAGGTGGAAATGCCAAATATAACATCGGCCCGGCAAACACGGCCAAAGCAGCGATAAAAAAAGACCGGTTATTTTCATTGTTGGATTCGTATTAAATTAGTATTCATGAAAATTGCAGATATACAAAAAATTTCTTTTCAAACTCTTAAAAAATATTTTTTGTCAAAAAGAAGAGTATAAACAGGTAATGATATAGAAACGAGCAAACTGCTTTTGCTTGCTGTGTTCTTCCATTGTTCCAAATAACTTGTGACAAAGGTGAATTATTCCGGAAATTAACAAGATATGCCTTATGTATTAAGAAAAACCGGAAAAATTAAATGCTTTGCATTATCTTTGTGTCAATTTTCAAAAAATTTGCCGGCTTATGGAAATTTTTAAATTGGACGGAGAAGACCAGCGGCTTTATTATCTGGTGGCACACTTGGTAATGAATGAAGAAGTGCTGAATTATAATCTCCACTATCCTTATAAAACTTCTCCGGAATACAAATGGTTTATTGCCGCAGACAAGGAAAATACACTTGGTTTTATTCCGGTAAAATTAAAAGAAGGGAAAGCTACAATTAACAATTATTATGTGGCGGATGATGATACAAAAATTTTTTCCTTACTTTTAAAAGAGATCATCCGAGAGTTTCTGCCGGATTTTGAAATTGAATCGGTCACTCAAATACAGCATGTTCCATATTTTGAGCAAAATGGTTTCTCGATTACTCTTTACTGGAAAAAATATGTAAAAATGAAAATACTCCGGAATGAAGAAAAATGTCTATGAATTGGCAATGAAACGGATAGAGATCATTTTCAACGAGTTTGACAATGTCTACATATCCTTTTCCGGCGGTAAAGACAGCAGTGTAATGCTGAACCTTTGCATACAATACATAAGAAATAATAACCCGGAAAGAAAAATCGGCGTTTTTCATTTGGATTACGAGGTGCAATACAACGAAACCGTTCAATATGTTGACCGTGTATTTCAAATGAATCCCGACATCATTGAAGTGTATCGCATCTGTGTGCCTTTCAAAGTAAGCACTTGTACTTCAATGTACCAAACATTTTGGCGGCCATGGGACGAGGCATGCAAAAATTTTTGGGTACGCGAGCTTCCTCCCGGCAGTTATACAAAAGAAGATTTTCCTTTTTATACCGAGGATATGTGGGATTATGATTTTCAAATCCTTTTTTCCCAATGGTATCACCGGTTGAAAAAAGCGAAAAAAACCTGTTGTCTGGTAGGCATACGGACACAGGAAAGCCTTCATCGCTGGCAAACAGTGCACAGCAACAAAAGATGTAACATGTATCGCTATTTAAAATGGACGCGAAAGCTATCCGACAATGTTTATAATGCGTATGTAATTTACGATTGGCTCACAACAGATATTTGGGTGGCGAATGCTCGTTTCGTATGGGATTATAACCGCTTATATGATCTTTATTACAAAGCAGGCGTTCCGTTGGATAAGCAACGTGTGGCCAGTCCGTTTATATCGGAAGCGCAGGAAAGTTTATTGCTCTATCGCGCGATCGACCCTGATATGTGGGGAAAAATGATATGCCGGGTGAATGGAGTGAACTTTACGGCAATTTACGGAAATACAAGCGTCGTTGCCCGAAAGAAGGTCAGGCTCCCGCCGGAGCACACGTGGGAAAGTTATATGCATTTCCTTTTATCTACTCTGCCGGAATCAACTCGTTTGAACTATTTGCAAAAATTATCCGTAAGCATCAATTTCTGGCGCAATAAAGGAGGGTGCCTGTCTGAAGAAACGATTGAAAAGCTGCGTGCTTGCGGTATTGAGATTGAAGTATTAAATCATTCAAACTATAAAACGGCTAAGCGTCCGGTTAAAATGGAATATCAGGATGATATAGATCTTCCGGACTTTAAAGACCTCCCGACTTTCAAAAGAATGTGTATCTGTATTCTTAAAAATGATCATTTATGCAAGTATATGGGATTTGCCATGACAAAAAAAGAAATTGAGAATAGAAAACGAATCATGGATTTTTACCGGAATGTATATAAATGAACCGTACAGAACCGCACACAAGTCCTGTTTATAATATAAGGGCAATACCGGTAGAAAAAATACGGGCGAACGCATATAACCCGAATGTTGTAGCACCCCCCGAACTTAAACTGCTGGAACTGTCGATTTGGGAGGATGGTTATACGATGCCCTGCGTTTGTTATTATCTCCCCGAAGAGGATGTATATGAACTTGTTGACGGATTTCACCGGTATTTGGTTATGAAAACATCGGTGCGTATTTATGAACGGGAAAAAGGGTTATTGCCCGTAACGTTGATAGATAAAGACCTGTCGAACCGTATGGCCTCAACCATCAGGCACAATCGCGCTCGCGGAACCCACAGCATCGAACTGATGACTAACATTGTAGCCGAACTCAAAAAGGCGGGAATGAGCGATGAGTGGGTCATAAAAAATATCGGCATGGATAAAGATGAATTACTCCGATTCAAACAAATTTCGGGCTTGGCGGAATTATTTGCCGATAAAGATTTCAGCATACCGTAAATCAGTAACATTTATCAAATCTTTTTAATAATTCTGTCCCGTCAGGACAAGAGGCTCGCACAGATTTCACGGATTTCACGGATTTTTTATATAAAGTCCAATTAAAATTTTCAATTAACAAACATCTAATCTGTTTATATACAGAAAATAAGGACTTTGTAAATTGTATTTTTTAACTGTCATTTATATAATGGACGTTTTTCAAAATCCGTGTAATCTGTGAAATCTGTGCGAAAATAACGAGAATGTCTATATTATTCCGGATTCTTTAAAATATATCTCGCATCAAGTCCAATATCAAATCTTTTTAATAATTCTATCCATATTGCGTCCCGTCAGGACAAAAGGCTCACACAGATTTCACGGATTACACAGATTTTTTTAATGGATGTTTTTCAAAATCTGTGTAATCTGTGAAATCTGTGCGAAAATAACGAGAATGTCTATATTATTCCGGATTCTTTAAAATGCATCATAAGCCATTCATTTTTATTTCAGGTATAATATTAAAAATACAAAAGATGATATATTTTTCGGTATGTTTTCTCATAAAAGATAAAAAACACGCAAAAAAGCATTATCTTCGCAACATAAAACGTATTTACCGCATATTAAGTCTAATTCTCTTAAAATAAGAAATATACAATTTTATCAAAACATTTTTAAAAATGAAGAAGCATAATTTTTACGCAGGGCCTTCCATTTTAAGCGAGTACACGGTTAAAAACACGGCGGAAGCAATCCTTGATTTTGCCGGAACCGGGATATCTTTGATGGAAATATCGCACAGAAGCAAAGAATTCGTGGCGGTGATGGACGAAGCCCGTGCGTTGGTAAAAGAGTTGCTGGATGTTCCGCAAGGGTATGATGTTATTTTTTTGGGAGGAGGAGCAAGTTTACAATTCTGTATGGCTCCATACAATCTGCTTGAAACAAAAGCCGCTTATTTAGATACAGGAACATGGGCATCCAATGCGATTAAAGAAGCTAAATTATTCGGTCAAGTGGATGTTGTCGCTTCTTCGAAAGATGCCAATTACAGTTTTATTCCCAAAAATTATGTCGTTCCGTCGGATGTCGATTATTTTCATTATACGTCCAATAATACGATTTTCGGCACTCAGATGAAAAAGGATCCGGATGTGGATATACTTTTGGTGTCGGATATGTCTTCCGATATTTTTTCCCGTCCGATCGATGTTTCGAAATACGCATTAATTTATGCCGGCGCCCAAAAGAATCTTGCGCCCGCGGGAGTAGCCGTTATCATTGTGCGCGAAGATGCGTTGGGAAAAGTGAGCCGTCCGATTCCGACAATTTTGGATTACCGCACGCACATCAAAAAAGAAAGTATGTTCAATACTCCTCCATGTGTGCCGGTTTATGCGGCATTACAAACATTGAAATGGTATAAAGAGTTGGGCGGAGTCAAAGCGATGCAAAAAAGAAATGAAGAAAAAGCCGCTGTTCTGTACGGTGAAATTGACCGGAATAAATTATTCAAAGGCACTGCAGCCGTAGAAGATCGTTCGGTGATGAATGTTTGTTTTGTCATGAACGATGAATACAAAGATTTGGAAGACGAATTTGCCAAATTCGCCGCATCCAAAGGGATGGTCGGTATCAAGGGACACCGTTCCGTGGGCGGATTCCGTGCTTCAATTTACAATGCATTACCGCTCGAAAGTGTTCTGGCTTTGGTGGAAGTCATGAAAGAATTTGAAAAACAACATTAAATCCGTAATGATGAAAGTTTTAATTGCAACAGACAAGCCTTTTGCGCCGGATGCCGTGAAAGGGATCAGAGCCGTGGTGGAAAAAGCCGGGCATGAGTTGGTTTTGCTTGAAAAATACACCGAAAAATCGCAATTGATTGATGCTGTAAAAACAGTGGACGCTGTTATTATTCGCAGTGATATCATTGATGCCGAAGTACTGTCGGCTGCAAATCATTTGAAAATCGTTGTTCGCGCCGGCGCCGGTTACGATAATGTCGATTTGGATGCGGCGACTGCAAAAAATGTCTGTGTGATGAATACACCCGGACAAAACGCCAATGCCGTGGCCGAATTGGTTTTGTGCATGATGGTGTATGCTGTTCGGAATTTCTTCGACGGTTCATCCGGTTCTGAATTGCTCGGCAAAAAATTAGGTCTTCACGCTTACGGAAATGTAGGACGCAATGTGGCACGTATTGCCGCCGGGTTCGGGATGGAAGTGTATGCTTACGATCCGTTCCTTCCGGACGATGTAATCGAGAAAGACGGCGTGAAAGCTGTAAAATCGGTGGAAGAATTATATTCCAGCTGTCCATTTATTTCTCTTCACATTCCGGCCACTTCCGAAACAAAGCAATCCATCAACAAAGCTTTATTGAGCAAAATGCCCAAAAAGGCCGTGTTGATCAACACAGCCCGCAAAGAAATCATTCATGAACCGGAAATAGCGGAACTGATGCAAGAACGCGCCGACTTTAAATATTTGACGGATATTATGCCCGGCAATCATGCCGAAATGCAGGAAAAATTTCCCGGCAGATATTTTTCCACTCCGAAAAAGATGGGTGCACAAACGGCCGAGGCAAACAATAATGCCGGCATTGCCGCCGCCAATCAAATCGTCGATTTCTTTAAAACCGGAAATCAAAAATTTAGAGTAAACAAGTAAACGAGTAGACAAGTTCATTCTTCATCCGAAACTTTACAACTTATCTACTCGTTCACTTCGTCTACTGCTTATTTGTCTACTGAAAAATATGGCAAAAATAAAACCGTTTAAAGGTATTCGTCCGCCGAAGGAATTGGTGGAACAAGTTGCTTCCCGTCCGTATGATGTATTAAATTCGGAAGAGGCCCGCGAAGAAGCGAAAGGAAATGAAAAATCGCTTTATCATATCATCAAACCGGAAATCGATTTTCCCGCAGGTACAGATGAACACGATCCGAAAGTGTATGACAAGGCGGTGGAAAATTTTCATCTGTTCCGGCAAAAAGGGTGGTTGAAGCAGGATCCCGAAGAAATGTATTATGTATATGCGCAAACCATGAAGGGACGTACTCAGTACGGATTGGTTGTTTGTGCAAATGTCGGCGATTATTTGTCGGGTGTAATCAAAAAACACGAATTGACCCGTAAAGATAAAGAAGAAGACCGGATGATGCATGTCAGAGTCAATAATGCAAACATCGAACCGGTTTTCTTTGCTTATCCAGCCCATCAAGAATTGGATGAAATTGTTGCCGGTGTCATTCAAAAAACGCCGGAATATGATTTTGTCGCTCCCGACGGATTCGGTCACCATTTTTGGCCGATTGATGATAAGGCGGTCATAAACCGTATTACCGGTATTTTTGCCGGCATACCTTATCTGTATATTGCCGACGGACATCACCGTACAGCGGCAGCGGCGTTGGTAGGAGCGGAAAAAGCAAAACAAAATCCGAATCACACCGGAAATGAGGAGTATAATTATTTTTTGGCGGTCTGTTTTCCCGACAATCAATTGCAGATCATCGATTATAACCGGGTGGTCGAAGATTTGAACGGATTGAGTGACGAAGAGTTTTTGAAGGCTTTGGACGAAAATTTTGAAGTGGAAGAAAAAGGGTTCGAAATTTATAAACCCGAAAAATTACATCAATTCTCCTTGTATTTATCCGGCAAATGGTATTCGTTGACGGCCAAACCCGGTACTTATAATGATAACGATCCGATCGGTGTGTTGGATGTTACGATTTCTTCTAATTTAATATTGGATAAAATTTTGGGTATCAAAGATTTACGAACAGATAAACGGGTAGATTTCGTTGGCGGTATTCGCGGATTGGAAGAACTGAAACGAAGGGTCGACAGCGGAAATATGAAAGCGGCTTTTGCGCTTTATCCTGTATCGATGCAACAATTGATTGATATTGCCGACACCGGAAATATCATGCCGCCGAAAACAACCTGGTTTGAACCGAAACTTCGCTCCGGGCTTGTTATCCACAGCTTATCTTAATAAGTATGTCGAAAAAAATAGTTTATATTTTAAACGCCAAGTCACAAAAACAGAAAGACACGAAGTTTAAATTCTTTACGGCTTTGTGTCTTCGCATCTTTGCATTTAAAATAGTAGATATTAAATCCTGTCATGTTCTTAAAAATCAAAAGTTTTAATTCTTAATTTTAAAAGTCTTATGATTGAAAATCTGGTTAAATTAGTTGAACAGTATGCCGGTGATGCTGTCGTAAACAACAAGGCAATTCCTGATGAAAGGAACAGCGCGGTCATCAATGAAACGGCATCAAGTATTATGACGAGTTTGCAGGGAATGGCGAGCGGCGGACAGTTGGAACAAATTTTGGCGATGTTTACCGGTAAAGGAGGGGACGGAAGCAATACCCTTACTCAAAATATTCAAAGTAATGTAGTGTCATCCTTGATGAATAAATTCGGCATCAGTAATTCCATTGCTCAAGGTGTTGCGTCACAATTGGTTCCCACGGTTTTGAGCGCCTTGACCAAAAACACCAAGGATCCCAATAATCAGGCGTTTGGCATTAATTCTATTCTTTCTTCCATTACGGGAGGCAAAACGGACGGAATCGATGTTCAGGGATTGCTCGATAAATTTGCCGGCGGCAGCGACGGTAAGTTCGATTTGAGTGATGTGATGAATTTTCTCGGAAAAGGAAAAGGAAGCGGTAATTCACAAGGTAATAACGGCGGCGGAATATTAGGAGCATTAGGTAATCTCTTTAAATGAAATATGCACTGATTACCGGAGCAACAAGCGGCATAGGATATGAATCAGCTTGTATCGCGGCTCAAAAACATATCAATCTGGCATTGATCGGAAGAAATACATCAAAACTTGAACAGCTGAAAACAGAATGGGAGAGGGAATATTCCATAAATGTCAAAATCATCACCTGCGATTTGTCTGAAGCAAATGCCGTTGAGTACATTACAGAAACCTTGAACACCGCCGGCTTTCGTCCCGATGTTTTAATCAATAATGCAGGATTCGGGCTTTTCGGAAAATTTGAAGATACCGATATCCGGAAAGAAACCGATATGCTGCAGGTGAATATCGTCGCTTTAACCCGACTGACCAAGGTTATTTTCCGTCAAATGGCGGAGCAAGGTTACGGATTTATCTTAAATCTTGCTTCGGTGGCTGGATTTATGCCCGGGCCGTTAATGAGTGTCTATTATGCCTCCAAAGCATACGTTTTGTCTTTTTCGCAAGCATTAGCTGAAGAAGCAAAAGGTACGGGGGTCGGTGTCACTGCATTATGTCCCGGGCCGACTGATAGTAATTTTGTGAACAATGCCGGATTAAATTCGTCCATGCTGTTCAAAAGTTTCGGAAAATTGCCGTCATCGCGGGAAGTAGCCGAATTCGGATTCAAAAGCATGGAAAAGAAAAAAACGGTGGCGATACATGGAACCGTCAACCGCTTGATGATATCATTCGTTCGTTTCCTGCCCCGTAAAATGGTTACACGCATGGTGCATTATGTACAGCGTCCGACATCACCTTAAATAGAAATGATAAGATTATTCCGACTGATACTTCCCGTCGATCCAATCGAAAGAAATACTTTCCAGCAAACAGGATTTTAATTTTTCAAACTCTTCTTTGTTCAAATATTGACCGATCGAATACGTTGCCGTAAGTTTCAGGTTATCTTTATTCAATGCCAGCTTAATCGGATGCATATCCAATGATTCGATCTTATCGGAGCATGAATCCGTCGGATTGCTTTTGAAAAATGCCGATTCGGTTATAGGAGGAAAATAGCTGTTTTTCAATGATTTCCAATCAACTGTATAAAAGGAAATGTCACTGTCACATGCCGGAGCACAACCGGTATTGACCAAACACAATATATTATAATATTCATTGATCGGAAGCATTTTAATTTCGATTGAATTTCCCGTCGAAGTCTGCAAAAACAAATAATCGTCGCTTAATTCTTTCAATTCCGATTGTCCTCCCAAATTATTCCGGACAATCGCATTTTTATTCTCATCCGCCCAAAAATCGATCAATGTCGTCCGTAAATCTTTATCCAACGTTTGCACCAATGAATCGGGCATCCGGACAAATATATCCGACATTTTTTGCGAATATCCCGCACATCCTCCCCAAAAAGAGATCAACACCAAAACCGCCAATTGTTTCTTCATATTTTTGTATTATTGACCGATTAAAATTCGGTCGTATTTTTATTGATTTGATATTTATTTAGTTTGTTATATTTCTAACCGGTCATTTTTCAAAACGTACCTCCTTCGGCCTACCGGCTATCGGGCAATCCGTAGGTGTGTTGCCGGCTTTAAAAAATTATACACCTTTTTATCCGAAGTCATCAAACATCAACATATCTTCCGGAACGCCTATGCTGTCGAGCATTTCTTCCACGGCTTTGGCCATCGGCCCCGGACCGCACATGTAATATTCAATGTCTTCGGGCGCTTCATGGTTTTTCAAATAATTGTCGTACAACACTTGATGGATGAACCCGACATAACCGTTCCAATGGTCTTCGGGACGAGGCTCGGACAAAGCGATTTGAAAAGTGAAATTGGAATATTCTTTTTCCAGCTCGCGAAAATCGTTTTCGTAAAAAATTTCGTTTTCGGATCGGGCTCCATACCAATAACTGATTTTCCGGTCACGTATATTTAATGTGGTCAATAAATGCATGATGTGGGAACGAAGCGGAGCCATTCCCGCACCGCCGCCGATGTACAGCATTTCGGACGCGGAATCCAATATCGGATGAAAATCTCCGTAAGGACCCGAAACAGTAACTTTATCTCCGGGTTTGCAGCCAAAAAGATAAGAAGAACATATTCCCGGTTTGACCTTCGCCCAATCTCCGGTCGATTTGTCAAACGGCGGAGTCGCAATGCGGATGTTCAACATGATGATATTTCCTTCTGCCGGATGATTAGCCATCGAATAAGCACGAAACGTCTCTTCTTCATTGGAGCAGGTCAATTTCCACAGGTTGAATTTGTCCCATTCCGATTTAAACCGATCGTCAACTTCGATATCGCTGAATTTCATCGAGTATTCGGGTACATCAATCTGAATGTAACTTCCAGATATAAAATCGAGCGTTTCTCCTTCGGGCAGTTTCACCACAAATTCTTTGATAAAAGAGGCCACATTATGATTGGATACGACTTCGCATACCCATTTTTTGATTCCGAGAATTTCCCGCGGGATTTCCAGTTTCAAATCATTTTTTATTTTTACCTGACATCCGAGTCGCCAATGGTTTTGAATTTCTTTTCGGGTAAAAAATCCGGTCTCGGTCGGTAAAATACTTCCGCCGCCGTCAAGCACCCGACATTTGCACATTCCGCAGGTTCCGCCGCCGCCGCAGGCCGAAGGCAAAAAGATTTGATTATTCCCCAATGTCGTTAATATATTTCCTCCCGGAGAAGTGGTCAATTCCTTTTCTTCATTAATGACAATTTTTACATTTCCCTGAGGAAGCAGCTTTTGCTTGGCATACAGCAACACCATGACCAACACCATGGTCACCATTAAAAAAACAGTTATGCCGGCTCCGGCGGTCAATATTTCTTTTGAATCCAATAACAACATGTTTTTCAATATTTTATTATAAAATTCTCACCCATTTTTTATTGACGATCATCAATATTTTAGTCCCGATAATCGAAAGAACCGCAGCCATCAAAAAAATATACAACGGCCTCGAGGATATCATATGGAAACAATCGATCAGAAGTATAAACATCGGATGGATGAAATATATACCGGAAGACAAATCTGCAAGATTCTTACTCTTCCCTGTTTTTTTATGCTTCACATTCCAAATGAAAATCAAAGGACACAAAAAGAATAACGATAAAAACATATCGGTACCTGAGATGGATAACCCTATGGTATTATACAAATACACTTCAGCCGGTAAAAGACATAAAAAAAGAACCGTCAAAATGACCCAAATCGTTTGATTGTAGAGTTGTGTAATTTTACCTTCATATTGTCGTACCAAAAAACCAAGCACAAAAAAGGGATACCCGAAAAATAAAAAGTTTCTGTATGGAAAATTCCACGATAAAACCAATTTGACACCCGAAGGAACTACATCCCATACTTTGGCAATTTCTAATCCCAACCCGATGAGGTATAAAACAAACGCACAAACAATGAAGGTGTATTTTCCCAAAAAACGGAATTTATTCAAAAAAAGAAAAACCAAAACACCGCCTATCAAAGCAGGTAAATACCATAAGTGGTTATAACCGATCAATAATGTCAAAAAAAAGCGTTTGATTTCAAAAGGCGTCGATACGTTAAAATAGAAAGGCAGATAAAGAATCATCCAAATCACATACAACGATACAATATGCTTCAAGTATTTGATGATGCCTTTTTTATTCTCATAGACGTTGTAAAAATAATATCCGCTGATCACCAAAAATAATGGAACGGCTATGCGGGTGAAACCTCCGACCTCGTTTCCGGCATCTCCGAATTCATAACACAAGTTTGCATGTATGGCAATGATCAAAAAACTTAAAACAACTCTTAACCGGTCAATCCGGACATTTCTCTCCATTTTCTGTTACAATTTTTACGTTTCTATTATAATTTTATTCCTAAAAAACTCATGAATGCGATTCCCATTAATCCGGTAATGATAAACGTTATCCCCAAACCTCTCAACGGTTTGGGCACATCGGAATACTGCAACTTTTCACGAATGGCGGCAATCGCAACAATCGCCAGCAGCCATCCGATTCCCGATCCCAATGAGTAAGACACGGCTTCTCCGATACCGGCAAAGTTTTTTTCCTGCATAAACAGTGATCCTCCCAAAATGGCACAGTTTACGGCAATCAACGGCAAAAATATTCCCAATGACTGATACAATGCCGGCGAAAATTTTTCGATGACCATTTCCACCAATTGCACAATGGAAGCTATGACAGCGATAAAAATGATGAAACTTAAAAAACTTAAATCCAAATCGGCAAAGGATTTTCCCAACCAAGCCAATGCTCCGGCTTTAAGAACGTATGTTTCCAACAAATAATTGACGGGCAATGTCACAACCAATACAAAGACAACCGCAATTCCCAATCCTCCCGCGGTTTTTACATTTTTAGAGACGGCCAGATAGGAACACATTCCCAAAAAATAAGCAAAAACCATATTGTCGATAAAAATCGACTTGATAAATATGTTCAATATATTTTCCATTCGTCACATCAAGGTAAAAATCCGATAATCAATTTTCCTGCAAATCCTTATTTCTTGCACGATGCACCCAAATGATGCAGGCAACAACAATCAACGCCATCGGAGGAAGAATCATCAATCCGTTGTTCATATACCCTGCATCGTAAAGCGCTTGAGGAATCACCCGGTAGCCCAATAACGTTCCCGAACCCAACAATTCTCTGAAAAAAGCAACGATAACCAAAATCATTCCGTACCCCAATCCGTTGCCGACTCCGTCCAAAAAAGCGGGCCATGGTTTATTTCCCAATGCGAAAGCTTCCAAACGTCCCATCAAAATACAGTTGGTGATAATCAATCCGACAAACACAGACAATTGCTTGCTGACATCGTAGGCATACGCTTTCAAAATTTCGTTGACAATGGTGACCAATGTTGCGGCCACCACTAATTGCACGATGATCCGGATGCGTCCCGGAATGGTATTGCGCAATAACGATATGATCACATTGGAAAAAGCCACGACTACGACAACGGATGCCGACATGACCAACGCCGGCTCCAATTTTGCCGTAACCGCCAACGCCGAACAGATTCCCAATACCAGCACAATGACCGGATTGGATTTGCTGAACGGATTGATCAACACTTTTTTATTTCCGGTTGATAATAAACCCATAGTTATTTACGATTTGACAATTTACAAATTACAATTACAATTTTATAATTGCATCTCCTGTAAGGGAGTTTTATCTCAGGTCGATGTTGTTTTCGATGGCGATGCTTAATTCATCGGCATTGATGTCTGTTTCCTGAATATCATCATTATGCCTTTCCAATCGAATCATTTTGCCTTGTTTAAGGTAGTCTTCTCCGTTAATGATTTTTCCGAATGCCTGAATGCAATCATAGCTTTGGGTGGTGGCGAAAACCTGAACATTCAATTCTTTCGATAATTTAAAAACGATTTCCCACAATTTTTCAAGAACGGCATAATGAAAACCGGTTTCAAATTCATCAATCAGCAAAAATCCGTTTTTTGCTTCGAATAATCCGTTGAAGACATTCAAAACACGCACGATACCGATTCCCATACTTTCAGGGGAAACAAGGCTTTGTTGATTCTGCAACTTCAAAACGATGTTTCCTTTTTCCGGAAGGCTGTTATCCGGTTGAAAAGTGACTTCGGCAATATTTTCGTCCAACATCTTTAACGTTTCCGACAAAACGTTTTTTTTATCCGATTCGACAATATAATCCCACGCGGCTTTACTTATTCCGCCGATTGTATTTTGAGCGGCAATGGATCTGCAATTTACGTCAAAATGTAATTTTTGAGTCGTTAAAATATGCTCAATCTCTTTTTTCGAATAAATAACGGCTTGATCGTCGTTCCCGATTTTTATACCGGTTTTATGCTGAACAACCGGCTTTTCATCCGAAAGAAGTTCCGATTTCACGCCCGATTCGTCTTCTGTAAAAGCAACTAATTTGAGAAATAAAAGGTGCGCTTCGATCGATCCTTTTTTCAAGGTTTTAATCAACACCCGTTTTTTATCGGACAAATTCTCCGTCGTTCTGTTTGAGAAAAAGGAAAGAAACGATTTTTTATAATCGATGTCGGAACTTCCTTTTTTGAGATAAATATCTTTCCGACTTTTCAATACGTCGAATAAATAGATCAAGTTCATTTGAGAAGCATATATACCAATCACTTCCAGCAAAGAGGTCTTTCCGACATTGTTTTTGCCCGTGATTAAATTCACCCGCTCCAAAGAGATCATCGATATATTTTTCAATATCTTGTAATTTCGTATCAAAAGTTTATCCAGCATCATACAATTCTATTTTTTCAGCAAAAAGTTTTCGTAAGCACTCAAACAATTTTTCAACATTTCATTTACCCCTTGGCTGGTAATGGTTCCTCCCGAAATGCCGTCGACATAATCCATGTCATTTTTCGATTGTCCGGCTTTTACAACGGCGATAGACGTGAATTTACCGTTGCGGGCGATCTGTTTGTCGTAAAACTCCTTTTGAAAATGTTCCGTATCAATTTCGGCGCCCAATCCGGGTGTTTCGCCTTTGTGTCCGAATGTTGCGCCGAAAACGGTGATTTTATCGTCATTCAAGGCGATATACCCCCAGACAGGCCCCCATAAACCCGTTCCGCGAAGCGGAATCACATATTTTTTCGCTCCTTCCGCCATGGCTTCATAAACGGGAAGTTTTCTTTCCGCCACCGGTTTTTTGATTTCTTTTTCGATGTTTTGATCTACGGTAAAGGCATCTTCTCCGTTTTTTTTATTTCCGTCATACGAAAGCACATATGAATCGGTGATCGTTTTTTGATAGATTTCCTCGGCATCCTTTGCCGTGGCTGCGATACGGAGCGCCCGAAGAATTTGTTCTTTCTTGTCGATTTCCGCATTTTTTTCCTGCCTTCCGCGCAATCCTTCGGCCGTAAAAGCCAGCAGCACGGCGACAACAATCACCATTACAGCCGCATATATAATGGTATACGTATTTCCTTCTTTGTTCATTGTCGTTTTTTTAATCGCTTTTCAAACCGGTTGTATTTTCTTTTTTCACCCGCATTCTTTTCAATCGTCGCTTGATATTGGCCTGAACCACAAAATAATCAATTACCGGGGCAAACATGTTCATCAATAAAATGGCCAACATCATTCCTTCGGGATAACCGGGATTTATCACGCGGATGAGTATTCCGAACAATCCGATTAAAAAGCCGTATATGTATTTTCCGCTAACGGTTCTTGCCGAAGTCACCGGATCCGTGGCCATAAACACGGCGCCGAAAGCAAATCCGCCCAACAATAAATGTTCATAAGCGGAAATATTCATGGCAGCTGTGGTTCCGACGGCATTTAAAATTGTACCCATACAAAATCCGCCCACAAAAACGGAAATCATGATTCTCCAATCGGCAATTCCGGTAATGATCAAAAATACGGCACCCAATAATATGGCGAATTTGGAAGTTTCTCCGATCGAACCGGGAATAAACCCCCAAAACAAATCCCAAGCCGACAACGGATTTCCCAGAATATCCGTCAATTGAACGGTGTGAGCAGTTGCCGTGGCCGCCTGTCCCAAAGGTGTCGCTCCGGAAAATCCGTCCACGGGTGTTCCGGCTCCCAATCCAAATGTTTCGCTCAATCGAATGAATACCCGGTCTCCCGACATTTTCGAAGGATAAGAAAAAAATAAAAATGCCCGCGTTACCAAGGCGACATTGAAAATATTCATGCCGGTTCCGCCAAACACTTCTTTGGCAAAAATAACGGCAAAAGCGGTTGCCACGGCAATCATCCACAACGGAGTATCCACCGGCACAATCATGGGAATCAACATGCCCGACACCAGAAATCCTTCCTGAATTTCATGCTTGCGCCATTGAGCCGCCATAAATTCAATACTCAACCCGACTCCGTATGAAACGATCAATTGAGGCAACACAGATAAAAATCCGAACAAGAATATCTCCCGGTATCCGACACTCAGCTGCCCGATTGCCAGATAATGTTGATAACCGACATTATACATTCCGAACAAAAGTGCGGGAAACAAGGCAATGACCACCATAAACATGGTTCGCTTGGTGTCGATGCTGTCGTGAATGTGTACGCCGCTTCCGGATGTTTTATTTGGAACGAACAGAAAGGTTTCCAACCCTTCAAAAACCGATTGAAAGGCCCCGAATCTTCCGCCGGGTTCAAAATCCGGTTTTAGTTTGTCCAATAAATTTCTTAAAAATTTCATTATTTATCCGTGTCATTTTCTTTCCAGACTTGCAATAAAAGGTTTGCCAAGTTCGGATTGATATAATGAATTTTTCCTGTATTGATCGAGATGCCTCCGACGGCAACGTCAAACGCTCCGTTGTTGACGGCGGTTCCCATATATCCGCCGAAAGGAGCGAATCCCCATCCCGACAAGGTCAAATAGCTTGCCGACTTTTCAGGGCTTCCCGTAATGGTGACGCTCGTTCCGGTAAATCCGCCTTTGCTGATTTCCGCTTTTGCTCCGATGTCGTTTTCATATCGAATATACGTTCTGTTTTTCACTGCTGTCTTTTTTCCGTTGAATTTAAAGAATGTTTTTCCGTCGCCGTCTTTATCGTTGCCGAAAATATAAATCACATTTTTCTCCTTCAATTTGTTATTTTCATTCAGATAATCTTGCAAAGCAAAATAAGTACTTAATGTCAAAGACGACTTTTTTGTACCTTGCATATATTCTTCCACCCGAAAACAATTTGCGCCCGATTTTCCGGCCTCTTCCCGTATAGCTTCGAATAAACGGTCGATACCTTTGTCATCCGTGACTCTTAGGGTTGCCACAAAAAAAACTCGTCCGCTGTCTTGCGGTTCAGCGAATAAATATTCAAATGCTTGCTGTTCTTTCAGATTAATGAATTCATTCTTCGCCAAAACCTCAATTTCCTGTGAAAAAAGTGATCCGGACAAAAGAGCAAAAACAAATATAAAAATAAAAAACACCTTTCGATTCATACTACACCACCACTATTAATAAAAAATATACCATCCATCCCCACAACTCTTAATTCTTAACTCTTAACTTATCTTCCAAAATCCCGATCACCTTATCAACATACGCACTCCACGTAAAATGCTCGACGGATTGATGAGAACGGATACACATTTGAATGTAATCGGGCGACTGTAATCCCGATTTGATCTGTCCGGCCAATTCCTCCGCCGATTGACCGTCTGAATAATAACCGAAATCAATGTTTTTTCCGAATGTTTCCGTAAATTCTCCGTAAGGAGTCGTGATCACGGGATTATAAAAATACATAGCTTCGATCATGGAAGAAAACGCACCCCATTTCGGAGTGGTATTCACGATAAAACGGGCGTTTTGAAGCAATGTATAATATAAATTCCGCCGGTTATCGTCTGCTTTGTCTAAATATCCGTAACAACAGACATTATCTGGAAGCGATTCAAAATCCGAATCCTTCATCCCGATGATGTGAACTTTGACATCCGGATAGTCATTCTTCAGCAAAGATACCGCTTTAATCAATTGTTCGGCGCCTTCCAGATAAGCGTTTTTTCTTCCGATAAAAAGCAACTCCTTCGAATTTCTTTTTTTTTCGAGAATTTCCTTTTCCGAAACGAGAAGCAACGAATTTACCACATTTCCCAAATACCTGATTTCGGGATTCGAATAATTTTCCTTCATGTATCCGGCAATACCCGGAAACAAAGGAAGCACCAAATCAGCCTTTTCAATCTGCCGGCGATCCCTTTTAATGCATGACCGCTCGAAACAATCGGGTTGCCGGTTCAAAAAATGTTTGATATAATAATCGTATGTCCAATCGCCGAACATCACGGTCGGTTTATCGGTTAAGCCGACCGACGAAAAACTGAGCGTGAGAAACAGAAACACATCCGAATTTTTATATGTGCGAACGGCTTTCTTGACGCGCTTTCTCACGTTTGAATAATGCAACCGGGAACGGAAATACGTGTACGACGTATCTTTACTCATCCGCTTGACAAACGGGTCGAAAAACTTGTTGTACACACGGCACAATTGCGCCGATTCACTGATATCGACACGATTTACTTTTATTCCTTTACCGAGAAGGGTTTCGGTAAAAAAATACGGCACATTCGACCAAGTGCTTAATTTTGACGAATCGCCGTCTGTAAATACCGTGACTTCTTTTATTTTCGATGATTCCATTATTCCTTGATTTTCCGTGATGTTTTTGTTTAATTGTGATTCACGAAATTCGATCAATTCATTTCAACTCTTAATTTATCCAGCCCTTCCCGAATGATCCGCTGAATTTCCAATTTCGATGTGTCGACAAATTCGCAAAGCGCAAAATCTTCGGGTGCGACTTCGTAAATTCCCAAATTCTCCATTTTTTCGATATCGAACGCAATAACGGCTTTGAGCAGAAATTCGGGCAAAATGTCCATCGGAAATACTTTTTCGTACTCGTCGGACATGATAATTGCCCTTTTCCCGCCTTTAATCCGGGCGTCGATCACATATTCTTTGCTTCGGTCGAACATGGTGATCAGCCGGGTCATAAAACTGCGGCTCACGCTGTATTTTGTAAATCCCGGACTGATCCACCCGAATAATTCGTTTTTTTCGTCCCCTTCGGGAATAACCGTTATCTGATTGTCATACGCGCCCAAATAACCGTCCGGTTCGATTCGTTTACCGGTCAATACATTTCCGCTGATATACCGGAGATGTTTACCCGAAGAAACTTCAAACGCCCCTTCGATATTCGCTCCGACAATCATGTCGCAATATCCTCGTTGCAACATTTCGGAACCGGTTAATGCAACGGTTCGTGTAAAATCGGCAATGCCTTTATTAAACAATCGTCCGACAAAAAGAACATCCGCGGGATGAATCACCCATACCGTCTCGCCTTTATTCAAAGGAGCGACATGATGGATTTGAATACCGACGTTCCCGGCCGGATGCGGACCTTTAAACAGCTCAATGATCACGTTTTTTGCTTCAAGCAGGGCAGGAGAGGACGTTTCGGGAGAAATGCCGAGATATACTTTTCCGGCGGTCAGTTTGGCCAAAGCGTCGAGCCCCGTTTGAAAATCTTTTTCCCCGTCCTGCAACACAAAATCAATGTCGGGAGCCAAAGGAGCGGAATCGAACCCGGAAATAAAAATATCGCGGGGCATATCTTTCGGATCAGCAATGACATCATACGGTCTTTGCTTGATATAAGGCCAGATTCCCGCATTCAATAAACTTTTTTTGATTTCATCTCCCGAAAGAGACTTTACGTCTTTTATGCCGAAATCTTCATATTCGACCGTAAAATCGGCTTTTATTTCCAATCGAAGCAATTTCCGTTTTTCACCCCGCAAAATGCTTGAGACTGTACCACTCACCGGAGATACGAACTTGATTTCGGGCTGTTTTTTATCGATAAACAACACTGATCCTGCTTTGACGGCATCTCCTTCTTTTACGAGAAGTTTGGGAGGTATGGCATGATAGTCTTCCGGAGTCAACGCATAAATCGACGGATGAATTTTTTCCGGTAAGCGTATTCTTTCGGCTTTTCCTTGAAGCCTGATATCCAGCCCTCTTTTTATTTTTATCGGCGTCGTCATTAATTTACCTGAAATTTTGTGTTACAAAGATAACGATAAAAGTCAAAAGTTGATGAAACATCAGTTAAGAAAAAGGGTGAAGGGCCATGAAAAGGCTTGTAACCCTTTTAAATGCGCAATAGATTGTAAGGATTTCGCTCTTGTTCCGCCGGAAATAAAATATTCGGTGGAAATAATGTATTTTGATAATCAATGACGTGCCATAGCTTAGTGTTCGCCCGACAAATGTAACTTTTTCCTTGAATCACAGTCTTTAAAAAACAAGTTTAATGACCCAAAAAGGTACAACCAATGGATTTTATTGTTAATTTTGTAACATCTTTGTATAAGACATCTTGAACATGACAAAAAACATTCGGATTTTATTTATTTCTCAAGAAATAACACCTTATCTACCTGAATCAGAAATCGCAATCATCAGCAGACAATTACCACAAGCCACCCAAGAAAAAGGAAGAGAAATCAGAACATTCATGCCTAAATTCGGTTGTATCAACGAAAGGCGCAATCAATTGCATGAAGTAATCAGACTGTCGGGTATGAATTTGATCATTGATGATACCGATCATCCGTTGATTATTAAGGTAGCGTCAATTCAGACTGCCCGTATGCAGGTTTATTTCATTGATAATGAGGATTATTTCCCGCGCAAATCCATCATCGAAAACGGAGAGGAAACAGATAATTTTTTGGATTTTTTCAATAATGAAGAACGTTCCATATTTTTCATTCGCGGTGTTTTGGAAACCGTGAAAAAATTACGGTGGACTCCCGACATCGTTCATTGCCACGGTTGGCTTACCGCATTGGCTCCCCTTTATATTAAAAAAGCTTATAATGACGAACCTTCCTTCAGAAATGCCAAAGTAGTTTATTCCATTTATGAAAAGGCATTCAAAAAGCCTTTTGAAAAGTCTTTTTCGGAAAAAATGCTGTTGCACGGAATCAAAAAAGACCATCTTTCATCCATCAATAAAATAATTGATTATGAGGCAATAAACAAATTGGCCATTGATTTTTCGGATGGTGTCATACAAGGAAGTCAAAATGTTAATAAAGCTTTATCGGATTATGCCGCTCAATCAAAAAAGTTATTTTTGCCCTATCAAGATGCCGACAATTACATTGATGCTTATAACGAATTTTACGATCGGGTCGTAATGTAAACTTTGACAAATTAATCCAATGAAAATAAAATCTTTAATTGTATCGGTCTGTACAATTGTTCTTCTTTTTTCCATCGCTTGTAACGATGATTTAAGCACGATCGGTTTTAATGTTCAACCGCCGGAAGATAACGTTCCGCTGAAAATCGATACCATTGCCTTGTCATCGTCTACTTTTAAGGTCGATTCCATTTATGCCAAATCAAACAGCGGATTATTGGGCAACTTCGATGATCCTGTTTTCGGTTCGTTGAAATCGGATTACATGTGTCAGTTTTATTGTCCGGAAGGAAACTTTTTCAGAGATTCCGTCATCAACAACCAAATCGATTCGATCGATGTGATGATTTTTTACCGGACTGCCGCAGGTGATACTTTGGCTCCGATGCAATTGAGCGCCTATAAAGTGAGTCAACCGTTGACAAATAACTTTTACACAAATATAAATCCGGATGATTATTGTGATATGTCTTCTCCTCTCGGAACGCAAGCCTATACTGCATCCGGAATCGGTATGAGAGATTCGTTGATTTATTCTTCTTCGGCCTACACTTCCACGAGTTATAAATATATTCGTATCCGCCTCCCGAAAGCCGTGGGGCAGGATATTTACGACAAATCGAAAACCGACGGTATTTTTGCTTCTCCGGAAGTCTTCAATAATTATTTTCCCGGAGTATATTTCACCACAACATACGGAACGGGAAATATCATAGAAGTATTAAGCACCAACCTGAATATTTATTATACCAAATACAATCGGACAAGCGCCGTTGTCAAAGATACCATATCCACTCTGATTGCCACCAAAGAGATTATTCAAATGAATCATTTCGAAAATTCCGGCATTGACGATCTTTTGGTACCGAACGAAACAACCGATTATATTAAAACACCTGCCGGAATATTTACCGAAATCGAAATTCCGATGGATGAAATCAATGCCAAAATTCAGCCTAAAAACGGAAATTTCATCACCAACGGTGTCGGATTTAATGTAAAAGTTTATGCCATGCCCGAAGATGCCGTATATCCATTGAGCGCACCTCCTTATATGATGATCATTTTGGCTGATGAATACAAAGATTTCTTCGAAAATTACAAAAGGCCGGTGGATATAAATTCTTTTATCGGAACATATATCGCCGCATACAACGCTACCGGCTTAGTGTATAAATTCAATAATTTGACGCCGTTGATTAAAAAAATCAATGAAAACGGTTCTTACCAAGGAGGAACGGTCAAAGCTTATTTGATTCCGGTTTCGATCAATATCGACAGTAACGGGAATGTAAATTCCATCGGACATTACCTGAACCCTTCTGCCGTAAGAATCCGAAAAGATAAACAAAATATAAATTTCACGATTATTCACAGTGAATTTTAAACTGAAATTTATTCCGATTAAATTTTGTTATCCTGATTATTAATAATTTTAAATCCATTGAATTATGAAAAATTTGTCTGTTTTTTTGGTTTCATTGATTTCAGTGTTTCTGATGTTATCCTGTTCCGGAGGTACCGAGTGTAAAATTGATAATCCGACGAATGCCGAAATCAAGGTAATCATCGACGGTAATTCGCCGATAGTTCTCGCTCCGGCAGAATACAACCCCGATACCAAAATCTCTTTGAAAGAAGGTGAACATACCATGAAAGTGAACGACGGGGATGAAATAAAATTTAAAGTATCCGGAAACACAGGGCTTTTGAATCCTACGTTAAGTACCTACGTATTTGCAAAAGAAGAATATTCGACAACGGGATTATCCAATGAATTAACAGATACCGATATCGAACTGGACGGAACAACTTATACCGGTCCGTTTGAAAAAATAAGCGAAGCGTTTATCCCTACGGACGACGTTAATCTCGGAATCGATCAATCGTTTAAATCGGAAATATCGACTCATAAAACGGGGGTTGTCATTATTAAAAAGATCTTTCGTCAAAAAGATTTCATCGATTATTTTAAACCGCAAGAATAATTTATTATATTGAAATACAGGTAATTGAAAGCATTCGGATTCGAATGCTTTTTTTGCCCTCACAAAAATAATTGAATAACAGTTTAATTGTCAATCGGAATGGGTTCATCCGTCATCTTTTTTGTTCTGGTCTTATATTTCGTCATGCTTCTCGTCATTGCTCATTTCACCGGGAAAAACAGCAATAATGACTCTTTCTTTTTAGGAAACCGTAAATCGAAATGGTATGTCGTTGCTTTCGGAATGATCGGCAGTTCCATATCCGGCGTGACATTCGTGTCGGTTCCGGGCATGGTGCGAAGCATTGATATGAACTATATGCAAACCGTTTTCGGCTTTTTTTTCGGATACCTGATCATTGCCCATGTTTTGCTTCCGCTTTATTATAAACTGCATCTGACTTCCATTTATACTTATCTGGATAAACGTTTCGGAAAAAGCGCCTATAAAACGGGCGCATGTTTTTTTCTGCTTTCCCGCATCATCGGTTCTGCGGCAAGACTTTACATTGTGGTGTTGATTCTTCAATCGTATTTTTTCGATCAATACAACATTCCGTTTTTGGTGACCACCATCATTATTATCGGACTGATTTGGGCGTATACCTTCAAAAGCGGGGTAAAAACCATTATTTGGACGGATGCGCTTCAGACTTTTTTTCTGCTGGGCTCGCTGATTCTGATTATTTGGCAGGTTGCATCAGCATTGTATCCGGATGTCGGCAGTGTCATTCAAGCCTTAAAAACCGATGAACATGCCAAAATATTTGTTTTTGACGATTGGCAATCTAAACAGAATTTTTTCAAACAATTTATCAGCGGTATTTTTATCACGATCGTCATGACGGGACTGGATCAGGATATGATGCAAAAAAATCTTTCTTGCCGCACGCTTAAAGATGCTCAAAAAAACATGCATTGGTATGGATTTTCTTTTATTCCGGTCAATTTCTTGTTTTTATGTTTGGGGATTCTTTTGTTGATTTTCGCTTCTCAAAAAGGGATTCAATTACCCGAAATCGGCGATAAAATTTTACCGATGATCGCCACCGACGGTTATTTGGGGAATATCGTCATTATTTTGTTTATGATCGGAATCACTGCCGCGTCGTTTTCGAGTGCCGATTCGGCGCTTACGGCTCTCACCACTTCTTTTTGCATCGATATTTTGAACATCGGAAAATATACGCCGAAGCGCTCCAAACGAATCAGGATGCAAACCCATTTTTGGATTTCGACGGCATTTGTCGTCATCATATTTATTTTCAAATCAGCCGGCAATCAAAGCATCATCGACGCCATTTACATGGTGGCTTCTTATACTTACGGCCCTTTGCTCGGTTTGTTCGCTTTCGGTCTTTTTACCAAAACCCGGATCAAAGACAAACCGGTGCCTTATATCTGTATTGCGTCGCCTGTTATTTGTTTTATCGCCGACCGGTTGGTGTTTTATTATACGGAGTATAAATTCGGATATGAAATATTGATGATCAACGGAATCATTACCATGCTCGGATTGTGGTGTTTTTCCGTAAAAGAACCGGGAGGAAAGAAGTTAAGAGTTAAGAATTAAGAGTTATATATGATTATGGAAATAAAAACAGCAGAATTTGTCATCAGCAACACAGACGTGAAGAAATGTCCGGGAGACGGTCGTCCGGAATATGCATTTATCGGCCGCTCGAATGTGGGTAAATCGTCGCTAATCAACACGCTGACAAATCATAAGAGTCTGGCCTTGACTTCTTCCACTCCGGGAAAAACACAATTGATCAATCATTTTTTAATCAATAACGAATGGTATTTGGTCGATTTGCCCGGTTACGGATTTGCCCAACGCGGAAAAGCAGGCAGGGAAAGCATCCGTAAAATCATAGACCATTATATTCTCTATCGTGATACGCTGACCTGCTTGTTCCTGCTGATCGATTGCCGCCATGAACCTCGTCAAATCGATCTGGAATTTATCGAATTTTTAGGCGAAAACGGCATTCCGTTCTGCATCGTTTTTACCAAAACCGATAAAATCAGCAAAAGCAAACTCGCACTAAATACAACCGATTACAAAAATAAACTGCTGGAAACTTGGGAAGAACTGCCCCCCGTATTTTTCACGTCATCCTTGAAAAAAGAAGGCAAAGAAGATATTTTGGATTATATCGATCGCATAAATCAAGGGTTGAACAAGGCATAAGATAAGAGGAACAAAAAAATAAACTGAAGATTCGCAACAGTATGGCCGAATTTTTAACTTTTGCTTATCAGTCGAAAGGCGAGGGTGTAGAAGTGCGTGTACAAGACGACACAATTTGGCTGTCGCAAAAAAACATGGGATTGCTGTTCGATACTTCTACCGATAATATCGGGTTGCATCTTAAAAATATTTATGCCGAAGGCAAGTTAAACGAATTTTCAACTACCGAGGATTTCTCGGTAGTTCAACAGGAAGGTAATCGTGAAGTTTGCAGAATGGTGAAACGCTGCAATTTGGATGCCGTTATAGCTATCGGCTATCGTGTAAATTCCAAACAGGCAACGACCTTTCGGTAATGGGCAACGGTTGTTTTACGTGATTTTACATTACGGGAATATATTATCGACCGAAAAAGAATGGAAAACGGCGTTTTTCTCGACGATGACTATTGCAATGGATTATAATCCTGAATCGCCCACAACCAGAATGTTTTTTGCAAAAGTTCAAAACAAAATGCATTATGCAGTACATAAACATACGGCTATCGAATTGATTTATCGCCGAGCCGACCACACAAAAGAAAATATGGAATTGGCCTCTTGGGAAAAATCACCCGGCGGAAAAATTGTAAAAAAACAGATGTAATGATAGCCAAAAACTACTTGGCAGAAAACGAATTGGAGTTGCCGGAGCGCATTGTCAACGGTTATTTGGATTTTGCCGAAGAGTACGTCAAACGGCATGTTCCTCTCACTAGAGGATTGGGCAAAACATTTGGATTTGATTTTGCAAGCAAACGGAAGGGATTTGTTACAAAATGCAGGCAAAATAACGGCTGCACTTGCCAAACAACACGCCGAAACCGAACTTGAAAAATACCGTCCCATTCAAGACCGCTTTTTTGAATCGGATTTTGATAAAGCGCTGAAAATGCTTGAAAAACAATAATATATGTTCACAAAATCAAATAATAAGCAGACAAACTAACGAGTAGACGAGATTGGCTTTGTGACATCCGAAACTCGTCTACTTGTTTACTGTATACTTATTTCTTGATGAATTTCACCGTTTCGCTTCCCGATTTAGTTTTGATCTCCATAAAGTAAACGCCCGGCAAAAGGTTTTTGACATTCACCGTTCCAGAAATTGCACCAAATTCGGATACCGGGACTCCGGCGATGTTCCGGATAACTACCCATTCGATGCCGTCCGTTTCCGAAACATACAAGAAATCGGTTGCGGGATTCGGATATACTGCTATTTCGGAATGACCCGTCTTTTTAAGTACGGTTGGATCTTCTGCAAGCGTTGTAAATGTCGATACACGGCCATTGAATGTTCCTTCTGCTGTTATTGCGTAAGCGTAGAACTTATATTGCGTATCGGGTATCAGCTCAGTCAAATTACCGTCTGCACTTTCTTTCCAGACGGCGGAAGACATTTCTTTATACATAAAGCCTTGCGATGTAACGACTGACCCATTGGCAGTTACGGTTTTATCAAGCGTAGCCGAATTATGTGTGATATCGGTGACAGTCGTCGATGTGGTAACTGTCGGGTCGGTAGGGCATTTGGTTTTGAATGTTATTTTCTGACTTCTGACCTCATCACCACATTCATTTATCGCTGTAATCCAAACTTCATAAGTGGTACAAGGTTGAAATCTTGGTGACGGAGTTACATTTAAAGTACTTCCACCGCTTCGACTTGCACTCGATGCGGTGGGACTTGTATAGTTCCAAATCCTATAATCTATGGCATTCGCACAAGCGTCCCAACTGAAAGTAGCTCCATTATCAGTCGGATTTGACACGACAATATTGGTTGGCGTTGCAGGTAAATTGGCTGCTCTATCGCTATAAGAAGCAATGACATGTTTCATTTCCCGTAAACTGCGGGAAGCATCGGCTTTCGCAGCATCGCCAATGGCAACGGAAATTCCGGAATAATCGATATTTATATTTGGGTTTGAAAAATAGGAAACACGTTCCCTAGCTATTTCATCAGAATAATACCTGCTATCTGGATAAGACATTACTGAACAATATTTATTCGTACCTCCTTGCCAATCCCAGCCATACGAATAGGAAAATATTCCGGTACCAGGATCTATCATATTTGCGCCGTGCGCCAAACCCATATTATGCCCTATTTCGTGAACAGAAGAAAAACGACCACCGGATGGGCTAGCTATATTTCCGATATTAACAACCGAAAAAGCTTTGTCATAATTGGAATCTACATTAAGTAAATCACCCATTCCGCCACCATTTGTTCCAATCAATTGCACCAGGTCGGCATTATACTGTCTACGCAATTCATGAACATTGTCCATATAACCATCGTAAGGATCGCATAGTCGTCTCAATGAAGTGCTAATTTCATTGTCTTGTGAGGTAGTCATCTCATTTTCTTCGATATAAGATACTAGTTCCGAATGAACAAGAGTAAGCGTTATACCTGTCTGGCTGCTACTAAAGCAGGTATTTCCCCAAGCGATCATTGTTGAGATGATATTATTTATCCCGCCGTATGAATTTGCATACGACGCTGCTGCAGGAGTATAAACAACCAATAGATCAATAGTTGCAGGATTGTCCGGATCAGCAAATACATCGGGACCACAACTTGCTTGAGCGCTTCTCAACGGCGGTGTTTTTACATTTCCGTCTACATCGGTTACACTTACTTCTGCTTCTTTGGAAATGGATATGTCATCATTTTCAAAATGAGTACGTTCAATCTTGCTTTCGTCTATTTCGATAAGATAACTCCTTGCATCAGAGCCATACCTGCTCCCGAAATTCTGAGCAAATTCGGGAATCGATACGGTAACAAGCGACTTACCTTCCGGACTTGTTGTGATAATAGCAAAAGCCATCGGATAGTCGGGCAACTTCAATGTGAGTGTAAAATTGCCGTTCACATTGGTAACAATGTTGCTTACCGTAGCCGTATAAGTTTTACCTTCAAAAAGTTGTAAATTAACAATATCGCCCACAGATACGCTCTTTGCGTTTTGCAGAGCGGGATTAATAGCAAAAACGCGATAGGCTTTTGCTTCTTTCAAAAGTTCTTGCGGAATAATATCCGCTAATGCAGCTCTTAAATTAAAATCAGCATTTTCATCGTTCAAATTAATAACTCGTTGCGCCGGAACATTCATTGACGCACATACTAACATCAGAAAAACGAAAACTCTTTTCAGACTCGCCGCGTTTTTTTGAATGGTTTCTGCCTCCATTACTCGTATTCGGTTTAAAAACTGTTGCATAACTTTAATTTTTAAATTATTAATAATGAATTGGTTATAAAATTTCTCATCGAAAATGCAACCACACAAAAAAAGCGTGAAACTGTTCGTTGATTGCTTATTTATATGTCTCGGCTCTGGTAAACCGTTTCCTCCAATAAGCACGAACAGTTCACGCTTTTAGAGCGTGAACCTTCGCTACTTTATTCTCGAGGGAAATTTACCAGATTTCAGACATATGAGAATAAGAGCGTTAAGCTCAAATTTTAATTCTATGTTTTATCTTTCCGGACAATCGGAACAAATAGTGCTTATCGGCACTGTTTGTTTGTTTTTATATCATACTCAAAAATTTTGTTAATCATTCGGAGGCAAAAATACTGCTTTTCCTATTATAAATAATCGAAATGCGTAAATTTTTTGGGAGAAAAAGCAAATTTTAGCCGGGTCATGCCTTGTCATCCTTGAAACATTATGTTTTTACGTTTTAGAATTTTTAAATACCCCTTATGTAGCAAAAAAACAAACAACTGAATTAGAATAGCTTGTATTTTTGTTATTTTTATGGAGCTGTATATAATATCGGAAACTATTGAGTAGGTTATACCTTAATATTCTCTCCTGCAAAGCCTCGCTGTTCGAAAATAAACTGCCGGGTGTGTTCTTTCGGGCGAACATATACATTACAAAATTATGTTTTTCCTACAGAAAACGCCCATTTTTATGAAAAATAGATCGCAACAGGCTGATTATCAACGGTGATTTTTAAGGTTATAAAACGTGCAAAAACAGGAATAAGGTTGGGATTATGAAAAAAATCCCATATATTTGCAAGAGGAAAAAGAATGATGAAGCGTCCACAAATAATTCAATCGGTTAAAAAAATATTGCGCGAGGTTACGCCCGAAGCAGAGGTAATTCTCTACGGTTCGGAAGCTCGTGGCGATGCCCGCAAAAACAGCGATATTGATTTGTTGATACTGATAGATAAGGAAAAAATCACCAATCAGGACATAATTGATATCACTTATCCTTTATATGATTTGGAATCGGCATTCAATTATCAAATCAGTATCAGCCCGTTGGTTTACAGCCGCAAACAATGGCATGACCGTCATTTTCGTACACCGTTTTACATTAATGTAATGAATGAAGGGGTGAAATTGCAATGAAACAACAAGCTCTAACAAAGCCTTATTGATAAGATAAGAAACAACATTGTAACCCAAGCACATCAGGGCGTAAAACAAATGTTTTCGTTACATTTTGTTGCTAACAATAAAATCGGTAAACAACACTCTATTTTCTACAGCAGATTGTTTAACGACCGAATGAGCGGCGACTATGACGATTTTGTGCATTATGACAGTGAAACGATAAACACTTTGCGCCCGCAAGCCGAAGAATTTATCTCTATTATTGAAGAAGAACTTAAAAAAGAATAGATTCGGGGATATTCGGATTTCACGCCTATAGTGTGTTACCGGCTTTAAAAATTCTTGTCATTCTCCGGTCTGCTTATCTCATATTGAACCAAATAATCAACAATATCTTTTGCTGCCTCCTGCTTCGATTTCAAGGGAAAATCCGTTTTTTTGCCTGATTTGTCTATAATCGTAATTTGATTGGTATCGCTACGGAATCCGGCTCCCGGGTTTCGCAATGAATTTAAGACGATGAAATCAAGATTTTTACGTTCCATTTTGGAGATGGCATTGAGTTCTTCATCGTCGGTTTCGAGCGCAAAACCGATCAACCTCTGATTTTCTTTTTTCAGGCCGCCCAAACTTGCCGCAATGTCCCGCGTCGGTTTCAAGTGCAGTATCATATCTTCTTTTTTCCGTTTGATCTTGCTCGAAGCAACCTGTCCGGGTGTAAAATCGGCAACAGCAGCACAGAGTATGGCTATATTCATCTCCTTAAATAGATTTGTCGAAGCCTCATACATTTCTTGTGCGCTTTCAACCGGAACAATTTTAATTCGCGGATGTCCGGCTTTGAGGGTTACCGGCCCCGAAACAAGCGTCACTTCGGCACCGCGGCCGGCACATTCTTCGGCTAAGGCATATCCCATTTTGCCGGAAGAATAATTGCCGATAAAACGTACCGGATCTATCTTTTCATACGTAGGTCCCGCCGTGATCAGAATTTTTTTTTTAGACAAATCTTCCCGGGTGGCAAAGAAATTGTTCAACACGGCGACAATTTTTTCCGGTTCTTCCATGCGCCCTTTGCCTTGCAATCCGCTGGCCAATTCGCCTTCGCCGGGTTCAATGACATAATTGCCGAAGGAACGCAATGTAGCGATGTTTCGTTGAGTGGCGGGATGCAGATACATGTCGAAATCCATGGCCGGCGCAACAAAAACCGGACAACGGCACGACAAATAAGCGGTCAGCAGGTAATTGTCGCAGATTCCGTTTGCCATTTTAGCCATGGTATTGGCTGATGCGGGAGCAATGACCATGGCATCTCCCCAAAGTCCGAGTTCGACATGACTGTTCCACATACCGCTTTCATCACGGAAAAATTCGCTCAACACCGGTTTTCCGCTTAACGCGGAAAGCGTGACGGGAGTAATAAATTCTTTTCCCGCCGCCGTGATCAACACCTGCACTTCCGCGCCCTGTTTGATCAGCAACCGGATAAGATATGCTGACTTATAGGCGGCAATACTTCCGGTTATTCCCACGATGATTTTCTTCCCTTTCATACCGATCACTTGTTGAAATCGCGTAATTTAATATTGGTCAGAACTTTTTTGGTGTCTAATGTAAAATCTCCCTGCATGATCCAACCATAATAACCGGGATCTTCTTTTAATACATCTGTCACCAGCCGATTTTTGTATTTTCCGAAATTAAACATTTCCCGGTCTTTATCATCGTACACGATGCGTCCGGCAAAATCCGCATTTCTGGTAAAAGACGAATAATTCGATAAAAAAACGATGTCATTCTTCAATTCGGGATATCGGTCCAATTGCGACTTCAAGACCTCATACGTGGCTTTGGTGTCGGCTTCCGCCGTATGGGCATGATCCAAATCTTTATCGCAATAAAATTTGTAGGCAGCTGCCAATGTCCGTTGTTCCATTTTATGGAAAATGGTTTGAACATCGACAAATTTTCGTTTGCGGAAATCCAAATCAATGCCGGCGCGTAAAAATTCTTCCGCCAACAAGGGAATATCGAACCGATTGGAATTATAACCGGCCAGATCGCATCCCTCCATGTTCTTCACCAGATTTTTGGCGATTTCTTTGAATGTCGGAGCATGGATCACATCTGCGTCCGATATGCCGTGTATGGCCGTTGCATATGCCGGAATAGGCATTTCGGGATTGATCCGGTATGTTTTGTTTTCTTCTTTTCCGTTAGGATATACTTTCAAATAAGAAAGTTCAACGATCCGGTCTTTGGCGATGTTGATGCCGGTGGTTTCGAGATCAAAAAATATCAACGGATTTTTCAGGCTTAATTCCATGCTTCCTGTTCAATTTATTCGCTCAACATCATCGGCATCAAGAGCATCAACAAATCTTCGTTTTCTTCGTTTTCCAACGGATAAATGATTCCGGCGCGTGAAGGATCGGACAGTTCGATCACAATGTCGGATGCCGGCAAATTATATAACAAATCGATGAAGAAGTCTGCTTTGAACCCGATAATAAGCCCTTCGCCGTCATATTGACATGGAACGGTTTCCTCTGCCGACGTCGAAAAGTCAATGTCTTGAGCCGTCAGCATAATATTATTTTCGATAATTTGCAATTTCACCAGACAGGTTCCCTGATTCGCAAACACCGAAACCCGTTTCAAAGCCGTCATGAAGCTCATCCGGTCGATGGTTATTTTATGGGCGTTTCCGGTAGGAATCACCGAATTGTAGTTGGGAAATTTGCCTTCGACCAACCGACAGACCATTTTGTAATTAGCCACCAAAACAACGGCATTTTTGTCGTCAAAACTGATTTTGGCTTCACCGGATTCCTTCGGCAAAATATTTCTCAACAAAGTAGCCGGCTTTTTGGGGAAAATAAACGAAGATGCTTCATTTCCTTTCAACGCCATTTCTTTGAAACGAACCAGCTTGTGTCCGTTTGTCGCGACAAACGTAACGTCGTCGGGGCTGATATCAATATAAATACCGTTCATAACGGGACGCAATTCATCGTCAGCCGTGGCAAACAAGGTCAAATTGATTCCGTTCAACAAATCGCTCACACTCATGGATAGAGAGGTTGCATTGTCTTTCAGTTCCGGCATTTGAGGATATTCTTCTCCTTTTTGTCCGATAAAATTACATTTTCCGTTTTGGAAATAAATGAATATCTCGATGTTATCGTCGTTAATGTCGAATGTCAACGGTTGTTCGGGAAATTCTTTCAATGGATCCAACAATAATTTGGCCGAAACCGCAAACTTTCCGCTCCCGGAAACATTTGTAACCTCCATAGAAGTTACCAAGGTCGTTTCTCCGTCCGACGCGGTCATTTTCAATGTATTACCGGCAAGCTCAAACAAAAAACTGTCTAAGATGGGAATCGTATTTTTTGAGTTGATCACCTTGTTAATGGCTTGCAAATGGCTTTGTAAAGCTGTACTTGATACGACAAATTTCATGTTGTTATATTATTTATGGGTTATTCGGTTTCGAAGTCGGATACATCACACATCGCCGTCTTATCATGTTTTTACATGATAAAACCGGAAAGCAAAAGTAGAAAAAAATGTCAGAAAACAAAAATGAATCTTATCTTTTATCCGTTTTTCCGGAACAGTAATTCGTAAACTTTCTCGTCAAAGTTCTTTCTATTGATTTGAAGAAGAGTGCTGATGCATTCAAAATAATTCTCATCCCCTTTTCCGCACTTAATTAATTTGAAAATACCATCCATTCCTTTCTGCTTTTCCACTTCCCCGCAAATTATGCCTGAAATAACCGCCTTTACGGATATCGGATTAGGGTATCCGTATTCGGCTAATGCATCTGGATTTTCATTGAATAAATCCGACAAATTCACTTCCGGATGAGCTTTGATATATTGCCGCAGAGCGGAAACCAACTCCGGCTGATCCGGTACCCGACCGTGAATATCAGCATGATAAGCATTCCCCCAAACATAAGCAATTCCCTCCTCTGCGGCGATATTGATCACTTTTCCCCGAATATTTGCCGCATATTTGTGAAAAATACCATGCGAAAAATCTTCATTTTTCATGACGGAAAACAATGTTTTAGGGTCAACGATACCTCCGGTATTAATCATGCCGTTGAAATCCGAGTCGTAACAGCATCCTTGAAGCTGAAGCACCTCCTGATAATCAGCACACATATACATTTCCAAATCCATAACCGGTAAATGTAATTTTAAGGCCATCGTATTATTTTTTTGATTAAAAATTTCCGCCTTCTCCATATTGATTGTATCAGGATAATGATAAGTTATGGTACCGATTTGTTTTGTTTTCCAATATTTTGTATTGTATTTTATCGGACCGGTAAAAATGATTCCGTCGTTTTCTTGTTTTGCAAGAATCGTGAAAATTTTCCCGATTTCATTATTTCCGATACAGGCAATGGTCGCCATAAAAGATGAAGGCGCGACAGGATATAAATTAATCAATCGCCTTTTGAAATAATGTTCTGTAGTATCTTTGCTTCCCGGTTCTTTCAAATTTGCAAAATAATTCCGATTAAAATCAAAATTATCGTTATCAATCAGATTGATGCTCATATTTCCGTTATCAATGCCGGTGAAAAGATCATCCAATGACATGATGATCCGATCTTTTATCGAATCAGAAAAAACAGTATGCAAATTTTTCGATATTTCAAGTTTTGTTTGCGCATCAATCATCCATGAAAAGATTGAAAACATAAATAATAATATTATTTTCATATATTTATAAATTATTTAAATTTTATATTGATACTTTTTGAATATTTTCTCCTTTAACAAAGTCAAAATCAATTTGTCTCGCACAGATTACACGGATTACACGGATTTCGGGTGATATTTTCGTTATTTCTTGTGTTTATTATTGCCGGGTTATCACTCTTTTCTATTTGACTTCGTCGATTTTCAATTCACAAATATATTGATTTTAAAAAATCTGTGCAATCCGTGAAATCTGTGCGAATCCCCACTAAAAATACTACCATTTATCCGGTTAAAAATCAATTCGAGTTTCAGAAAGTATCTTGTTTTGAATATTGTTTTGTATCTTTGATATTTTAAAGAAGCATATTACATTATTATAATTATGAAAATAAAACAAATATTAATCATCGGGTGTTTTTTTGCATCGGGATGCTTATTCGCTCAAAAAACAGAAATGAATACATACTATACCAATATGTGGCTTAAGGTAGACGATTTAAATGAGAAATCTCTGCCTCAATCGGCGCTGGACGAAGTCGATAAAATTTACCGGCAAGCGGTCAAAGAAAAAAACAGTCCGCAAATCATTAAAGCGTTCATGTACAAATCCGATATCGGCACTTTAATTAACAGTGACAACGCCTTAAATATCATTGAAGAAACAGAGGAATATTTGAAAACTTCTTCCGACGACACAGAAAGAAGCATGCTGTGTTCTGTTTTGGCGGGAATGTATCAGAATTATTACCGGTCGCAACAATACCTTATTTCCCGTCGCACAGAAATTTCGGGATATGTTCCTTCCGACATCCGGGAATGGACCAAAAGTCTGTTCATCCGGAAAATCATTGAGGATGTCCGGTTATCGATACAACCTGAAAAAATTCTGCAAAATACCGACGCCTTAAGATATTCCTCTATATTGGAAAAAGGAGACGACTCCAGAATATTTCGTCCGACCTTATACGATTTTTTGGCCAATCGCGGAATCGATATATTAAAGGATCTCTTTGATTATCCGCAACCCGGCGATAATGCCGATTACCTGCAACCGGCCGGTGATTTTATCAAACTGTCGATTCAGCCGAAAAACGATGATGTCCGGGAAAATATCACAGCCATTTACCAAAAAATCTTGATTTTCCGATTGAACGATAAAAACAAGGAAGCGTTTTTAATGGCGGATTTAGACCGGTCGGATTTTATTTATCCAAATTCGACCGCCGACGGAAAAGACAGTTTGTATTTGTCCAATCTGCAACAGTTGAAACAGGAATGGGCGGGAAAAGACATTTCCGTAGAGATTCTGAACAAGGAGGCCGAATTTTACCTGAATGAAACCCCTGCTCAAATTTCGGAAGGCAGCGAAAAAAAGCAAACCGATGAGTTGGCGCAAAAACAGAAAGCATACGCCATTTGCCGGGAAGGCATCGATAAATATCCGAATTACAGGCGGATCGGCATCCTGAAAAATTTGCTGGCCCGATTGACGGCTTCGACGCTCCAAGCTTCGGGAAATAACAGTGTTTATCCGGATTCGGATTTGGAATTGTCGGTTCATTATAATAATATCAACACCTTAAATGTTCAATTGTATCGCATTGCAAGCGATCGGCCCGGCGTGAAAGGCTGGGGGGAAAGTTCCGCTTACAAAACAAAAGGAACGTTGATCAAAGAAATGTCTTTTGATTTAAAAACCGTGTTTCCATACGAAAACAAGGACACCGTGTTTAATATACCCGTACCGGCAACGGGATTATACGAATATGTTTTATCGACCGACAACCCGGACATCAAACCGGTTTCAACCGGTTTTGCCGTAACGCAACTCGCTTCCATTGCCCGAAACAGGGGGAATAATAACATCGATATTCTGGTTACCGACAGATTGTCGGGAAAACCGGTTGAAAATGCAACGGTTCAATTGTATGATAATATCTATGTGAAAAATCCGGTCATCAAAGAAACGATTACCACCGGGAAAGACGGAATCGCCGTTTATTCCGGAACGAAGGGATATACCGGATACAGCGTCGTTTCAGGTGACGACCGGGCGGGATTTATTTCCAATATGCCTTGGAGTCAGAATTACGGCAATTCGGATAATAACGCACAAGAACAATTGACCATTTTAACCGACCGCAGTATTTATCGTCCGGGACAAACCGTTTTTTTCAAAGGAATTGTATGGAAATCGGATGAAAATTCTGCCGTGGTCATTCCGAACAAAACGGTGGATGTCGTTTTTAAAGATGCGAATTACCAAAATTTAGCGACCAAATCCCTGACTGCCGGAGAATTCGGGTCTTTCACGGGAGAATTTGTCATTCCGCAACAAGTCCGTTCGGGAACGTTCTATATCACCGGCTTAAACACAACTACTTACATAACGGTATCGGAATATAAACGTCCGACATTTCAAATTGATTTTCAACCGATTGCCGATACCTACAGTTTCGGCGATGAAATTTCGGTGAAAGGAAATGCCCGGAATTTTTCGGGAGTGCCTCTGCAAAGCGTACAGGTTAATTATCAAGTCATACGCCGTCCGCATTTTCTGTATCGTTGGTATCCCGACCACTCAAGCGAAAAACAAATTGCGTCCGGTGTTGCCACGCTCGATGATGAAGGAAGATTCACGATTTCATTCAAAGCCGGAAAAGATAAATCGGATTTAAAAGGTGAAACTTATTACACTTACGAGTTGACGGCAAGCATCACCGACACAAACGGGGAAACACAGCAAAACACCACTTATGTTTCGGTCGGCGATAAATCGATGCATTTGACATTTTCATTCGACGGAAGCATCGATAAAATACAACCCGGATATCTTATAAGCGAAAGCATCGATAAAACACAATCCGGATACCTCAAAATAACCGCGGAAAACCTGAATAACGCACCGATCAAAACGCAAGGAACGTATACCTTGTACAGTTTGATCGACGAAACTTCTTTGAAAAAAACAAAAACTCAACCGTTTATCGATGTATATACCGGCGAAGGCGAGCCGCAATATAACATCAACAAGGAAGTTTTATCGGGACGGTTTTCCACTCCCGACAGCATTTCGACCGCTTCCTGGAAAAATCTGCCTTCGGGAAGGTATCGTATCGTGGCTAAAGCTCCCGACAGTAAAGGAAATGAAGTAACGGGGGAACAAAACTTCGTGCTGTATTCAAAGGAGGATCAAAAATCTCCGATACTGACTTACCGATGGCTGATCAAAGAGAAAACAACGTGCAACCCGGGTGAAAATGCCGAAATTATACTCGGTTCATCTGCTGAAAATGTGTATGTATTATATGAAATTTTCGGGAAAAATCAATTATTGGAGCGTAAACGCTTTGAAATCAGCAAGGAAAACAAAAAATTACTGATTCCGTACAAGCCGGAATACGGGAATAATGTTACGTTGTCTTTAACGTACATCAAAGATGAAACTGTTTTTGCCGAAAATATTCTTTTAACGAAAAAGGAGGAAAATAAAAAACTCGACCTCTCATTCGCTGTTTTTCGCGACAAATTGTTGCCGGGACAAAAAGAAGAATGGAAACTGACGATCAAAGACGACAAATCCAATGCAGTCGCAGCTGAATTGTTGGCGGGTATGTATGATGCTTCACTGAATAAGATTCGTCCGCATGCCTGGTATTTCGCTCCGAGAACCATGTCGATGACTTATTTTTATAATTTCGATGAAGGTACGGGGTTCAGAACTCAAAATATATCGATGAATTTCAATGAAAAGTACCCGGAAGTTTCCGATTTTAAATTTGATGTCTTGAAAGGAGCTTTTGCGTTGTTCCCTCAAAACAATTTGGTTTTATACGAGAAGGTATCCGGTGCATCTACCGGAAGAATAAGAGGTGGTGCTACTCTAAAAGATGAAGGATATTATGCGTCATCAGACAACTCTCAACTTACATTTGCCCAAGCCGAATTACCTGCAGCATCTTCTGAAACAGTTCAATTTATAACGCCGGCAATAACCGGTTCGGGAGAATCAGGAGAACAAACGCCGGCATCTCCCGTTCAAATCCGTCAAAATTTCAATGAAACGGCTTTTTTTCTGCCTCAATTAAAAACCAATGAAAAAGGAGAGGTTGTTATTTCCTTTACGGTTCCCGAAAGCACAACCTCGTGGAAGTTCATGGGATTGGCGCACACCAAAGATCTCAAAGTCGGACAATTAACAGCCGAAACGGTTACTCAAAAAGATTTGATGGTGATTCCGAACTTGCCGCGCTTTATGCGTCAGGGTGATCGGACATCTGTTTCCGCGAAAATTGCCAATTTGTCGGATAAAAATTTACAGGGAAAAGTAACTTTGGAGTTGTATGATCCCGAAACCGAAAAAACGGTTGTTTCCGTCGATCATGCCGAACAATCGTTTTCGGTCGATGCCGCCGGATCGAGTTCGGTGTCGTGGAATTTTACCGTTCCCGAAGGATCGGAACTGCTCGGATGCAGAGTGATTGCCCAAACCTCGCAATTCAGTGACGGAGAACAACATTTACTGCCGGTACTTTCCGGGCGGATTCTTGTGACGGAAACTTTACCCATGACCCTTCGTTCAAATCAAACAAGGAGTTTTGAAATGAGTAAACTTATTGATAATAAATCTGTTACACTAAGTAATTATCGTCTGACGCTGGAATTTACCGGAAATTCCTCCTGGTATGCCGTTCAAGCATTGCCGACATTATCGAACCCGACCTCCGACAATGCAATCAGTTGGTTTGCATCTTATTATGTCAATACATTGGCCGGACACATCTCACAATCCAATCCCGAAATCAAAAAGGTGGTCGATATCTGGCAACAGCAAGCCGGTACAAAGGAGACGTTACTCTCTGCGTTGGAAAAAAATCAAGAGTTGAAATCGGTATTATTGCAGGAAACGCCTTGGGTGCTGGATGCCAAAAACGAAACCGAACAAAAACAACGGTTGTCGTTATTGTTTGACCTCAACCGTCAATCACAATCAACTTCCGACGCCTTGCAAAAACTGTCGGAACTGCAAAACCAGGACGGAGGTTGGATGTGGTTTAAAGGAATGGCTTCGAGCCGTTACATCACCACATACATTTTGGAAAACATGCACCGTTTATCCAAATTGGGAGCCGTTCAATATGGCGAATCCGAAAAAATGATGCAAACAAAGGCGTTGAATTATCTGGATCAGCAAATAGTCGATGATTACGCGAATTTGAAAAAATACGGAAATCCGACGAACAACGAAATGCACATCGATGATATGCAAATGTATTATCTCTGTGTCAGAAGCCGTTACAGAGATATTCCGCTATCAAAAAAAGCGTTGGAAGCCTATAAATATTATGCCGGTCAGGCAGAAACACATCGAAATAAACTGACGTTGTACGGAAAAGCTCAAGGCGCCATGTTTTTCGATCGGGAAGGAAAAACTTCGATTGTGGGCGAACTGATCCGGTCGTTGAAAGAATTTGCTTCAAAAAGCGATGAACTCGGGATGTTTTGGGCGAACAATCGTTCGGGATATTTCTGGAATCAATCGGCCATTGCCGTTCAAACCACCATTTTAGAAGCATTTGATGAAATCGGGAACGGCAACCCGAATTTCGAAACTTCGAATGATATCGAAGAAATGAAACTTTGGCTATTGAAACAAAAGCAGACGCAATCATGGGATGCCGTCCCGTCAACGGTAAATGCGATTTATGCCTTATTGCTTCGCGGACAAAATCTGTTATCGGGGTCAAAGGAGGTAAACATTCAATGGGGAACCCGGAAAATAGACACCGGCAACAATGAAACCGGAACGGGTTATTTCAAACAAAGTTTCGATAACCCGGAAATCACGCCCGACATGGGAAAAGTAACGGTTGACAAGCCCGGAGAAGGGATTGCCTGGGGGGCTTTGTATTGGCAGTATTTTGAAGATTTAGACAAAGTGACCGGACAAACGGGGGCATTATCGGTGGAAAAAATGCTGTTTGTCGAACGCACCGGCGAAAAAGGTAAAACCATCGAACCGGTTACCGATGACAATCCGTTGAAAGTGGGTGACAAAGCGGTTGTTCGTCTGACCGTGCGTACCGACAGGGATTTGGAATATGTTTCTCTGAAAGACCTCCGAGCCGCTTGTTTTGAACCGACCGAGCAACTTTCGGGGTTTCGTTTCAGTGAACGAGTGGGTTATTATCAAGACATCAAAGATGTTTCCACGAACTTCTATTTCAATTATTTACCCAAAGGTACCTATATCTTTGAATATTCCGTTTGGGTAAATAGAGCAGGAGAGTATTCGACCGGCCTTTCAACCATTCAATGCATGTATGCACCCGAATTTGTGTCTCACAGCGAAGGAGGGAGATTAAAAGTTAAGAATTAAGAGTTAAGAGTTTAAAAATGTCCTGTAACCTGTAGGAGTGTGATATTGGACTCACCCGCAAAAGTTGCAGAGTTTAAAAGCATGTGGCGTTTTTTCAAGTTCCGCCGGGAACATAATATTACATATCTCACCAATCACATAACATGTCGTAAGTACGTGATATATAATATATTGCGTACTTACGGCGCGCCAGTTTGTTAAAAAATCCGGTTTTCTACCAACATGTAATGTGACAGGATTTCCCCGTTCGTGCCGATTCCGATTTATCGGAATGAATATTGTAATCGGTGCGTTGTTTCGTCACGCACGGTTTACAAAACTGCGCGAGCGAGGCTCGTCCGGATTTCACGGATTTTTCAATTAATTAACATATATAAAAATATTTATTAAAATACAGAAAAAATAAAATTAAAATTGTTGAATGGATATTATTGATTAACAAGGATGTAGTCTTGTTTTTAAGATGATATAGACAGAATTCGTGCCAAACGGTGGAAAAAATTTTTGAAAATTCATTTTATTTTTTTAATTTTGACACAATAAGTAATTTTGTATTTTATAAACTTAAAAATGGATTACCATGAAGAACATTGTTTTTACATGCATTGTTTTCGCTTGTTTAGCGAATGTGTCGGCACAAG
>WRGA01000121.1 GCA_009787405.1 Candidatus Azobacteroides sp.
CAATATTTTTTAGCATGTAACTTTCAAAAAAACGAATATTACATTTTTATACCCTACCTGTGAGGATAAGTAGGCATAACATCCGATAATCATATTATAAAATTATCAAAACGGGTACCTATATCGGACAGAGCAGTAAAAAATAACATTAACAAACTCAAAACCGCGGGTATTATTTCTCGTATCGGTTCTGACAAAACGAGAAGTTGGGAAATCATAAAAAAAGGAGGTAACGATGAATAAAGAATTTCAATTTTTAATCTACAATACACCGCAGGAAAACATAAAAATTGATGTGGTGGTAAAAGACGAAACAATTTGGCTTACACAGAAAACGATGGCTACATTATTTGGCACTTCGCGTGAAAATATTACTATGCACTTAAAAAGTGTATTTGAAAGCGCTGAATTAGAAGAAATTTCAGTATGTAAGAAATTCTTACTAACTGCCGCAGACAGCAAAAACTACAATACTCAGTTTTATAACCTTGACGCAATTATTTCCGTCGGCTACCGTGTAAATTCCGCCAAGGCAACTGCTTTTCGTCAGTGGGCTACAAAAACGCTGAAGGAATTTATTACCAAAGGATTTGTGCTTGATGATGAGCGATTAAAACAAAGTAAAACCACCTTCGGAAAAGATTATTTTCGCGAACTATTGGAACGGGTACGTTCTATTCGCGCAAGTGAGCGTCGTATTTATCAGCAAATTACCGATATTTTTGCTGAGTGTAGCATAAATTATGATCGTAATTCATCTACTACAAAAGATTTTTACGCAATGATACAAAACAAATTTCATTTTGCCATCACAGGACAAACTGCTGCCGAAATTATTTACACCAAAGCTGACCGAAATGCCGAAAATATGGGTCTTACGACTTGGAAAAATTCTCCGGATGGGCGTATCCTGAAATTAGATGTTACAGTTGCAAAAAATTATCTACCTGAAACCGAAATCCGTCGCTTGGAACGTGCCATAACAGGTTATTTCGACTATATTGAGGATTTAATAGAACGTGAAAACACCTTTACAATGGAGGAATTTGCTCAAAGCGTCAATGAATTTTTATCTTTTAGAAAATATAAAATTCTGACTGACAAAGGCAAAGTTTCTAAACAACAAGCCGACAAAAAGCCGAAACGGAATACGATGAGTTCAATAAAACACAAAAAATCATCTCTGATTTCGACAGAGAGATTAAAAGATTACAGCAGAAAGAAAAAAGTGATTAATGCCTAATGATGAAGAATGTATTGATTTATATTTATACTTAAATAAAAATATATAAGATTTCTTTTATTTGTACCGTATTTGCAACATAGCTTTATAACATATTGATATTCAATATTGGTTATTTTCCCGGGAAGTGAAGGAACCTCATTCAACAACGCAAAAATCGCTGTAAATGATTAATTTACAGCGATTTTTATTTTGCCCGTTTGTCAAGAAAAATAAATCTTCTCAATATCACAAATCAACAACCACAGGTTTTTATTTTGAACTTTAAGTTAAACGGATGAAAGAGTCTGATGAATATTTTTGCATCGGGAACAATAACATCTGATTGTCACACTTAATGAAGTCAAAACACATAAAAACATGGAACTGCAGATCATTCAGAACAAAATTTACGAAATCCGCGGCGAACGGGTCATGTTAGATTTCGATATATCCCAATTGTATGAAACAGAAACCAAAAGATTGAAAGAAGCCGTTCGAAGAAACATAAACCGTTTTCCCGAAGACTTCATGTTCGAACTCTCAAAAGAAGAATGGAAAAACTTGAGGTCGCAAATTGCGTCCTCAAGTTGGGGAGGCAGTCGATATTTGCCTTTTGCTTTTACGGAACAAGGCGTGGCCATGCTTGCAAGCGTATTAAGCAGTACAAAAGCGATTGAAGTCAATATATCGATTGTGCGGGCTTTTGTCGCTCTAAGACAACACATATCCGGTTATACGGAACTCAATCGAAAATTAGAAAGCTTCATGGTAGAAACCAACATGCAATTTAATGAAATATATCAGGCCCTCATCGAATTATCGGAAAAAAGAAAAGAAGAAGAAAAACCCCGAAATCCGATCGGATATGCAATATAAAACAAGACTAATCAAACAGGCATTACTTATGACATCATCGGAATTATATGGATGCCACACTAAAATAACCGAATAAATTAATTATTTTTGCTTTTTAAAGAAAAACGACAAAATACAAAGAACAATGATCAACTGCTTTATTCCCGTCAGTCAAGAGACCATCGAAAAAGCAAAATATACGCCGGACAATTTCAACCGATCACCTTTGATTAATAAGATATTCTTATTGACCGGACAAAACCTTGATTATAATTTATTTTCGGGGGAAATAATACCCGTAGATTCAATCCATCATTCCATTGCCGTAAAAAAGATTGTGGAAAATTCCGACACCGAATATTCCCTTATTTATACAAAACCCTCGGAACTACATCTCGGACAGTTTGCATTGGAACGTCTTTATCGTTTGGCAAAAGACAGTGATGCCGGATTATTATACTCCGATTATTATCAAATTATTGACAGGAAACAATCTCCGATACCTTTAATCGATTATCAACCGGGCAGTATCCGGGATGATTTCAATTTCGGTTCCGTACTTTTTTACCGGTCGTCGGCGCTGAAAGAGGCCGTCGACCGTTCCGGTTCCGAAAATTATTCTTATGCCGGATTATACGATTTAAGGCTGAAAGTATCCGAAAAACATCCGATTGTCCATATTAATGAATACCTTTATACAGAAATCGAACCCGACACACGAAAAAGCGGAGAAAAACAATTCGATTATGTCGATCCGAAAAACAGAAAGGTACAAATCGAAATGGAAAAAGCCTGCACCGGACATTTAAAAAGAACCGGCGCTTACCTTCCGCCCGATTTCAAAAACATAACCTTTGATACCGAGAATTTTCCGGTTGAAGCGTCGGTCATCATTCCGGTGCGAAATCGCGCAAAAACCATTGAAGACGCCATTTGCTCGGTATTGACACAAAAAACGAATTTTCCGTTTAACTTGATTATCATTGATAACCATTCCACAGACGGAACAAGCGAAATCATCCGGAAATATACATCAAGCGATAAAAAAATCATTCATATTATTCCGGAAAGAAAAGACTTGGGCATCGGCGGATGTTGGAACGAAGGCATTCATCATCCCGAATGCGGAAAATTTGCCGTTCAACTCGACAGCGACGATATTTACAGCAAAGAAAACACCTTGCAAATCATTGTCAACACCTTTTACGAACAAAAATGCGCCATGGTTATCGGCACCTATATGATGACCGATTTCAACATGCAGCCTATTTCTCCGGGAATTATCGACCACAGAGAATGGACTCCCGAAAACGGACACAACAATGCGCTTCGCATCAACGGTTTGGGAGCACCGCGGGCATTTTATACTCCGTTGTTGAGAAAAATAAAAGTCCCGAATACAAGTTACGGCGAAGATTATGCGCTCGGACTCGCTTTTTCCCGCGAATACCGAATCGGCCGCATCTATGATGTCATTTATCATTGCCGCCGCTGGGAAGGAAATACCGATGCGGCACTCGATATTCAACGTCTCAATGCCAATAACTTATACAAAGACAAGCTGAGAAGTATCGAAATCGAAGCAAGAAAACAGATGAATAAAAGTAAAGTAAAATATCGAAAATAAATAATATAATAACCGAATAAAAACAACATCATGAACGAAATTTTCCCGAAATTAATATCACAAAAGTTAAATATTTCCGAAAAACAAATAGCCAATACCATTTTTTTGTTGGATGAAGGCGCCACCATTCCGTTTATCAGTCGATACCGGAAAGAAGCGACAGGAGCGTTGAATGAAGTACAAATCGGGGAAGTCAGGGAAATGTACGAAAAGCTTTGCGAACTCGAAAAACGGAAAGAATACATTCTTTCGACCATCGAAGAACAAGGAAAATTAACCGATGAATTGAAATCCCGCATCGAAAAATCGTGGGAAAGCACCGAAATCGAAGACCTCTACCTTCCGTATAAACCGAAACGTCAAACACGTGCGGAAAATGCCCGAAAAAAAGGACTGGAGCCGTTGGCAAAATTCATCATGTCTTCGCCGCGTGAAAGTATCGAAGCATTTGCCGGAAAATTCATCCGGGATGATGTAAAAGACACGGACGAGGCATTGCAAGGGGCGCGGGACATTATCGCCGAATGGATCAGCGAAAACGAAAAAACTCGCAACACCGTGCGGAATATATTTGCACGGGAAGCCGTAATTTCCTCCAAAGTGGTAAAAGGAAAAGAAGAAGAAGCCGATAAATACCGCGATTATTTCGATTGTACAGAACCCTTGCGCAAATGTTCTTCGCACCGGTTGCTGGCCATGCGGCGGGGCGAAAGTGAAGGTGTACTCAAAGTTTCTATTGCTCCGGATGACGAAACATGCCTCGAAAAATTGGCCCGTTTTTACATTAAAGACCATTCCGAAGCTTCGGAACACATCGATAAGTCATTAAAAGATTCGTATAAACGATTGTTGAAACCTTCGATCGAAAACGAATTTGCCTCTCTTTCCAAGGAAAAAGCCGATGAAGAGGCTATCCGGGTATTTGCGGAAAATCTGAAGCAATTATTATTGTCGCCCCCTCTCGGACAAAAACGAGTGTTGGCCATAGACCCGGGTTACCGTACCGGCTGTAAAATCGTATGTTTGGACGATCAGGGAAATCTGTTGCACAACGAAACCGTTTATCCGCATCCGCCGCAAAACGAAAGCGGACGAGCATCCGTTAAATTGGCCAATTTAGTATCCATGTATAATATTGAAGCCATCGCCATCGGAAACGGAACCGCAAGCCGGGAAACCGAAAAGCTGGTGACCAATATTCCGTTTGACCGGAAAATACAGGTATTTGTGGTCAGCGAAAACGGCGCTTCCATTTATTCCGCATCTAAAATAGCGCGGGAAGAATTTCCCGAATATGATGTTACGGTACGGGGATCCGTTTCGATCGGTCGTCGATTGATGGATCCGTTGTCCGAATTGGTCAAGATCGATCCGAAATCTATCGGTGTCGGACAATACCAGCACGATGTCGATCAAACAAAGCTGAAAAAATCATTGGATCAAACAGTCGAAAACTGTGTCAATCAAGTGGGCGTAAATCTGAACACGGCAAGCAAACATTTGCTCACGTATATTTCGGGACTCGGCCCGCAATTGGCTCAAAACATTGTTGATTATCGTGCAAAAACAGGGAATTTCAAAAGCCGGAAAGAATTATTGAAAGTTCCGCGAATGGGAGAAAAAGCCTTCGAACAATCGGCGGGATTTCTCCGGATCCCCGATGCGGAAAACGCACTCGACAATTCGGCCGTTCATCCCGAAAGTTATCATGTGGTCGAACAAATGGCGAAAGATTTGTCTTGCACCATTCAAGATTTGATAGTAAATAAAGAACTGAAAAAACAACTCGACTTAAAGAAATATGTTACGGACAAAATCGGAATGCCGACATTAACCGACATCATGGAAGAATTGGACAAACCGGGAAGAGATCCGCGCCGGATCATCAAAGTATTCGAATTTGATCCGAACATCAAAGAAATCACCGACCTGAAAGAAGGAATGATTTTACCGGGCATCGTCACGAACATCACCAATTTCGGATGTTTCGTCGACATCGGCATCAAAGAAAACGGATTGGTGCATATTTCCCAACTTGCCGATAAATTCGTTTCTGATCCCGCGACTGTTGTTTCCGTACATCAACATGTCCAAGTCAAAATAATCGGCGTCGATCTGGACAGAAAACGGGTTCAATTAAGCATGAAAGGCTTTCAATAATTTACGATTCGACAATTTACAATTTACAATTTTGTCGGTACTCATACTGATTTCCGGATTCAAAATTGTAAATTGTAAATTTGTAAATTCTCAGACTCCGCTGAAAGAACTGAAGCCGCCGTCAACAGGCAGTACAACGCCGGTGATAAAACCTGCGGCATCGGAACATAAAAATTGAACGGCACCGTTCAACTCACTGATGTCCCCGAAACGTTTCATAGGCGTTTTGGCGAGTACTTTTTTGCTTCTGTCGGTAAGAGAACCGTCGGGATTGATTAATACCGCTCTGTTCTGATCACCGATAAAAAATCCGGGAGCAATGGCATTTACACGTACTTGGTCACCGTATTTCAACGCCATTTCCATAGCCAACCATTGTGTAAAATTCGTAACCGCCGCTTTGGCCGCCGAATAACCGGGAACCCTCGTAATCGCTGCATAAGCAGCCATGGAAGAGATATTCACGATACTTCCTTTTCCTTGTTCGGCCATGACTTTTCCGAACACATAACTCGGATATACCGTTCCGTTTATGTTTAGGTCAGTCACTTTATTCCAATCGGCAATATTCATTTCAAAAAAACTTTGATCGGGAGCAAGCGTTGCTCCGGGTAAATTTCCACCCGCAATATTCAGCAAAATATCGATGCTTCCCCATTGATCGATTATTTTACGGGCCACATTCTCCAAACTCCCGATATCCAAAACATTACCGACAACACCGATGACTTCGCCGCCCAAGCCCTTTAATTCATCGACCCGGACATCCAAATTTTCCTGACGAATATCGATTGCCGCCACTTTAGCTCCCGCTCCGATAAAACTCCGGGCGATATTTCCGCCCAACACGCCTCCGGCTCCGGTAATAACCGCTACTTTTCCTTTAATACTGAATAAATTATCCATCATAATTTGTTTTTAGTTACGCACTACGAATTACAGCGTAAAATTATAAAAAAGTTTTTAACGCCATCTCATTCCTCACCGTCGCCATAATTCCGTCCACTTGCGCCAACGCATACATGCGTCCGAGAAAAGAATATCCAGGATTATATGATTTATGAATATCGTCCAACATTAATTTGCCGTGATCGACACGCATGGGAAGATTCGGATTTTCTTTTTCGAAAATGCGAACCAACTCAATCAAATGCCCTCTTCCGCCCAAATGAGATGCTTCAACGAAATTTCCGTTTTTCTCCACATCCGTACTGCGCAAATGAACAAACCGGGTTCGACCGGCAAAACGTTTCGCCAAAGCCGGCACATCATTATGTAATCCGGAGCTTAACGAACCGGCACAAAATGTCAAACCGTTATTCGGACTATCCACCGCATTCAAGAACCAATCGATGTCTTCTTCCGAAGTGACGATACGCGGCAAGCCGAGCACAGGAAACGGCGGATCATCAGGATGTACGCATAAATTGACGCCGTATTTTTCTGCCGTCGGAATCACCCGTTCCAGAAAATACTTCATATTTTCCCTCAATTGCGCTTTATCGATTCCGTCGTACAATGCCAGCAAACGATTGAAGATAGCCACCGGATTTTGATCCCCTTCCCGAATGTTTCCGTTGATAAAACCTTGCGTTTTAACAATGATTGTATGAATCAATTCATCTTTTTCCGCTTCGGTAATCGTTTTATCCAACGCATATACCTGTTCCATTTCTTCGGAAGAATAATCCTTTTCGGCATTTTTCCGTTTCAAAATAAAACAATCGAAATAAGCAAACCGTATTTTATCAAAAAACAACGTATAAGTACCGTCGGCATTTTTCCGGTGTAAATCGGTACGAATCCAATCGATCACCGGCATAAAATTGTAGCAGACGGTTTTAACTCCCGCTTTTCCCAAATTCGCCAAACCGGTGATATAATTTTCGATCAATCGCTCCCGGTCTTTCCCGCCGTATTTAATACTTTCGGAAACGGGCAAACTTTCCACGACCGACCAGCGCAATCCGCCCGATTCGATATAATTTTTCAGTTCAAGAATGGCATCAAGCGTCCAGACTTCACCGTTCGGGACATCATGCAACGCCGTCACAATCCCCTCCATTCCTATTTGCCGCAACATCTCGAGCGTAATCGGATCTTTCTTTCCAAACCACCGCCAAGTTTTTTCCATCATTATTTCCGTTTATAAAAGAATTTGAATCTACCTACACTTTCTCCGGCACAAAAAGGTTGCCGAAAACTAAAATTTTCAACAACCTTTTTGAAACAACCAAATTTCCAAACCTTATTTTAGCAATCTTAATTACCTCAGATGTCCTTCGACAATCACTTTTATGATATAAACATCCAGAGTTAAATCGGATAAATCAACCCTCTCGATACGTTTTGTCTCGGAATAAGAAGGCGACCGTTGATATCTTTTAAAATGTATTTTTCCGGAGAATAAAAACCCCTCCTTAAATCGACACAAATGTAATATACAAAAACAACACCATCTATTTCGGCGGTTACAGGTATTTTTCTCCCGGTTACATTCGAAAAAAATGATGGATTTTAAAGAGATCAATTGTGGTGTTCCAAATCCAATTTTATGTTTTTCAGATCATCCAATTCGTAAATCGGACGTTCGATGTCATACGGAATCGGCCTGTTCGAAAATGTTTGAAAATAAAGCAGGCAGGCATCTTTCCACCAAACGGCATCGCGGGATTGAATTTTGAGGCGCGACTGTACTTCTTTGAAGCGTTCGGCATCAATATATTTTTCGGATTGATCCCAGATTCTTTGAAAATTCCGCACTTGTTTGACCCCTGTATCATATTTGTAACACAAATCATCCCAAAGAGAACGTCCGTCTTTCATCAGATAATTCCACGGAACATGATGAAACCAAAGCAAATACTTTTCGGGACAGGAACGAATATCATTCAATTCGTCACGCAACGGCGGATAATATTGAGAAACAGCATTACTGCCCGTTTCGGAGCGGTCGAACCCCAACCCGACAGAATCGGCCTGATGATAATATTTCGGCAACCAGTCGGGACGCGCACCGGGAATATCACACCACGGTTCGGGCCCGTAATGATGGTTCCAAGCAAAAATATGGTGTAACCCCAACGGCATCATATAATTCACTGCGGCTTCGTGGGAATCCATCATCATCTCCTTTACCGGATTCAAGAAGCCGGGATTTCCGGAAAAAGTCATCCGGATCCATTCATCAGCAATTTCATCAACGGAAAGCGAATGATTCCACGCCAATCGACCGAATGCATACCAATTGGCCTGAGCAAAATGATGTCCGCACCAATTTGCTTCATCGCCGATATTGGCCACACCCGCCATAGCTGTCAACGGATGAGGAAAAAGCGTTCCGTCGGTTGTTTCGGCGACGGTCGACCCTTCTCCGTTGCAATATGTGTCGCTCTCCAAAAATTCTTTCCATAGAGAAGCCAAGAAAACCAGATGATTGGAAAAGCCCAAATATTCTTGCGTAATTTGTAATTCGGGCATAACCGCCGTTTTTTTCATGGCTCCGAACAACGGACTAAACGGTTCTCGCGGTTGAAAATCAATCGGGCCGTTTTTTATCTGAATAATCACATTGTCACGAAACATTCCGTCCAACGGCATAAATTCTTTGTAAGCCTGTTTTGCCCGGTCTTCTCCGTCGGGATTATAAACAAATGCCCGCCACATCACCATGCCGTTATGCGGTTTCAACGCATCGGCCAACATGTTTGCGCCATCTACGTGTGTACGACCGAAGTCCTGTGGACCGGGCAATCCTTCGGAATTGGCTTTGACGAGAAACCCTCCGAAATCGGGAATCAAGCGGTAAATTTCATCCGCTTTATCTTTCCACCATTGACGAACATCAGAGTTCAACGGATCGGACGTAGACAGACCGCCTAATGATGCCGGCGACGAAAAATTAATCGACAAATACACTTTGATATGATACGGACGCAATATATCAGCCACAATTTTTACTTTTTCGAGCATTTCCTTCGATAACACTCGTGGAGTTGCATTGACATTATTCAACACCGTTCCGTTAATTCCGATCGATGCGTTTGCCCGTGCATATTCAACATAACGCGGTGAAATACGGTTCGGCAATTCGTCCCATTTCCAAATAGACCGTCCCGCATACCCCCGTTCAACGGTACCGTCCAAATTATCCCAATGATTCAGGATTCGAATATCATATCCGGGCGATTCTTCAATATTCAATATTCCGGCATCGTTTCCGGTTTCTTGCAAACGCAACAAATGATAAGCCCCGTAAAGCAGTCCTTGTTCGGTAGATGCCAGAACGGAAACTCCCGTAAGTTTATTTCCCGTAATCCGATAAGCGTCTTTTCCCCGATTTCGGAGTTCCTTACTGTTAACTATAATCAATTGAATCGGAGCGCCTTTCCATTGCGATTTCAGTTCCTGTTTGGCAATATCAACCGTAGGACTTTGCTTATTTGCCGTAACAGTTGCGTTATGCCCCGATTCAGCACGCAACCAAAGTCGGCTTCCATCTTCAGCGTAAAGCCCGGCAGAAAGCAGAAATATGTAAAAGATTATAATACTTTGTTTCACGTATCGAACCCGGTTTTTATTATTGTTTCAGGATTTTTTTCCCGACTGTTCCGCTCTCTGTTTCCACTTTCAATAAATATACGCCTTTTTCCAAACGTTCGATGTTAATATATCCGTCATTATATTGTGTCATCAAGCGTTTTCCCGAAATATCATAGATGTCCATTCGTTTTACTCCGTTCCCTTTCACAATAAGATAACTTGTTGCCGGATTGGGATATATTTCAATTTCTTCGTCATGAAAAATATTTTTCTGCGAAGCTGCGCTTTCAAATTTGTCAGGAACTTGACTTGCTTCGGAAGCCATATAATTTTTTAACCAGACCATTGCTTTCCGTTCTTGTCCGTTTGATGCTACAATGCCCGTTCCTTCTTTCCAGGTTGTTCCCGTTATATATCCCCACAATGTAATGCCTGTCACTGATTCGTGTTCCCATAAAACGGGAAATTTTTCTTTATATATTTGATACTGACTTTCTTCATTTCCTGCGGGATTGCCGCTGACATCCAGCTCCGAAACAAAGATCGGAAGCCCTGTTGCACCTAATAGATCAAGTACCGTCTTCATGGTTTGCACTGAAACCCCATTGATGTTGAACTCGTGACATTGGATTCCGATGCCGTCAATCAAATTTCTTTCTTTCAGGATATTTACGATTTCAAGATAACGCATCGCCGCATTAACATCGCTTATAATGCCGTACTCGTTTATCAGTAATTTACCTTTCGGAAAATATTCTCTTGCTTTTTGGAACGACCAAATGACCCAATCCCACCCCGTTGCGCCGTCTCCGCCCAATGCTTCCCTGATGCCGGAAGGCGCATGCAGGGGTTCATTCACAACGTCGATGAAGTCAATATCGGGATAACGCACCGCAACCGCTCTCATAAAATTTTCCATCGCCGCTTTCTGTTCAGCCGGGGAAACAGAACTTATCCATGAAGGTTCCTGACTGCCCCAGACAAATGTGTGGTATTTGAACTTGTAACCGTTCTTTTTTGCATAATTGTATGCCTTATCCAAGGCCGTCCAGGTCATATTGCCGCGCCAAGGTTCTACCGATGCCCATTTTCCCGAATTTTCAGGCGTTATTTGATTCCAGTATAAATCGAAGAATGCAGGAATATCGTTCGGAACAATGTTACCTAAAAATTTTTCATGTTTTTCAGCCAACGGAATTGTTCCTCCGGCTACAGGTTCCAACGGTTCTTCATACGATAAATCTTCTATTACGATATCGTCTAAATAATATGTTTTACCGGCAACTTTTCCCGCATCAATTCGAAGTTGAAGGATGTTCCCGACAGCTTCCATTCTCGAACCGTAAACTGTTTCATACGCATATTGCGTCCATCCGGAACCGATGCTCATATCGGACAGATACTGCCTGTCTGCCCCGCCCGTTTCTGCCTTAAGCTGATATGGATCTGCCGTGGAGATACGAATCATTCCGTTTCCGCCTACAGTTCTCGCCCAAAAAGAGATTCTATAAAAATGCGTGGAATTGACACTGATTTGAGGCGTTTCTAATTGAATATCCCAATAATTTGTGCAGGAAGTACCCGTAACCAACTTGAGCGAATATTGTCCGTCATGTTTGTCTTCCCGGGTAATCTCAATTTCTCCGTTAATATTTAACTTATTCCAACCGCTCAGATTTCCCGATTCAAAATCAAAGACAGTTTTGTCCACACTGTTTTGAGCATATAAACCGGTATATACTTGCAGCGTTAATAAAGTTAAAAATAGTACGTTTTTCATTTATTTTCCTCTTCCTTCAATTGTTTTAATCGTTCCGTCTTCGTTATATTCCAATTCAACGACTTTCAGACTGCGAAGCCACGTTCTGCCGCCCGAAGGAACACTGTCGTGATGAAACAGGTACCATTTGCCTTTAAATTCGACAATGGCATGATGCGTCGTCCATCCCTCAACAGGTGTGAGAATCACCCCTTGGTATGTAAACGGCCCGTAAGGGTTGTCTCCGACCGCATAACACAATAAATGCGTATCCCCTGTGGAATACGAAAAATAATATTTTCCGTTGTATTTATGTATCCAAGATGCTTCGAAAAAACGCCGTTCGGTATCGCCTGCGGTGAGCGGGTTCCCGTGTTCGTCAAGAACAATCACCTCACGAGGTTCTTCGGCGAATTGCAACATATCGTCGCTTAAACGAACCATGAGCGAAGGCAGAGCCGGTTCATGATCTGCGGGAAAACAAGCACTTTCCAACGCTTTGTTGTTGCGATAACGTTGCAGTTGTCCGCCCCAAAGACCGCCAAAGTACATATAAAAATTGCCGTCACCGTCATCCAAAACAGCCGGGTCGATACTGTAACTACCCCGAACCGGATCGGGACAAGGAGTAAACGGGCCTTCGGGTTTATCACTCACTGCCACCCCGATGCGGAAAATATCGGTTTTGTCTTTCAACGGAAAATACATGTAATATTTTCCGTTTTTACAGGCCACGTCACAATCCCACAATTGACGTCCGGCCCAAGGAATATTTTTCACATCCAGCACAACACCGTGATCGATTAAAGAGCCGTTTTCGATATCATCCGTCGAAAAAACATGATAATCAACCATATCAAAATGATCGCCGTTATCATTTTCCGGAATCCCGCTTTCCCGGTCGTGAGAAGGATAAATATACAACTTATCATTAAAAACATGCACGGCAGGATCTGCCATGTAATCGTTCGGAACTAAATATTTCGGTGTTTTCATTTATATATATAATAAATATGAGTATCAAGCAAACAACTTTTATTCCTTTTAAACTTTATATTACAAAGATACATATTCTATCAGGCTTTCTATATAAAAATCCGAAAGAATTTTCCGGAAATTACCTTAACCCGGCACCTCTGCCGTTTACTGTTCATCTCCTGCCCTACCTGCTATATCTATTATTTGATTAACAATGACTTTGGGCTGATAATTGCGGTCGAACAATAACGGATAATCGGTTCGGCCATACATAGGCCAGTTGTTTCTCCAACTTTGATTGTCTGTCACTCCCCACAAGGTAACGCGGCTGATTTTATCGCTGTGTTTCAAAAACAACCGGAAGAAATCATTGTAACGGTTGGTCCATGCTGTGGCAACAGAATCGGGCAATCCGTCGGGATAAGGATTCATCTGTTTTTGATACTCATAATTAAGCGATACCTCCGCGCTATTGACTCCGGGTTGAGGCGAAGGCAATATGGTAAGATCCAACTCGGAAACCGCTACTTTCACCCCGCACCCGGCAAAAGCCAGCAGACTCTTTTCAAATTCATCAACAGAAGGAAAAGACATACTCATATGCCCCTGCATTCCAATCTCATCTATTTTCACTCCCTGCTCCCGGAGGTCTTGAATCATTTTCACCACACTGTTTCGTCTACCTTCATTGGCCATTGAATAATCATTGTAAGTTAAAACCGCATCCGGATCGGCTTCCCGGGCAAATTCAAATGCCAGGCGAATATAATCTTCGCCGATGATCGTATAGAACTTACTTTGACGCCAAGAACCATCATCCATAATCGCTTCGTTGACCACATCCCAACTTTTGACTTTGCCTTTGTAACGGCCGACCAACGTAAAAATATGATTTTTCATCCGCTCTATCAATACATCACGGGAAACGTCATTTCCTTGATCATCGACAAAAAACCAGGCAGGGGCTTGCGAATGCCAAACCAAAGTATGCCCGTGAATGTACATATTATTTTTCATTCCGAAATCAACGAACCGGTCGGCTTGTGTGAAATCAAAGACTCCTTCTCGGGGTTGGATAACTTCGCTCTTCATGCAGTTTTCCGCAGTGATGGAGTTGAATTGTTGTGTTATTACTTTGACAGACAATGAGTCTTCTCCCGATGCCTGTTCATCATTGATAGCGGTTCCGATCAGGAATTTTCCGCTCAAAGCTTCTTTCAATGTTGTTGCAGATAACCCCTTCGCAGACAAGGAAGATGCGGACATGCATGCCAATAAACCTAAGAAAATAATCTTTTTCATCGATAAATTATCATTCATATAATTTCATTTAAGTTATACATAATATGAAATATTTATAAATTTGAGAAGACAGATAATAGATTTGGAAACCAAAAGACAATCTTTTTACCTTTATAATCTTTCTGTCTTCTCTTAGTCTTTTTTATCACTTATCTTTATTTAGCTCTTCCTTCTTCAATCTCTCTATTTATTTTGTCGATTACATCATCGTCCAATTCGTATTTTGAGATAATAAACATAGCAAGAAGGAGCAATAACGCAGGAATAATTGTCATCAACCATAATATTCCTTGTTGCGCTAAAGGTGTTTGTACCGGCAAATCCTTATCGAATTTTACAACGGCAAGTACCAACAACGGAATCGCACCGCCCAATGCAAAACCTGCTTTAAAGAAAATACCCGTCAATGCATTGACAACACCCGAAATGCGTTTACCTGTTTTCCTTTCGCCGTATGAAATTACTTCAGGAACTAACGCCCACATATAGCCTGTGGCGACGATTACACCCGTGGATTTGATAAATTGTGCAACGCAAATCAACCAAATTTGACTTTTTAAGGCAGGAATTACCGTGATTACATACAGCATTGCCATTCCAATAATTGCAATTGACAAGAACACATAAAACATTTGTTTTTTGCCGATAGCCCGTTTTATGGCAGGTACCATAGGCAGGAAAATAAATGCGGGAATTGATCCCAAACCATTAAACCATGGTACAATATCATCTCGGCCGATATTATATCCCAAATAATAGGAAGAGGCTGTGTTGCCGATAGCCATCATTGCAAATGCCGTGATAAAGAAAAATGCTAAAACACGCAAAGGACGGTTGTAAATAAATTCCTTAAACAAATCGGCATAATGTACCGATTCGGTCTTGCTTGATTCCATTACAACTCGTTCTTTGGTTTGTGTAAAGCAAAAAACAAGTAACACAAGCCCCGCTACTGCAAAAATCAGCAAAACCGTAAACCATGCATCAGCCGCTGAAGCCTGTTTCCAATCATGGTTGGGGGCAAGATACTGAATAAATGCAGGAACGCCGAACTGCACGGCAAAACCACCGATGTTTGCCATAAGCATACGTACAGACGTAAGTTTTGTTATTTCGTCAGTATCTCTTGTTAATGAAGCATTTAACGCTCCATAGGGAACATTTACCAACGTGTAACACATTGACAGTCCGACATAGGTTACATAAGCGTAAAGCAATTTGTGCGAAAGCGCAAATTTAAGACCGAAAACATTGAAGCTGAAACTATTTTCCAAACCAACCAATCCGTTCCAATAACAAAGAATAGCAAATACCGTAAGCGGAATGCCCCCAAAAATGAGATAGGTACGATATTTCCCCAATTTTGGACTGCGTTTATCAACAAACGCACCGACAAACGGATCCCATAGGACATCTATCAATCTGACAACCAAAATCATAGCCGCAGCAGCACCGGCTGAAAGTCCAAAAACATTGGTATAAAAAATAGCCAGATAGGTAGAAACCGTTTGATAAATCAAGTTTTGCGCCAAATCGCCGGAACCGAATCCGATCCGCTGTACCCAAGACAGTTTGTAAAATCCTCTCGTCTCGTTAATATTAGCATTCATAACAACATCATGTATTTTTTATTTTTAATTTAATTATTTCTTTACAATATCATCTGTTTGAAACGGCGACGCCGGCAAACCTTCTTTATTGTAAAGATTGGCGCCTTCGGGATTATCAGCCCAAGCGTATCGAACCATGACAGGTTGAGTTATGTCATCACTCCAAACCATTACGTTATTCCCGGTTACGATCGCCTTCGCATTCACAAATTTTTTATTCAATCCGGCTATTGTAAAACCCTTCAATTCATCGACGGGTTGCAAGTCATTTGTTCCTTCTTCAAAGGATAAAATAATTTTACCGCCTTCAACAGTCATCGACTTGTAAATCGGGCCGTTACAGATCACATTTTTATATCCGTAACTGATATTTTGAGCCAATAACGATAATCTTTTGCCCACCTCTTTTTTATTCAACGGATGAATATCATTCCATTCCCCGATGTCAATCGTCACAGCCAATCCCGTATTCGGTACCGCTTGCGACAGTTTCAATTGCACCTCCCTGAGTTCCGCCCAATTGCTTTCGGTCGGATAATCATACGATTTCATGAAACTCGCCAATTGCACGATAAAGAAAGGTAAATCGGGTTGATTCAGGCGATGACGCCAATCGGCAATCAAGGTCGACATCAACGAATAATACTCGTTATATCTTCCCGTATTGGATTCACCCTGATACCAAAGTACACCTTTAAATCCGGCATTCAACAAAGGCGCGATCATGGCGTTATACAATCCTGCCGGTTTATATTGAAAAGAAACCTCTCCCTGCAATTGAGGCATTTCGGTTCCGCATTTCCATTTCCATTTGCCCGTAAGGTCTATTTCCGTATTGTCGATGATCATTTTATACGGCTTATCTTCGACAAATTCGGGATATCCCGAATAACTCATCAACCGCACGGTGATTACATTTCCGCCTTTTTTCAGCAGACCTTCGGGAATCGGATAGATACGGGGCGGATAACGATAGGAAACCGATCCGACAAAAACACCGTTTACATACACCGAATCGGCATCGACTATGCATCCCAAACGCAAAACGGCTTGTTTTCCCGCCAAGGATTCCGGAATTTCGACTTTCTTGCGAAACCAAAACGAGCCGTTTATCGGATTCAGTCCGTCTTTTCCCCAAGAGTTGTCGAATAAATCGATCGTATTCCATGATTCATCGTCATAGTCGGGGGAATACCATTTTGTCCCGGCATTCAGCCCCTGATCCCGGCTGTAAAGAACGGCATTCCATAAATCCCGTCTTTTCCGGTCCAACGCTTTTACCTCCGAAACATATTCATCCGACCGGCAAATCATCATATCATTATAACAGGCGGGAAAAGATTTCAATTTTTCGGCGCTGATCCAAGCTTCGGCAGGCGAACCGCCGACACTTGAGTTAATCAATCCGATCGGAATCTTTATTTTATCGTATAAATCCTTTGCAAAGAAATAAGCAGTTGCCGAAAAATCCGGAGCATTGTCGGGAGTCAACGTTTTCCAAGAAGCCGGGTTTACATCGGCTTCCGGTTGATGAAAATTATAATGCAGCGGAATTTTAATATGTCGAATCATCGGATTTGAATAGGTTTTGATTTCTTCCCGAAACATATCCCCGACTCTCGAAACTTGCAATTCCATATTCGACTGTCCCGAACACAACCATACATCACCGATCAAAATATCTTTCAGTTCGATATCATTTATTTTCATGATATACGGACCTCCCGCTTTTTGGGGCGGCAATGTAATTTTCCAATTCCCCGATTCATCTGTATCGGCATGATACGTTTTATTCAAAAAACTCACGGAAACTTTTTCACCCGGCCGGGCAAATCCCCACACCGAAATGTCCTGATCCCGTTGAAGCACCATGCCGTCGGAAACCAATGCCGGAAGCTCCACCTTTGCTTCACATCCTAATGATGTGAAGCACAAGATGAAACCCATCAAACCAACCTTTAAACACCTATCAAACATAAAAGTACCTGTTTATCGTCTTCTTTGTGAGTCCTGCCAAATTTAAATCGCGTCTGATCTAAAATAATACCGGACTAATATTTCAATTCACCCGAAAATTCGGAACTGACATCCTTTCCGGCCAAGCCGTCGGCAAAACCTTTGTAAGCATGTTTACGGGCATAATCAGCATTCCAGAGACAAGGAGCGTCATTTTTCAACCAGTATTCATGTTCATTTTCATTATCGGAAACGCTCCAAACGGTTATACTGTAACGTTGATTAGCCGGAATAATTTTGGTGTATATATCGGCTACATAACGATATAATTCGGCTTGACTCGCAAATTGATCGAGAGTAGGAGACACCGGATTTGCCGGTGACGAACTTCCATTCGAGTCACTTGAAATGGCAACATCCAATTCCGAAACTTTTATCAGCTTACCCGTAGCGGCAAGTTTTTGGAACATAGTCTTAATTCCTGTCGTATCACTCCAATTGATGTTCAAGTGCAATTGAGTGGCGATTCCGTCTACTGTAGCGCCTTGACTTTCGATATACCGTACATAATCGATCAAACCGTCGAGTTTGGCGCTGTTTGTCGATTCCAAGTTGTAATCGTTGATAAACAATTTAGCGTCAGGATCAGCAGCACGAGCAGCTTTAAAGGCTATTACAGCATAATCTTTACCCAAATAATCCTGCCAATAAAAATCATCTCCGTCGAGCGTTGCACCCACGCCCGTTTTCAACCCGCTGCCGTTATCATTCATCGGCTCATTGACAACCTCCCACGCAGGCACCATTCCTTTGTATTTAGCAGAAGTAGAAAAATGAGTAACTACATCTGTGATATATTTAACCAAAACAGGTTCCAAAATGGCTGCTTTTTCCTCCGGTGTTTTCTCAATCGTGGTAGGACCGGAGCGCAACACACCTCTTGATTTTAGAGATGCTTCCGACATTACGGGAGCCGCATCAAGGTCTGTGATTTCTATAGCATCAATGAGGTAAGTTACATTCGGTACAGAAGCGAGCAAAAGGCGAACGTGCATAGCATTATCATCGGTTGTTGCAATCATTACCGGGGAATCACCGCCAACTGTTTCAGTATTGTAAATCACTTGCGTCCAAGTGGTACCGACAGGAGCAAATTCTGCCCCATTTACATATGGATATTGATTTCCGAGATTTCCGTTTGGAAAATCGATCGTTACTTCACCGGGCGCTGAACCTTTAATCCAAAAAGAAATCTGGTAATGATGACCTTTAATAATTGAAAAATCCGGACTGTTGAGTTGCCCGTGTCCATCGTATTTACCACCTGTGGCATCGCTCGGTATTATAACCTGCAAAGACTGCGTTCCGTCCACGGCATCATTGCTTACAATCGAATAATTTTCTTTATAGTAGGCTGCCGCCCAACCGGCCATTCCATTCTCAAAACTACCATCCACGAGGCTTTCGTCCGGAGTGCCGGGAATAATGGTAGGCGCAATCAAACTGTTCAAATAAGAAGCTTGCTGCTGAGTATGCCACACAAGCACATGTCCGTAAACCGTCAGATTTGCACTTTTCAGTTGATCAAATGTCTTATCTACATTGTCAAAATTAAGCACGCCGCTGCTGTTCATCAACGACGACTGCTTCATTTCATTCCCGGCTACAATTTCGTCAAAATTTTCGTTTACAAGATTACGGTACTCTTCGTTGTTCGTATAGAGATTGAAATCAATCCCCACGCCCAACTTGAAATCGGTGTACGTTTTCAACGCATCGTAGCGGGAAATAGCTTCCTGTAATTGCAACGGCAATTCCGCCGCTGCAGGATGTGTGTAAGGGTCTCCCCATTCCATTTTTTCATCGTAACACCCATTCAATCCGAAAATTAATGTTACAAATACAAACGGTATAATATTTTTTAATTTCATAATATACATTATTTTAATTAATTATTCTTCATCGGGAAAATCACTATAAGCAGGCGCACTTAACGGCACTATACGAATATTATCAAAATAAATCTTTTCAGTAGCAGCCACCGGATCAAAAACATCTTTTATGCCTGAATTTTCAAAAAATGGCCCTGTCTGCATGTATGAAGCCTGGCCCATTTGTGCAATTACGTCGCCCAGCGTTTTATCTGTAAAATCAGCACTTAAACTGAACGGCAATGTAATTGTAAACCAGCAGCCCGGGTTTACGAACGCTGTAGCATTATAAGAAGTCCCATTGGGGTAAACCGGTTGATAAAGCATACAATATCTATCATTGCCCCAGCCGTCAGCCGCAACATAACGGATTATACCCGAATTCCACGCTCCATCCACATAAATGTCCATTTGAATGCCGCATTGGTCGGTTGGAGTGGAAGCCGGTAATTTTCCCATAATATCCATTACAGGACTTGAATTAAGCCAAAATTTCTGTACATTACCTGCAGCAAGATTTCCGTCAGCATTGAAGCATTGATACCCGCCTTGCGATTTGGGCGAATTGCCTGCCGAAGATGGAATAACAGCCGTTAAAGCCGTATTATCAATACCCGATCCCCAGTTATAATTTTGAACATCGTCGAAATTATGCAAAAGTCCTTCTTTGTAGTTGAAGTAAGCCGGCGAATATGCTCCGCCGTTTGCACCGATTACCGTTATTGAGCCGCTTGTTGTAATGCCTGCGGGAACCGTAACCAAACACCATCTGCCGTCTTCATTATCGGAAGTGATGTTCGTTCCTTCAATATTTCCCGGGAAAAGCACTTGTTTAACGCCTTGCAATCCGGTTCCATAAATAGTAATTACATCACCTGCTTGCGGCATGGTATGAGAAATGCTCGTAATGGCCGGAGCGGCTGCCCTTATCTCGAAGGGATGTTCATATTGAGTACCGCCTTTTTCCATGATAATGGTATTGAGCACATCCGGGGCGGCATCTATGATAGGCGTTCCATCGGGAATCTGCACAAAAAGATTGTTATCCGTTGCCAAAGCCGGATTGAACGTGGCGCTTTTGCCGTTAAAATACACTTTCTGAACACCGGTGAAGCCTGACCCTTCCAATCGCAACAGTTGCCCGATACGGGCGAATGCTACTTCACGATCGGTCACGGAAGATTTCGCATCTTCGAGATATACTTTCGTAATGGTCGCAGGCGAATTACTTCCATCGTCGTCGTCCTTGCAGGAACTCCCCCCCCATGCGACAAGAAACAAGGTAATCAGTACAAACAACGACCCTATATTTTTATACGCTATATTTTTCATCATCTCTCTATTTTATTTATTATTCAAACAAATCGGTAATTTTTTCTTCGGCGAATGTAAACGGCACAGGAGGATCACTCAGCTTCGGATCCATGATGAGGTCGGTTTCGGGATACGGCAACTTGAATGTCGATGCATCGGCTTTGCCCACGGCCCGTGTGCCCGGACTCCTGTTTGGATCGTTCCGCAGATTATTGGGAGCGGTGAACAGATATGCCGGAATCGTACCTCTGTTTTGCCCGTTAATGTAGTTAATCACTTCCTGCTGCTTGTAATAAGCGCGACTGACCAAGTCGTACCAATAGCGGCCTTCCATACAAAACTCGGTACGTCGTTCATGACGGATGTCTTCCCATGTGATAGAACTTTTCGGATTCAGTCCGGCACGTTCACGTACTTTGTTGAAGTATTCCAACGCTACCACATCGGAAGTACTCGGCTGATTGCCCAGTATGGCTTCGGCATAATTCAGGTAAACTTCCGCCAGACGCAGCATATAATTATCGAGCGCCGAGTTCATCCGACCGATAGCCGGATTATCATCCTTTGAGCCTACTACGCCTTTTTTAACGCAAAGGTCTGTACTTGCATTTCCCGAAGCATTGAGTTGACAGAGATAGCCGTTGTCAGCCTTGTCTATTTCGGGATAAAAATCGCCGTAACCCATCCACGTAGCCTTGCGGCGGATGGTATCATTCAATTCATATTCCTTGAGCACATCGTAGGTACAGAATACGTAGCCTCCCCACGCCGCGTCGTCGCCGGTAATGGCAGAGTTGGCGGCAAAATAGGCCTGTTGTGAATTAATAACGCCGTATCCTGTGTCATTGTTCAATCCGGGTATCCACTGAAAAGCAAACATGGATTCGGAGTTGTTGTTGTTTTCGATCATGAACAGGTCGGGATAATTGTTCATCAATTGAAACGAACTGTGATTGATCACCATTTCGGCAGCTTTTTTGGCCAAGTCGAGATAGGCTTGATCACGTGTTCCCACATTCGGGTTTTCACCGTAATTGGATGCCACGAATCCCGAATAAGCCAAATATATTCTCGACAACATGCCGAATGCACTGTATCGGTTTACACGTCCGGCCTGCGATGAGGTTTCGGGCAAATATTTGGCGGCAAATTCCAGATCACGGATCGCATATTCGTACACATCTTTTTGCGGATTGGTATTTTGCAGGGGATTTGCAGCCGCTGCAGCAGCATCTTCCACGATAGGCACGTCACGCCACAAAGAGGCTAAGTGCCAATAAGCCGTACCACGCATAAAGCGGGCTTCGGCAATGTATTGATCTTTTACCGACCGGGCAGACGAACCGGCTTCGATCGTATTAATGGCGGCAGTAGATTGCCCGACGACCACATAGAACGAACTCCACGCCGAGTTCAAGGGGCCCGTGAGACCGTTCACCTGCAAATCCATAAAAGGATACACATAATCTGAGGTACGCGCCAGCAGATTGTAAGACATTCCGTCACCCAAACCGTAATAGAATTTATCGTTGAAATCGAACCACACTTTATTATATAAAGGCGAGACAAGCGCGGGCAGATTGTCGTCGCTTAACGTTTGTCCGGTGATCGTGCTGTTGAAATCGTTGTCTAAGAAATCACTGCAAGACACCGTAAACAACGCCGCCGAAAGCAATAATGCATATATTTTTGTTTTCATATTCATAAATTTCATTTTTAAAGATTAGAAAGTAACATTGAGGCCCACCGTATAGATCCGTGGAGAAGGATAACGTCCGCTGTCGAACCCGCTCACCCAGTTGCCGTCGATATAGGTGGATCCTATTTCGGGATCATACCCTTTGTATTTCGTAAAGGTATAAAGGTTCTGGATGTTGGTATATATTTTCAGGCTCTGAATGCCGGCTTTACTGATCAAGCTTTGCGGCAGATTATAACCGAAAGATATATTTTGGATGCGCAAGTAGGAACCGTCTTCCACAAAGCGGTCGCTGAAAGCGAAATCATAGTCACTGGCATTTTTTCCCAACGGCAGACGCGGCGCATGCGAATCTCCGCCAATGATATGAACATTGCGGTAATCGTTTGGTCCGTTTTCATCTATCAATCCGAGTTTGGCATAATTCAACGCGGAAGTAAACAGGTTGGAACTGTTATTGAACGGATTTTCCATAAAACGACGGGTATAATTGACCACATCATTCCCGTAAACGCCCGAAAGTTGAATCGTCAAGTCAAATCCTTTGTAAGAGAAGGTGTTGCCTATCCCGAACGTGAATTTCGGTTCAGGGTTTCCGATGGCGGTACGATCGTTCATATCAATGACGCCGTCACCTGCATCAGGAATACCATCGCTATTCGTATCTACGGTTAATTGGTCTTTATAGATATAATCTCCGATCCAAATACCACTTCTTTCGTCAATCGGCAAGTCGAACATTACCGGTGTACGTACCACGTCCCCTTTTTCGTTATATCTGTAGAAGTCGGTAGCTTTTTCGAAACGTCCGATCACCTGATAGCCGTAAAACTCACCGATAGGCCGTCCCACCATGGAACGGTTGATGGTTACATCTTCGGTTACGCCATAAGCATTGCCGCTAACCGAACGGGTTATGATGCCGGTAGGCGTATTGATGGAAAGAACTTTATTGCGGTTCAGTGAAAAGACGAAATTGGAACGCCACATAAAGTTTTTGATATCCAAATTCACCGTGTTCAAAGTCAATTCGATCCCTTTATTTTGAAGAGAACCCACATTTACCCAAGGAGATTGATAACTTCCCTGTCCGTTCGTTCCTGTAAAAGCAGGAACAGCAGACTGCATTAATAAATTTTTGGTCTTTTTGTAATACAAGTCGGCAATAAATTCAATACGGTTTTTGAACAAATTGAGGTCAATCCCGACATTGCTCGAAGACGTCGATTCCCATGTCAGGTCAGGATTAGGCATATTACCAGCGAGCAACCCTGCACCCCAATTGGAAGGGTTGACTCCATAAGCGGCGATATAAGCCTCATTAACGGGAATATTCTGATTTCCGACCAATCCGTACCCAAAGCGGAGTTTCAGATTGTCGATTACCGGATTGTCTTTCAGGAAGCTCTCGTTCGATAATTTCCAGGCAACCGCAACCGACGGGAACGTTCCCCAACGTTTGTTTTTCGCAAATTTGGATGATCCGTCACGACGCAGGGTAGCAGTCAGCAAATACCGGTCGTCAAACGAGTAGAACACCCGTCCGAAATAAGACATCAACCCTGCCATACCGTCATATCCGTCGTCGTCGGCCGTTTTTTGATCACCCAAACGCAAGGCGTGAGAGCTGTTGGTGAGAAAACCCGTACGGCTGCCCATCAGGTAATCCCATGTAGACTTCGACATTTCCTGTCCGAGCATGGCAGTCAGGGTATGCTGTTCGCCGAAGGTTTTATTATACGTCAAAACGTTATTCCAATTCCAATACTTGTTGTATTGTTTGGTGTAACGCCCCGAGCTTACATTATTTAAGCTATACCGTGAAAGGTACCATGTCGGCTCGAAATGTGCCGTGTTATTCGTATTTATATCAAACGAAAGTTCGGTACGATAGGTCAGTCCGGGAATAAGGGTTGCTTCGGCGTATGCATTGGCGCGCAAATCGGCTATTTCAAGAGAATTGTCAATCAAAGCCGCCATGGCCATCGGATTGACCGGTATATATTGATTATCATCCGAAGCGGCAAAAGTACCGTCAACGTTTCGTACCGGTACGTTGGGCGTAACCCGCATGGCAGTCAATATCAGCGACTGATCGGACACCGTCAGTTTCTGGTGGGTATTGGCGAATGCAAAATTAACGCCGGACTTAAGCCATGTTTTTACTTGCGAATCAAAATTTCCGCTCAAATTCAGACGTCTGAATCCTGAGCCGGCGGCAATACCCTCCTGGTTCATGTAGCCTGCGCCCATGGCATACGTCGTTTTATCGCCTGCACCTGATATGGACACGTTATGGCTGTGCATCATGGCCGTATTAAACAATTCGCTTTGCCAGTCGGTACCCGGCCCCAGCAAGTCGGGACGCACAAAGTTGCTGTTCGAATTAGCGATGCCGTTTTGGGCAAGCACGTTGATATTTGCCGCATACTGCGGCAAATCAAGCAGGTCTAACTTTTTCGGGATCTGCTGCCAACCGATATATCCGTTGTAGGATACGGCCGCTTCGCCTTTCTGTCCGCGTTTGGTGGTGATAATGATCACCCCGTTGGCAGCACGCGAACCATAAATGGCCGTTGCCGATGCATCTTTCAGGATGTCTAACGTAACAATGTCGGCGGGATTGATATTTGCCAACGCATTGGTATTGGTATCATTATCACCAATTCCCCCGCCACTTATCACTACCCCGTCTATGACATACATAGGTTCGTTTGATGAGTTTAACGAATTTATCCCGCGTATGCGGATCGAGGCGCTTGCTCCGGGCATCCCCGAATTTTGTTGCACCTGCACTCCGGCCGCACGACCTTGCAACACTTGATCAATAGAGGTCGGTACAGACTTTGCGATAGCATCCGATTTAACCGAAGTAACCGCTCCCGTCAAGTCTTTCTTTTTCATCGTACCGTACCCGACTACGACCACTTCTTCCAATGCTTTTGTATCTTCTTTCAACACCAAATCGATCGTTTTTCTTCCTCTTACCTCCATCGTTGTGGTTTGGTATCCGATAAAAGAAAAAGTCAATTTGGCATTGGAAGCCACCGTTATTTGATATTTCCCGTCGGCATCGGTAATCGTTCCGTTTGTCGTTCCCGATTCGACAATGGTTACACCGATTAAAACGTCACCGCTTTCATCTTTCACGACACCGCTTACGGATACGGATTGTGCAAACGCACAAAACGGAAAGAATAAAATTAATAATAAAAGCCTGAATTGCTTCCTTTTTTGAATAGTGTTACCCATGACTTTAATTCTTTGGATTTTAAGAAATTTATACAAATTACAATTTTATATGTTTGATTTACACATTGATTTTCAAAAACACCGGCCCATGTAAACCATAAAACAGGTAAAATTTAAAAGTTTGTGCAGAAAATAGGATCATGTTTTCAATATTCGGTATTATCTTTAATTAAAATGACGGGATCAAGATTTTAACCCGCTGTCAGTCTGCCATCGGACTTCAGCAGGCCGTAAAACAGGAACAAAGTTATAATATTGTGCCGGAGGAAAGGAAAAAGAAACTCCGGGAAGTTTTCCCGGAGTTACATCGCTTGCGTGTGTGTTACAAGAGGTTTGCTATTTGATACATAGAAGAGGATAAGGACAGGTCGGGTACATGATTGCCCGGCTGCTGAGTTTGCTTTTTTAGAATAAGGTTTTTTATCTTACTATATCAATATGAGTAAAAATGATGACGGAATTTGCTTTAATTACTCAATCATTTTCTGTTCCGTTCGGCATATTCTTTCGGAGACATGCCGTAAAATTCGCGGAAAGAATTGGAAAAATGAGATAAGTTACTGAATCCGAGCGCATACGCAACTTCGGAGACCGTCAGCTTCTGATTCGAAAGCAATTCACCGGCTTGTTTCAACCGAATCGATCTGATAAAATCGCGCGCCGACATCCCGGTCAGTTCTTTCAGTTTCCGGTGCATGTGAACCCGACTCATTCCTACACCGGATGCCAGCAATTCGACATTTAATTCGCTTTCCGAAATATTTTCGTTGATGATTTTAATGATCTTTTCATATAAAATTTGATCAGAGGAACGCAATACAACCGGTTTTATCAATGCCTTGTTTTCTTCCGAATCACCGGCTTTATGTTTCAACCGCTCGCGATTCTCAATGATGCCGGCGATAATCCTTTTCAGCAAATCGACATTAAACGGCTTCGACACATACGCATCCGCACCGATGTCGTACCCCTCGGCTTTGTCTTTGTCCGTGGCTTTGGCCGTCAGCAAAATCACCGGAATACGGTTGATATTGATGTTTGATTTCACTTTTTTGCATAGAGTCACTCCGTCCATTTCGGGCATCATAACGTCGCTGATCACCAAATCGGGCTTTTCCCTCAAAATAAAATCCAGCGCTTCTTTTCCGTTAACCGCTTCATATACATGATACATATCCGACAATTCGGACGACAAATATCGCCGGATTTCATTTTCATCATCCACAATCAATACCCGGTATTTTGTTTTCGATTTTGTTTTGGCTTGATCAAATCCATCATCCGAATTATACCATTCCGCCGGAAGTTTATTTCGCGTCCATGCCGGTTGCCGCTCATCTTTTTCCGACAGTTCCGTATCTTTTAAGTGGGCATTTCCCAAAGGCAGACGAATGATAAATTCGCTTCCGCTGCGGTCAAGACGGTTGCGCGCATACAACACGCCGTGTTGAAGCTGTACCAACGAGCGGGCCAAATGCAATCCGACTCCTGTGCCGAAATCGGAATTTCCGTTTTCGTTATTGATTTGATAAAATCGTTCGAATATTTTTTCGATCTTACTTTCTTCAATGCCGATTCCCGTATCGGCAACAACAATCTCGAAGAATTTACTCAACGGGCCCGCCACCGTATCATCTGTTCCGGTTCGAAGCGTAATCGTAATTTCGCCGTTATCGGGCGTAAATTTAAACGCATTGGAAAGAATATTCACCAGTACTTTATCGAAATTATTCATATCCACCCACACTTTCAATTGCTCGTCGGCATGAACAAACGAAAAATGAATATCCCTTTTTGCAGCCTGATATTCAAATGTTTGCATCAAATCGTCGATAAAACCGACCATATCCGTTTCACGAGCCTTCATGAGCATCAATCCTTTATCGAGCTTCCGAACGTCCATCAATTGATTGATCAGCCGCAAAATTCGTTGAGCATTGCGGTACATCAGCAAATATACTTTCCGTTTTTCGTCGTTTGTATTTTCCGAAATCAATTTTTCGAGCGGACTGATAATCAATGTCATCGGAGTACGGATTTCGTGCGAAATATTGATGAAAAACTGTAATTTGGCTTCACTGATTTGCTCTGCATGTTCCCGGCGCATCAATTCGTTTTTGTGCCGGATTCTCTCGGAAATATACCGTGTAATTCCCCACATCAATGCAATTCCCATCAATACATAAAAGAGCTTGGCCCACCACGTCAAATACCAAGGCGGCGAAATGATCAGGGTGATGATTTTTTCTTCCGACGAATTGTTATACACAAACGCTTTAATCCTCAAGCGATAAGTTCCATACCCGAGATTCGTGAAATTAATCCGGTTCACTCCCTGTTCGGTGTTCAACCAATGAGAATTAAGCCCTTCCAACATATAACGATAATACACCCGTTGAAAACGTCCGAAATCAAATGTTGAAAATTCCAGCGCAAACAGATTATCTTTATAATTCAAATGAATGGTATCGACATCGGAAATAAATCCGTTGAAAATAACATGATTCCCCGACTTTTGTCCCGAAACAACCGGATTGCCCATGATATACAACCCGGTCAGATATAAACTGATCGGAACATGCCGGTCATTGATTTCGGACGGATAAAAAGAAGAAATTCCTCCCGTCCCGCCGAAAAACATTTCTCCGTCTCCGGCTCTAAAAGCGGCGCCCATGCTGAATTCGTTTCCCTGCAGGCCGTCGAATCCGTAATAATTGACAAAATGGTCTTCACCGACCGGCAATTTGGAAATTCCGGAATGAGTACTCAACCAAATATTGTCTTTATCATCTTGCAAAATACCGCAAACGACATTACTCGACAAACCGTCGGCAACAGTATATATTTTCGATTTCAACGTTTTTTTGTCAAACCGGGACAGCCCTTCCGTCGTGCCGATCCATAAATTTCCCGAACGGTCTTCACTGATGCAATACACCACATCCCCGGGCAAAACACCGGGTTTGTCGGAATAATTCACGATTTGATTTCGAAGCGGATCAATGCTGCAAATCCCGTTGTACGAACCGACCCATATTAATCCGTCTCTATCGCATATGATGCTGTTTATCCAATCATTCGGGATATGCCGTTCACGATTTCCCGACTGCGAATAATGATCGACAAACCGCTGTTCACGCAAATCAAAAACATAAACGCCGGCGCCGTTTGTCCCGATCCAAAGCCTGTTTTGTTTGTCTTTCACCAGGCAGAATATTTTATTCCCGGCTGTATTATTATCGGAAGGTGTTTGAATGTGATTACTATAATAGGTACAAATCCCCGTCCGTTTATCCAATCGAACCAATCCCGACAAATAAGAACCCAACCAGATATTGCCGGCATCATCATCCACCATCGACAGCACAGTGTTGGGCGCCGAACCCGAAACATCGTTCGATGCAAAATGCACGGTTTTATTGTTTTTGTCGAGTTTATAAACACCGTCATTGTCGGTCCCTATCCATAAAACATTCGTTTTATCCTTCAACAAGGACATGATGCATCCCGACCCGATCAAGTTCCGGTCGAACGATTTAAATCCCCAATAATTAAATTTATTCGGATTTTCGGGATCGAGAAACACTCCTTTTTGAAAAAGCCCCGCCCAAATGTTGCCGAAATTATCCTGACAAATCGCATGAACTTTCATTCTGGAAAAATCGAACGGCGTGGACAACATCCGGAAATCGTTCAGCCATCCTTTTTCCTCGTCGTAAATTTTGATCCCCTGCCCGTCCGTACCTACCAACAGTCTGTTTTTATTGTCGACCAGCAGACATTTCACAAATAAAACAGAATTCCGGACATACGGTACCGCTTCGAATATCCGCATACGTGGATTATATTTATACAGTCCGTCAGTCAACGTTCCGACAAAAATATTACCGTACCGGTCTTCGCAAATCGTCGAAATCTGATTGCTGCCGATACCGAGAGGTGCTTTAAACTGCACGACTTCATCGGTTCTCGGATTATACATGTTTAACCCCTGATTTTCCGAGGCGATCCAAAAAACGCCCCGACTGTCTTGAAAAGCATACGTCAAATACATGCTGCTCAATCGGGAAGAAAGCCGGGCGTCGGTCCGGTAAAATGTATCGCCCTCTTTAATACGGATGACACCCTGTTCCGAAGTGATAATCCAAATTTCATGATCCTTACTTTCGATGATATGCGTAACATGCGGAGTCACCCGCCTATCGCCGTTATATAAAGCCACTTCTTTAAAGCTGTCCGTAGCCCGGTCGTACAACAACAACCCGTTGATGCAGCCGATCCAGAAACGTCCGAAACTGTCTTCGAGCAAACATCTCACATAATTACTTTTAATGGATGACGAGTCGTTCGGACGATTCTTGTAAATGGTAAACCGCACCCCGTCGAATTTATTCAATCCGTCTTCCGTCGCAATCCAAATGTAATTCCGATGGTCTTGATAAATCGAATTAATCAGGCTGCTCGATAAATCTTTATCCGTAGAATAAAAAATTCCGATTTGGGCATGCGAGAATGAAAAACAAACAAAGAAGGAAAATAAAAAAAGTAGTGTTTTTTTCATGTGAAAATAATTATAAACCGTTTTTTTGCGGCATCCTTAGCTCATGCCGGTTCTAAATTAACCGGAAAAACAGACATCAAACGGGTGGTTTTCCTTACAAAATTATAAAATAAATGCCTTTTCCCTACGCTCAATCACAAATTATTATCCTTATTATTCGTGTTAAACGGACAAAAGTAACGAGCGGAAAACATTTTGAAACAAAAACGATAATCGTACAATCATAATCTGATTATTTTTGTGCATCAAGTAAAAATCCAACTGAATTTTCATTCAAATCCATGTCACATCCAATCCGAATAGTTGAAATTTGACCATCATTTCATCATATCCGGATGAAATGTCCATGATGCAAAAGCGCCACCGTGCAAGATGAATCTCATGGACATTCTGATGCAACCATAATTATAAAAATAAAAAATAAACACATGAAAAAGACCCTGTTTTTTGCCGGTTTATCGTTCCTTACAGCTGTCACCTCATGTCGACCCGAAAAAGAACCGACAGCCTGTTTCAATTTTTTCGAATACCGGGGAAACGACCAGATTTTCAATTCAAAAATAGATTCGGAAAAACAATATTTCAATCCGATTTTGTGCGGATTTTATCCCGATCCGAGCATCTGCCGTAAAAACAAGGATTATTATCTGGTAAATTCGAGTTTTGCGTTTTACCCGGGCATTCCGATTTTTACAAGCAAAGATCTCGTCAATTGGGAACAAATCGGACATGTGTTGGATCGGCCTTCTCAACTTAAATTAGACAGCATCCGGATTTCGGGCGGCATTTATGCACCGGATATCTCGTACAACAAGCACAACGATACATTTTATGTGATCACCACCTGCGTGGACGGAATCGGTAATTTCGTGGTGAAAACCAAAGATCCGCGTGCCGGATGGTCTGACCCGATTCTCCTTCCGGAAGTGGGCGGAATAGATCCTTCTTTATTTTTCGACGACGACGGAAAAGCATACATCGTCAATAACGACGCACCGGAAGGGCCCCCCGAATGGGACGGGCATCGGGCCATTTGGATTCATCAATATGATGTCGATACCGATAAAACATTCGGAAAATCGAAAGTCATTGTAGACGGCGGCGTCGATAAATCGACCCGTCCGGTCTGGATCGAAGGCCCTCATCTGTACAAGCGGAACGGGAAATACCTGTTGATCGCGGCCGAAGGCGGAACAAGCATCAATCATTCAGAAGTCGCATTTTTAAGTGACAGTGTTTTCGGCCCGTATATTCCGTCCGACAAGAATCCGATTCTGACCCAACGGAATTTGCTCGAAGACCGCAAAAACAAAATCACGAGCGTCGGACATGCCGATATAATAGAAGATGCAGACGGGAAAACATGGGCGGTTTTTCTGGGCTGCCGGCCTTACGAAAAAAACCTCTACAACACCGGAAGAGAAACATTCCTGCTTCCCGTGGAAATGCATGACAATATTCCGGTGATTCTGCCGAAAGGCGAACAAGTTCCGCTGATTGTCGAAAAAGAAAATACTCCTTCCGAAAAAAACACATTCAACGGAAATTTTACATGGCGTGACAATTTCGATCGTACCGATTTAAACATGCGTTGGTTGATGATACGCACTCCCCGCTCCCGATGGTATGACATCGTCGACGGACAGCTCAACCTGCAAGCTCTCCCGACAAGTATATCTGAAAAATCGCAACCGGCTTTTTTAGGATTCCGTCAGCAACATACCACTTTTGAAGCGATTACGGAACTGACATTCACCCCGCGGTCGAATAGGGATATTGCCGGTTTGGCCTGTTTCCAGAATGAAGGATACCACATTGTTTTCGGAAAAACCCGGGAAAACGGAAAAGATGTTTTGGTCGTGGACAGAACCGAAAAGGGAATCAAACACACCTCCACAGTCGAAATTCCCGACAACTACCGGGAGGTTCCGATTAAACTTAAAATAACGGGAGCCGGAAAATTTTACGGATTTTATGTTGCTTACCCTCCGGAAAGCAAATGGCAACCCGTCGTCGAAAACATAGACGGAAGCAACCTCAGTACCGACAAAGCCGGTGGTTTTACGGGAATGGTAATCGGACCTTATGCTTCTTCGGGAAGAAGATAAAAGTGAATCGACAGATTTATTTTCCGCAGAAGCTGTCAAAATGATTGAACGGTTGAATAATAGAATGACCGGATAGTTGTTATTCCCGATTATTGGGGCGACTAATTATCGTTCCATTGAGCAGAGTTACATTATCGGGTAACATAGATTGATTAAAACGAGCTTTATAATCGGAAAGTTTTCGTTCTCCATCGCAAGAATTAGATAAACTAACGGAATGCCTTAAAGGTGGAAAGTAAACAAATATTTTATGTGCCGGATTTATTTCCCGTATTAATTCAACGGCAGTTATTATATCACTATCAGCCGAAACAATAATAATTATATCACATCTATTTTTATATACATCGTTAATTATTTGTGTAGCTATGCGTACATCCGTTTCTTTTTCCTCATAAGAATGTATAGTATTTTTACAATAATTACATAGAATATCTTTTTTTAAATACTTGCCTAACACTAATCGAAATTTAGGGTTTAATTTATTGGCACTAAAAAATAAATCCTGCCTTTTTGAAGCGGCATCATCATGAAGACGAGCAGAATAATAATTAACTTCTATTAATTCTTGTTTATCATTCAACATTTTTTCAAAAAATGCCACTATATCAAGCCAATAGAATTTTTTCCATTTGTTATCTTTTGAAGATATTGACTTTAACCCATAATAGAAGTTAAAGCCATCAACATAAACAATTACTTTCTGTTTTTCCATCATCAAACATAATTAAAAAAGAAAAACCACCAAGAATGGTGGTTAGGATCTTGGCATTTCTCATCCAAGAGGGGCGTGTATTATTTCTAATACTTTGCAAATGTAAGGTATTTATTTTCAAAATGCAAATTTGAAATAATAAAAATCACTATTGACCGACTAAAATCTGAGACGTTGAAAAAGAGGTTGTAAATTTTTAAAGCCGTCAACGTACCGTAAGTGTGAAATTCGGATAACCCCATAACTGTCAGAGTCTGTTATGAATAACCCAATCGCTACTCTTCCCCGGTTGCCGTGTGATTATATCGCGTGGTAATGTGAAGATTGTGATTATAAGATACCACACGATACAACCGTATGGCAACAACAGGTATCCAAGGAAAATTCATTGTAAAAAAAATTATCACTGATTGTAAAAAAAGTTTACAGTTTTTGATTTTTGTGATTTTATTATCTGCTGATTATCAACTGTATGTGTTTTTGGCATCATTTTCGCATCGTTGTTTGTGTTGAAACAAACAGACATAATTACAAAACGATCATGAACACGTTATTTACTAACTTCTTACATGTATTGAAGCACTTTAAGACTTCGTCCTTTATCAACATATTGGGGCTGTCGGCCGCGTTAATGGTATTCTTTGTGGTACTGATGCAAGTGCATTACGATTTCACTTTCGACAAAGGATATCGAAATGCCAAGAATATCGTGCAATTCAACAGATATGATTTCGACGATGGCTATGCAGGTACAAATATCAATTTTAAACTTCCGGCATTAATCGGCAGCCGTCTTCCCGAAGTGGAAGCATATTGCATGTCTGCTTATTATTGGGGAGAAAACCAAATGTTCGATATAGACAAAGGAAACACGATAACGGAAACATACGAAATCCCCTATTTACAAACAACGCAAGGTTTTTGGAAGGTCTTTACTCCGGAAATTATTCTGGGCGATACGACCGGCATCTTCTCTTCGCCCGGGTTCGCCATGCTTTCGGAAAAAACGGCGCAACGCTTGTTCGGCAACGAAAATCCCATAGGGAAAGTGATTCGTTCCCATTACGGGACAGACCTATTGACCATTCAAGCCGTGTATCGTGATTTTCCCGATAATACTTCACTCAAAAACGGATTATATACTTACCTGCCGGAAAGCCCTGAAACAGAAAATAGTTTTAATGCTTATTTTTTGATTCGTCCCGGAAGCCTGAAGGATATTAATCAAAAGTTAAATACAGTGGAAGTATTAGGAGAAGATCGTATGAAACGTCGGGAAGAACATCCGGAATTCCGGTTTCAATATCGTTTGTCGTCCATGAATGACTTGTATTTATACAATAAAATCAATGGAAGTAAACGCATCAATACCACCCTATCGTTATTAGCCATAGGAGTCCTTACACTGTTGATTGCCTTTGTCAATTTTGTCAACCTTTCATTGGCGATGGCTCCTTCGCGCATCCGAGGCATTAATATCCGTAAGATATTAGGCATCGACAAAACTACGCTTCGGTTTGCTATAGCCATGGAAAGCGTCTTGTTTACAGCACTTGCTTTGATTGTCGCTTTTGTCGGAATTTATTTACTGAAAGAAAGCGTTTTCGCACAGGAACTGTTTCCGATTATCGACATTTCCTTGAGATCTTATGTCGGACTTTTGGCTGCGGCATCGGTTGTCGTTTTGCTTTTGGCTTTTGTACTCGGACTTTATGCCATGCGTTACAGCACTTCGGTGAATGAATCGGAGGCTTTGAAAGGCTCGTTTGCTCTTGGGGTCAAAGGCGTTAAATTGCGTAATATTTTGATTGTCATTCAATTTACTACCGCTTTTGTTTTGATATGCGTTTCCATATTTATCAAAAAACAGAACGATTACATGCAGAACTACGATTGGGGCATTCCGAAAAAGGATATCATTTTTCTTCCATCGGCAGGATTGGGTGAAAGCGTTCAAACGTTCGGACAGGAACTTTTGCGGGATTCACGCATTACCGATTATTGCGTCACCGGCGCTTTACCCGGGCGATTAAAAATGAGTTGGGGATTCAGCAATTTTGAAGGAAAAGCGGTTGAGTTTAATGTTTGGTCGGTAGACGACCGCTTCTTCGACTTTTTCAATATCAAAATTATAGCCGGACGAAAACCGGAACGCATGGATTCCATTGTTTCCCAAATGGTGGTCAACGAAGCTTTTTTGAAAAAATACGAATTTGATGAAAGTATTGTAGGGAAAGATTTCAATACTTTCGGGCCGGGACGCATACAGGCGGTAGCCCAAAACATCAATTACGCATCGTTGCACGATTCGATTACTCCGATGGCTTTCGGCGTATTAGCGAAATGGCAAAATTTCCAATACGTATTGGTTAAACTTAATGGAACCGAAATTCCAAACGCTATCAAATCCATTGAACAAACTTGGAATAAATTCAGTAAAGATCCTTTCGATGCTCATTTTCTGGATGAGGAAATGGACAAACTGTATCAGAAAGAGAGCAATATGGCAAAACTGATCGGCTTGTTCGGGTTCATTATCGTCATCATCGCCGTAATGGGCGTTTACGGATTGATAGTGTTCAATGTCCGTTACAAAGCCAAGGAAATCGCCATCCGTAAAGTCAACGGCTCCACCGTTCGGGAAATCATCCTGATGTTGAACCGGAATATGTTGATACAACTCGGCATTGCCTATCTGATCGCCGTTCCGGCAGCATGGTTCATTACAAAGAAGTGGTTGGAAAATTTTGCCTATAAAATTCCTGTTTATTGGTGGGTATTCCTTTTGGGCGGATTGATTGTTTTGCTGATCACTTTACTTACGGTAAGTATGCAAAGCTATCGGGCAGCGGTCAGAAATCCGACAAAAGCATTAAATTTGGAATGATTCATTGCGATTGAATCAAGCACTTTTTGACACATCGGATTGCACACATTTGAAAAAAATTTTTCTTTTACGAAAAAAGGCGTATATTTGTACAACATTATCTAAAACAATGATGATACAAAACAATGGCGGCAAAAGAAACAAAAAAAAGGAAAAGAACGCCGAAGGCATACTATTACCCGAATGGCATTAAAACGGAATTTGTTTACGAAAGAAAATCCGACAAGTTATCTGCATACGGTTTATGGAGAAAAGAGCATCCGGATGGCATAGGAGAAATATTAGATATGAGGGCTGCAATGAAATGAAAGCTCTATGGCTCGTTATCTTTTAGACACAAATATTGTGTTGTTTTCGTTATTTTCTCCTAATGAATTAGAGCGAAGAGTAGACGAATTATTGGGCGATTATGGTAATTTGCTATATATCAGTACGATTTCCATACAAGAAATAATCTATTTATACAAAAGAAATAAAATCAAGACCAAATGGGAAAAACCGGAAGATATTTTACCAAGCATCGAAATGAATTTTGAAATTCTTCCGGTGAAAAAAGAGCATCTTGCAACGTATTCCGGATTATCTATAGTGAGCGATCATAATGATCCGTATGACCATGTGATTATTTCCCAAGCAATAACAGAAAAGATTACGCTTATCAGTTCCGACCAAAAATTTGAATATTATACGAACCAAAAATTAAATTTCATTTTCAACAGCCGCTGATTTTTGCAAAACATATTTCAAAGCGTGTAATCCAATAAAATAAAACGGATTGCACGCTTCTTTTTATGTAAAAATTTTTCATCATTAATTAATCTTACAATAATCACGCCTTTATGTTCAAATGATCGAGAACCGCCCGAATTTTTTCGAAGGTCGTGATTCGGGTGGGAACAAGCGGCAAACGAAGTTTATTTTCGCAATATCCCATGGCATGAAGCATACATTTTACGCCGGCAGGATTACCGTCGACAAATAATAATTCGAATAACTCGGTAAAATCATGATGGATGCGAAGCGCATTTTCCCAGTCGCCCGATAGAGCCAACCGCACCATACGGCTGAATTCTTTCGGAAAAGCATTTCCGATGACGGAAATTACACCCACCGCCCCCAAAGCGATCAACGGATAAGTGATCCCGTCATCACCCGAAATAACCATAAAATCATTCGGTTTGTTTTTAATAATATCGTCCATTTGCACAATATTACCCGAAGCTTCTTTAATTCCCGCGATATTTTTAAAATCACGCGCCAATCGTAAGGTGGTATCGGCGGTCATATTGACGCCGGTTCTTCCCGGAACGTTATATAACAGAATCGGCAAATCGGTGGCTTCGGCAATGGCTTGAAAATGCCGGTACATCCCTTCTTGAGAAGGTTTATTGTAATACGGAACAACCGAAAGAACAGCATCTACACCTGTAAAATCCTTGGTTTTCAAATCATTTACGACAGCGTGGGTATTATTTCCGCCGACACCCAATACGATGGGAAGTTTTCCTTGTACTTTGTTGATGATAAAATCGGCGACCTCTTTCTTTTCATTGTCGGTAAGCACAGGAGTTTCTGCGGTCGTACCTAAAACGACCAAATAATCCGTACCGTTTTGAAGCTGAAGATCCACCAGTTTACCAAGCGCTCCGAAATCAATACGGTCATCTTCTTTAAAAGGAGTAACCAACGCCACTCCCATTCCTTTCAAATTTACATTTATCATAACAATAAATACAAGAATCGTCTTTATTTTACATCAGACGCAAAGATACAAAAAACTCTTTTTATATCGAAACGGAGTAAAGTTTTTGGTGCACGGTACGCAATACACGGTTAAAAACTCAGATGATGTTTTTCGCCGAATATTTTTCCGGTCATTTGATCGATTTTCATCACCCAAATTTGAACATTCTTCACCGAAGGCAGGGAATACGTAAATGTTTTTTCGGAATATTGGGACATGATGATATTCAGCGCTTCCGTTTTTTTGTCGACGTCCTTTTCAAAAACAATCTCCCCCCGGCATATCACGCTTTCGGATTTCATGCGGTAACTGCAAGCCACCTGCTCGTGTTGATAGGCCAAACTCGCAGACGAACAAAATGTAATGCAGGCTTTGGGATTTTTGTTGATCATTTCGACATGACGACCTTCGGGAGCCGAATGCAAATAAATCGTTCCGTCTTTATACCCGAAATTCATCGGAATAACATACGGGATACTCCCTTCATCAACCAACCCGACGTAACACACCTTACATTTTTTAATGATGGACTCCATCCGTGCGGAATCGCTTATGGAATACGTTTTCATAAATCCGGCATTCAAAAATCATACGGAAAGCCGGCCCGTTTATACTTTCTCAAATCCGAAAAAGGAACTAAAAATCCGGTTTCGCAATTTCGTGCGGCACGGTAAAAAATCGGCGTAAACACAATTCCTTCTTCGGTAAAGTGCCAACTCGGAAAATCCCAATATTCCAACTCGGTATAATCGCAATCATCCTCTTCCGGATCGGGCTTTTCAAATTTTTCGATCTGATTGACCAATTTAAAAACTCCGGGTCCAAAATAATTGCTCCGGTATTCGCTGAACGCCGAAAAACCGCCTTGAGATTCGGTCGTGACACTTTGATCGAAAGCCAGCACTTCATCGATTTCATATTCTTTACCATTGTTCAGATCCAGCAAATAACCGACTTCGCCGAAATCGGGATGAGCGCCTCCGCAAAACCAGGACGAAAAAACGGAAAATCCCAATAAATTATCGGTCAAATATTCGATTCGAATGGTATATTCAATACTATTTCCTTCATTGTAATACCATTGTGCCGAGCACGACAATTGGGAAATGGCATTATACAAATGAATTTCATCTAATTTCGGATTCACCGCCTGCAATGTTTCAGTCGAAAATCCGTTTCCCAACCGGAAAAAAGGAGCGTTACAATGCGATTCCTTAAACCAAACGAACGATTTTCCTTTATAATCGGCAACCGAATCCCCGACGAAAGAAATCAACCCCGACCGAATGTAATTAAAAGCATCTTCCTGTTTTAAATTTTTGATAAAATCCAACTGTCCGTATGGATGATGATCTATATCTTGTACGGAAGTCGGAACAAGCGATACCGAAAGTCGTTTTCCGTTCGCACTGTTCCATGTTCCTTTAAATTCTCCGGCGGCATTTTTACTCAGCACAAACTTCTCGTCATACCCGTTTTCCGATTTATTGACGTACAGCACATACTTACCGCCTTCCCGATTTCCTCTCATCACAATATCTTTCAACGAAGAAACATAAAAATACAAGGCATCAAGCGTTTCGTCATCATCCACATTTCCCGAAGAATAATCATTCACAGACATGTAAATATCGGAATTACCGATTTTACCTTTCAACAGGTAATTTTCAACGGAAAACAACGATCCGTGACACCAAAACAATACAATCAAAACAAATACAATTTTTTTCATCTTTTAACTCTTAACTTTTAATTCTTAACTCTTAACTTCTCATTCCATCATCAAGCTCATCACGGCATTTTCGGACGGAAAAATATGGTATTCGGACGGAAGTTCATCAACTCGATATCCCAACAAAAGACGGGTCAATAACCCGACGGACAGTTCAAAGTCAGGAACTCCGGCATTTGCTTCAGTACATTTTCCGGAATGCACCCGATACGTTTTATTGTTCCAAGCAAGCTGTTTATCGATGACCTTAACGGAGAACTGCAATCGGGGCTGTTTCATCGCATACTGTTCCAGCATTTTTTCCGCATCCACAATACGGGCCATTCCGAGAGGTTGAGCGCCTTCTCCCCCGCTTTCGGCAACCAAAACAGCGCCAGAAACCCTGTAAGTGTTTGCCACAGACGACAAGAGGCATAACCCGGAAAGTTCATTTTCCGTCAATAAATTTTTAATGACGAGACGATTTTCCTCCCTGCGGGTAAAACAAACCCCGGTCAATTGATTTCCATGTCGTGCCATAAATATCTTGCCGTCCGAAAAAAAACAATCCTCAAAAACAGCTCCCCAGTCTTCGGTTGTTTTCTGAATGGTCAAATCCTTTTTTCCAAAAATCCGGTTACAAAAGTTCGCCACCGCCGGAACATCCTTCATCTCCGCTTCTTTTACGACACAACCACCCTCACGCATATTCTCCGGCAATTCGATGATTTGTTCTTTCGTATCGAACATTGCGGTATATCCGAATTTTTCATAAAACCCGACCACCCCGTTTCCCTGCGGGATAAGAATTGTCAACGGAATCTGATGCTTTTTCATTTCGGTAAACGCTGCATGCAGCAATTCCTCCATGTATCTTTTATTCCGTTCTTCGGGCAACGTGCACGCGCCGGAAATATACGCCGTTTGAATGCGTTTTTTCCCGAATGTCATGTCATACGGAAGCATTTGCAACGAGGCAACCGCTTTTTCGTCGACCACCTTCACCAAGGTATTTTCATTACGGTATTTTGTCCGAAAATAAATATCCATAAACTCATCCGAATCCTCAAAGCAGATTTTCCACATCCGCATGATTTCCGGGAACAATCGATCATCAGCATAAACAACCATACAAAAGCCTGTAAGTATGTTGTAAAAACCGGTTTATATTTCAAACGCTAAAGCGCAAAGATACGAAATTTAAATTCTTTGTGACTTTATGTCTTCGCGTTTAAATCAACTCTTAACTCTTAACTTTTAACTCTTAACCTGAACCAGCCCCTTCTCCAATAAAATTGCAGGATGATAAGACATTTTCGCTTTACGCAACGACTCCAAGTCCAAGTCCTCTTCCCGATTCATATATTTATAGTTACAGGCGACATGTTCGGCTATTTGTTGATTGATGATGGCATAAACGCCGTTCAACGCTTTTTCGACGTGTACACCGAAAGTATCTTGTCCGATCGCCTGACCGAAAGAAAAAGCAGTAAGTTTCCCGTCTATTTTAATGACACCTCCTCTCAATTGCAAATCCTCATAGTTGTTCAACGCCGTTCTTACGGCATGCGCTTCGCTGTGGAGCATGTCACTGTCGGTACAGTCGTTTTCGATGCACCATTGTTTCTGCATTTCCAGACAAGCCGGAATCAATTCTTTTGTAATGGGAACAAATTCAAAATCGGGATAATCGATTTTGAACCGGTTGATATGATTTCTTTTGCTCTGATATTTTTTCCCGGCCAAATGAATTAAATCTTCGGTCAGATAAACATAATCCGAACCTCCACGCATGGGTATAAACTCAAACGTATCCGGCACAGCCTTTTCGAGCAAAGCAAACATGTCGTCCGTAATCGACATCAACCGGAACGGAAATCCGTTTTCTTCGGCATCCGCCATCAATATTTCCAGTACTCCGGTCAAATCACCCGTTCCGAGCGGCATGATATAACAAGGCTTTTGATCGTCGACAACCACAAAACGAATCACCAAAAAACCGTTTACGATGCCATACGTTGTATGGTAACGCTCTTTCCAGCAGAAAATATTGGAAAAAGAAAAATCACAATTCCGATAATCAGACTTTAACAAATAAGAATCAAGCAACGGCTTGTCTTTCAGCTCTACGGTTTTAAATTGTAACATTATATTATTTTAACTTTTAATTCTTAACTCTTCATTCTTCATTCTTAATTCATCAAATACATCAACCCGACCGGAAACGTTTTCCTCGTATTCGCCCAATTATGCCACCCATCAAATTCAACAAATTCAAATTCATATCCTTTTCTATTCAAAACTTTTACAAATGTCCGATTAGAGCCTAAAACCATATTTTCCTGCAATCCCCAATCGAGAAACAACTTCAGATTTCTTTTCACTGCGGTATCGAATTGACGAATCAGCCAATCGTTTCTGACTTCATTCCCGTTCGTATCTTTCAAAATCAAATCACGCCAAAAAGAACCCGATTGAGACAAAACTTTCCCGAACATACCGGGATGATGAAAGGCGATAAAAGCCGCATTCAGTCCGCCGTAACTCATTCCTCCGATGATATTGTCGGCCGGATTCGAAGACATCGTATATCTTTCTCTCACAACAGGGACAAATTCCGAAACAAACGCATTCATAAAATCAAAATTCAACGCGTATTCAGTATATCTTGATTCCGAAGTCGGATTGTCGAACATCACCGCAATCACCGGACGAATCATCCCATCCGCAATCAAATTATCCAAAACAACCGGCACTTCCACCCGATTCATATAAACAAATGCATCAAATAACCACACCGCCGGATATGTTTCCGTCCCGTCATACCCGGGCGGCAAGTAAACATACACATTACGAATATTGTTCAATAACCGGCTGTTAATATTGAATAAATCAATACGGCTATCCACACCGGCATGCGTTTGTTCGTTCCGGTCGGGATGATTCCGGCTCAAATCCAACACCGAATAACTGAAATCTTTCCTCTCCCCCTTCGGAATACGGTTATCGTTATACCGGTCCAAATCTTTGACCGTTTTTCCCGTTTTTTTGTCGGTCACGTCAAACCGATACGACATACACACATCATCCGGCAACAAATAACACCGATAATATACCCCGGTATTTTTCAGCCGGTACATTTTCAGGTCTCCGAAACGATTCTCGTCGTAAATTCCGGGAATAAACAACTTTACGTCGACAGCTGTCTCGGAAGAGTTGTAAATAAACGTAACATACACATAATCATCGTATAACGAATCCTTTTCGACTAACGGAAGCCCGTTTTTCGAAGCATTCGTCCAAAAAACATCCAATTCATTGTTCAAAGAAACATCATCCATATTTTCCCATTCGGCAATCGTAGGACTGACCGTCATGTAGGGCGCCTTTATCTCCGAAAAACAAACGGTGTTTTGAGAAAATATTTGCCGGACAATAAATAAAAAGACAAAAAGACAAAAAGATAGTCTCATACAAAAATATTTTTTTGTTAAAGGTCGCATAAGGTACATTTGACCCCGTAATTTAAACAACCTCCAAAAAATAAAAGCAAAGATAAAACTCAAAAACAAAAAATCGTACCTTTGCACCAAAAATAAAATTGCACAATTCTAAAACTGACACAAAAAATTCACACTATGCCTACACCTCCCTATAAATATCAAGACCCGTTTCCGACGGGAAAAGACACGACAGAGTATTATCTGCTGACAAAGGATTATGTGTCTGTATCCCGATTCGAAGGAAAAGAAGTTCTGAAAGTGGAAGCCGAAGGTCTCACCAAAATGACGAATGTCGCCATGCGGGATGTCTCGTTTTTGCTCCGGCCGGAACATCAGGCCCAAGTTGCCGAAATATTGAAAGACCCCGAAGCCGGCGAGAATGATAAATATGTGGCATTAACCATGTTGCGCAATGCCGAAATTTCGGCCAAAGGCGTTCTTCCATTCTGTCAGGATACGGGAACGGCCATCATCATGGGGAAAAAAGGACAACAAGTATGGACCGACGGTCATGACGAAGAAGCATTGTCTTTGGGCGTATATAAAACATACACCGAAGAAAACCTCCGTTATTCGCAAAATGCACCGTTGGATATGTACAACGAAATCAATACCGGATGCAATTTACCGGCACAAATCGATTTGTACGCCACACAAGGCAACGAATATAAATTTCTGATGATCGCCAAAGGCGGCGGTTCAGCCAACAAAACCTTTTTGTATCAGGAAACCAAGGCTTTGCTGAATCCCGAAACATTGGAAAAATTTCTGGTCGAAAAAATGCAGTCGTTGGGAACGGCAGCTTGTCCGCCTTATCACATCGCGTTTGTCATCGGCGGCACATCGGCCGAAGTTAACCTGAAAACGGTAAAATTGGCATCCGCCAAATATTACGATCATCTGCCGACACAAGGAAATGAGTGGGGACAAGCTTTCCGCGACATCGAACTGGAAAAAAAGATTTTGAAAAAAGCGCAAGAATCGGGCATCGGAGCTCAATTCGGCGGAAAATATTTTGCACACGACATCCGCATCATCCGCCTGCCGCGTCACGGCGCCTCTTGCCCCGTAGGATTGGGCGTTTCCTGCTCGGCCGACCGGAATATCAAAACCAAAATCAACAAAGACGGAATCTGGATTGAAAAACTGGAAGACAATCCCGGACGTTTCATCCCCGAAGCATTGCGCAACGCAGGAGAAGGAAATGCCGTGAAAATTGATTTGAACCGTCCGATGAAAGAAATTTTGGCGGAACTGACCAAATATCCTGTGGCAACACGTTTATCGTTGACCGGTACCATCGTTGTGGGACGAGACATCGCTCACGCCAAATTGAAAGAACGGCTGGACGAAGGCAAGGGACTGCCGCAATATGTTAAAGATCATCCGATCTATTACGCCGGCCCGGCCAAAACTCCTAAAGGAATGCCTTCGGGCTCATTCGGTCCGACAACAGCCGGACGTATGGACAGTTACGTCGATTTGTTTCAGGAAAACGGCGGCAGTCTGATCATGATCGCCAAAGGAAACCGCAGCCGGCAAGTAACCGATGCCTGCAAAAATCACGGCGGATTTTACTTGGGAAGCATCGGAGGCCCGGCAGCCATTCTGGCGGAACAGAACATTAAAAACGTGGAATGTCTTGAATATCCCGAGCTCGGCATGGAAGCCATTTGGAAAATTGAAGTGGTGGATTTCCCCGCATTTATTCTGGTGGATGATAAAGGGAATGATTTTTTCACTTTGTTAAAAAACAATAAAAACGGATAAATCACTCCATTTAAATTAAAAACATAAAATTACGGGATGATTCTTAAAAAGTAATAACTTATATTTGCACGCTTAAAAAACATTCTGATGCGACAACGATGAAAGAAGAAGAAATCACAAGTACAAAAAGCGGGGATGACGAAGCGCAAAAAGCAGGCGTTGACGTTTATCAATCCGAAACAAAATCCATTTCACCCAATAAAAAACAGTTTCCTCTATTTATGAAAAATATCAATTATTTGATTAGTGCCGTTTTAGCGGTATGCGTAATCATCCTGTTTATTCTTCATTTTTCATCGAAAAAAGAATCAGCTCCGACATTTGCAATAAAAGGCTCTTCGGATTCAATCGGTACGGTTTTGCCGGTCGCATACGTAAGACTCGATTCTTTGTTGGTAAATTATAATTTCTCGAAAGATGTAAGTGAAGCTCTATTGAAAAAACACGAAGATTCACGATTGGCGTATACCCAACGCGCCCGTCAATTGCAATCGGATATGAATAAATTTCAAGAGAAAATCCAAAACAATGCCTTTCTTTCCCGGGAAAGAGCCGAAGCCGAACAACAAGCTCTAATCAGAAAACAGCAAGATTTGCAAAAAATGGAACAAGATCTTTCCAATGATTTTGCCAAAGAACAGCAAAAGCTGAATGATCAATTGAAAGATTCCATCACTCTTTTCTTGAAAGAGTACAACAAAATCAAAAAATACCAATTGATACTCACGGGAGAAGCAGTACTACAAGGTGAAGATGCATACGACATCACCAAAGAAGTGGTTGACGGACTGAATGCCCGTTATCCGGAGAAAGAGAAAAAGAAATAAAAACAACGGTAATATTTCCTACAAAAATCCCCGAACAAGTTATCAAAATGTTCGGGGATTTTTGTGGAAAAACATATAATCATCCAATGGATTTATTCATTTAGCTCTACTTTTCTTGATCAACCGGTCGTACACCAGGCAGGCTGTCAAAAAATAAACACCTGTTTCAAGCCATAAGATAAAATACTCTTTGGCCACTTCATTCAACCCGGCATTCATGGTGTTGATGCGAATATATCCCTGAATCCCGTGCGTAGACGGGAAAAGATAGCTGACCGCTTTCCAAAACGCAGGTATTCCGGATTGAGGCCATGAAGCTCCGGCCAAAAACAACAACGGCAAAGTGGAAAATAAAAGCAACAAAAAAGCGCTTTCCATGTTCCGCATGAAAATAGAAATGGTCATCGCCAAGAATGTGGTCGACAACAAAAAGGGAATCATAAACAAAAATAACGTCCATCCATTTCCGATATGAGGCAGATTATAAATGCGCGGAATCAGTCCCGTCAGGTAAAATGCCAACACCATATACAACGAAAAATAACAGAATCCTTTTCCGAAAACAATGTCCAATGTTCCGAAACGCCGGTTTTGATGAATTATCAAGTTTTTATATCTGTTTTCTTCCCAATATACCCCTGCCAACATATTTATGCCCAATATTAATGTCTGATAAAAAATCAGGATAAACACTGCGGGAAGCAAAAAACTCCCAAATCCGCCGCCACCGTTAAAAATCGACATACCTTCACACGGCAAGGGATTTACCGACACGGCAGCCTGTTGCGTCGTCAATCCTGTACTAAGCAGATTCTGATATTGAATTTGAGCTCCGACCTCTCTTGATACAATACTTACGGCTGTCAGAGTCGCTTTATAATACAAAAAACTGCTCATATCCAAATAAACCGACACAAAAGATTGAGTTCCCCGATAAATATTTTTATCGAAATCACTTGAAATAAAAATGATTCCGTGTATTTGATGCCGATAAAAAAGTTCTTCGGCTTCCTTCAGTGACTGAGGTTTAAAAGCGACATACAATTCGGGGGTTGCGTCCAATGCTTGAATATATTTGCGACTCATGGACGATTGCGACATATCGATCACGGCCACCGGAATCTCCCTCAATACTTCATTTCCGTAAATAATGCCATACAGCAGCGGATACAAAAGCGTTGCCGCGAAGAAAATAATCAATACACCCGGCTCCCGCATAATATTCAAATATTCCTGTTTCCAAATATGAAACACAGACATCAGCCGTTGTTTGAATATATTTGATTGCATATCTGTACTCATCACGAATTACAAATCTTTTTTATTTTATCGGATAATCTTGAAAAATCATGGCCTTTTTTAATCGTAAGATTACGACGAAGGGCAATAACAGAAACAGCAGCAACGCCAAATACGATATCCAATAGTATGAAATCGGAGAACCGATCAGCGCACTGTCTTGGTATATTTTAAAAAAATGCTGCATCGGAAACAATTGTGCCAATGACCGGACAGACAATGGCATTTGTTCGACGGGAAATGTAAAACCCGAATAACTGATTCCCAAAATACCGAAAACCGAGGCAAAACTCAACGCATTTCTCAAGACAGGCAACGTTCCTATAAGCGTAATTCCGATGGCTTGACCTGCCAACACAAACAATACGGAAGCCGTAATCATGGTGATGAGACTATTATGCAACGGAAATCCTAACAAACGAAATAAAAACACATTCTGAAAAATAACCAATGCAGTAAAAATCACGGTATAAGGAAACAGTTTTCCCGACAATGCAACAAATATGGATTTATTGCCGGTTCGCAACCATTCAATCGAAGTTCTTTCTTTCAGTTCAAGTCCGATTGCAAAAACGGTAATCAGCACAATCATCAATTGTAAAATACCGGGCATCAATACGTTCGACAAATAAACAGAATAATTGACATACGGATTTCCGATCATGTGAGCATCCACGACAATCGGTTGCAACTGCCCCATCAATTCTTCGGTGGTTTTGCCTTTGGCCAATCCGGTCGATAACCCGACGGAAGCGGAAAACAGGGAAGTAATCAAACTCAAATCTTTGAATAACAGCCCTCCCGGAATAAAATACGCATTATTATAATAAAACGCAAGTTTCGGCTGCCGACCCATTAACAAGTCCGACTGCATATTCGGCGGAATAACCAAAAAAGCATAAATATTCCCTTTTTTCATTTCATGTTCCGCTTCGCTGAAATCGGCACAATGCATCACAATATGTGTCATCTGCATAGCATCGGTTTGACGAATAAAATCACGTGACAGCGATGACCGATCGCCATCCACCACACCCACCGGAAGTTCGGTCGGCAGCCCTTCAGCAAATACCGTCGCAAAAAGCAGGTAGGAAGATATCGGAATGACCAATGCAGCCACCACATAAATCCGACGGGAAACAATCCGATTCAATTCCCGCCAAACGACTCTTGCAAAACAATTCATATCCTGTAATTCGTAACTATAATTCAGCTTGTACGCTCATTCCGGGACGTAGTCCTTCGACAGGAGAAACGGGTTTAGCTCTTACGGAGAAACTTTTCAAATCGAACTCTCCCGATACTTTCGTGGCTTTCCAAGTGGCATAACTGCCCAATGCTTTAATGTGGGTGATTTTCAGTTCGATTTCTTTATTCCCTAAAGCAGGAACAAGGGCTTTGAAGATTTGTCCCTGCTTAATTCCCGCAAGTAAATCTTCCCGTACATTGAATATAATCCAAATATCATTCAAATCAAGCACATTCATAATCGGAGCGCCGGTTCCGACCAGTTCCCCCCGCTTCGGGAATATATCCGAAATCTCGCCCGAAATCGGCGACAACAGACAGGTTTCATTCAAATAAGCTTCCACTTCGCTGACCGCACCACGCGCCTGATTCAACAATGCTTTTGCAGCATCCTTATCTTCTTGTCGGGCGCCGGCCAACGCCAAGCTGTACTGAGACTCGGCCGCTTTCGCCAAAGCCGTCGAAGCTTTATAATTCGCTTCGGCTTCGTCCCTTTTCTGAGCAGGAAGCACTCCTTTTTCATATAAATTTTGCACCCGTTCAAATGTCTTTCGCGCAATATCGGCACCCGCTTCGGCCCGTTGCCATTGCTCATAAGCTCCTTCTATCTGCTGGCTTCTCGCACCCTTTTCCGCTTTCCGGTTTTGGGCCGAAGCCGCCTCTTCAACAGCCGAAGCTTGCATCAACTTGGCATCGACTTCGGGACTGCTCAACAGCACCAATGTATCTCCTTGTTTCACCGATTGCCCTTCCTCGGCATAAAAACGCACAACTCGTCCCGGTACTTTCCCCGAAACCCGCACTTCAGCGGCTTCCACTTCACCCTGCCATCTTGTCGGCTCGGGCCGAAATATAAAAATTCCGATAAGCGATACCATCAAAATCACGGCAACCACTATAATCAATGCCGTTATCAACGATTTATTTTTATTTTTACTGCCGGCCATAAATCCAAAATTGAAAGGTTACAAACTAAATCACTGAAAACAAGACAAATATTCATCATATTTTAATCCTAACTCTTAATTCTTAACTCTTAATTCTTAATGGTCAACAGCCCTGTCACTTTTTTTAAGTAAAGGTTGTCGATCCTCAAACCGATCAGAGCATCCTCTTTTTCCGAATAAGCGGCATACCAAGCGGCTTGAGCGTCCAAAACGTCTGTCACCGCAACAAGACCTTCATCAAAAGACAATTGGGCATACCGTAAGTTCTCATCCGCCTGATCCAAATTATTTTCCGCGGCGATAAGCCGTTTTTTCGTTTCTTCAATTTTGTACGCCGCCTGCCTGAACTGAAGTTCGATTTTTTCCTTGGCATCGTCCAATTTCACTTCATTGATGTGCCGTTCGCTTTTGGCCGCACGTATTTTCTGTTTTTGCTCTCCCCAGTGAAGAATCGGAATTTTCATGACCACACCGACATTCCACGAACCGGAAAATTTTTTTTCAAATCCGTTGAAAAGATCCGGATTGGAATACAAATAGTTTGCCGTCAATCCGATTTCCGGAAGATAATCGGCAAACGCGATTTTTTCTTTTGACTCGGACAAGTCGATCAATTTTCGCAGGCTTTTCAGTTCCGAGCGATTTTCCATTGCCCGGTCCAATCCGATATTTTCATCGGATACAAACCCGGAATCCTTTTGCGATATTTCATCCGACAACAGCACATCAGTATTCACAGGCAATCCGATGTATTGACACAACTGCATTTTCGCCAGACTCAATCCGTTTTGCGCTTTGGTGAGATTCATATCAACCTCGTTCAGTTTTACCCGAACCTTTAAAATATCAGCCCGCGTAGCCATGCCTTCATTAGAAAGTTCCGTCACGTTTTTCGCCAATTGTTCGAGCAGCGTTTTGTAATCAGCGGCGGTTTTCACCTTGTTGCTGACCGAAATAACCATCCAATAAGCGCTTTCGGTTTGATATAATACCTCCGATTGCTCCAATGACTCCTGTTGCTTGGCAATATCGATGCCGATTTTCGCCATTTTGTTGGTTTCCCGGATTTTTCCCCCGGTATAAATCGGCTGCATCAACGACAACGCCCCAATAAATGTATTTCGGACATCAATGGACAATTCGTCGCGAGGAATGGTCGTATAATCTTTCCATTGAATCTTCTCGGGATTAGTTTTCGGATTAAACGGGTTTCCGTCGGCATCCAATGGTACCGGATTTCCGTCAACCATGGTCCACCCGTTATATATCTGATCCTGCCGAAACCCGAAGCTCCCGTCGGTCATTTTCGTACCGACAGGCAAAAACTTATCATCCGGCAACAAATAAATCTTATTGCTCATCCGAAGATAAGAAAGCTCCGCATTTACTTTCGGCAAATAAGCCGTTTTTGCCTGAGCTTTTTTATACTCGGCCATTTTCACCTCTTCACGTTTAATCTGCAAATCATTACTTTGATTCAACGCCAAATCAAGACATTCTTGAAGCGACAAAATTCTCGTCTGTGAAAAAACAGACATCATACAAAAAAACAGGCAAAAAATAAGACAAAATCTTTTCATCATAAAGTGCTATTGCTTACTTTTATATTTTATTTTGAACAACAATGATTGCCTAAACAACTATACACTGTATAAATAAAACAAAATTACGTCAGATTTTCAAAAATTTTCTTCAACACATTTCTACAAATCATAATCTCATCCCCGGACATTTTCGACAACGTTCTTTCAACCACATCCTGCACAATTTGAGTCGCTTGTTTTTCCAAATCCATACCCTTTTGCGTCAGATAAATAAGATTCACTCTCCTATCGGTTGAATCAGGAACTCTGACCGCCAGATTCTGTTTTTCCAGATTATCGATCAACCTCGTCATGCTCGGTTTATCCCTGAATGTAATATCCGACAACGTCTGTTGCGTCACTTTATCCTTTTGCCACAAACAAGCCAATACCGTCCACTGCTCTACCGTGATTCCCAAATTCGCTTCTTTAAAACGATTAAAAAGATACCGGTTAATCAGTTTCGATATTTTTCCGTTCAAAATTCCGAAAAGTTCGATCTGATTCAGCTTTTGCGACAAATCCATAGTTGAAATTTATTACGAATAAATACATGGCAGATTTTTTTTAGTATCTATTTATTTTGAATATCCATTATTTTGAACGCGAAAATACAAAAACACAAAGTCGCAAAGAATTTAAACTTCGTCTCTTTCCGTCTTTGTAACCCGACGTTAAAATAGATACCGTTTTTTGAGACATATTTATTCCCAATCAGGATTAATTGCATAAACAACGATGTAAAAATACAACCATTTATTAAAATAACAAGTACAATATCTATTTTTAACATAAATAATCACTCATTAACTGATGTTCACGATGCACAAAGCACGGTAAACGAGTAGACGAGGTTGGCTTTATGGTATCCGAAACCTATTTATTAAAGTTTATTCCGATTTATCGGGCGTAGCACAGTTCAGCGTAAGGAAAACCTGCCCGTACCCGTACCTCAACCCCATAACGGGTTGAACTACTTCGGAGTTCTATAATGCCGGGTTGTGCCGCCTTACCCCGATTGCATTTCGCTTACTTGGGGTTATCCATGTTTGCCTCCTACAGAGGCTTTACCGATCTTAATAACCGGTCATTTCATGCTCCGAAAGAGTAAAATCAAACAGCGCGGAAATCGTTCTGCGTCGAAAATGACGATAATAAACAGAAAGCCCTGAGGGGGCGTAATCATTATATTATCAATTGATTACGACCCCTCAGGGCTTCCAATACCCACTTGGTTTTACTTGTCTACTCGTTATTTTTGATTCCTGATGCGGTTAATCCATGAATCACTTTCTGTCGACTTGGCTTTTGATCAGCTCTTTGTTCATTTTCATTTCCGCCAGACTTATTTTGAACACTTTTTCCGGAGGCAGTATTTTTTTAAACTTAGCATAATATTCTTTTACGATCTCAATTTCTTTTGAACGTACTTCAAGTTGACTATCAACCATTTTTGTATATTGTGCATCTGTAATATTTTTACCGGCCATGATGGTCTTTATTTCCCTCCTGACTTCCCTGTTTATTTCAAATCGTTTCTGCGTCATTTCATGGTAAAGGGGAAAAAACGCACGCGCTTCTTCCGGAGTAAGTTCCACTTCTTGTAAAATGATCTTTTCCTGCTCCGCCCGAAAAGCTTCTACATCAAATTTTTGTCCGTCTCTCCGAAGTTGATTCTGAGCTGATACGCCTAACGAGAATATACTCATTAATGTCAGCAAAAATAGAATAGGTTTCATACTGATTTATTTTTTCAATCTTTAGAATTACTTTAAAAATTACCGTTTGTTTCATGAAAATATTCATACAAATCGTAATCATTCACGGCTGAGATCAAGATGTCTTCATCCGACAAAGGGATTGTTTCCGATTGGTTTTGTGCCGTGGAAAAACCCTTTATTTCATGAGTTCCATATTGTACATATAAACGTATCCCCACCGCAATACCACATATCATAGCCGCCATGTACACCCACGGCAATATTTTTTTCCGCAACCCGATTTTAATCGGCTTCGCCGGGTTTTCGGGTAATGAAGCCATTACACAAGCGGTCAGGTTTTCAAAATATCCTTCCGGAACGGTAAACGGATTTTTGTTCCCTACTTGCTCCAAAGAGGTGATCTTATCGGTTTTCATATTGTTTTGTTGTTTTATTGTTTTATTTTAACATTTAAGCATCCGTGTACACTGCTTTTCGCGATACCGATTATTAGACTTGTTCAAAACAAAAAGGTTTAATTTCTTAAAAAGAATGAACATCTATTTTTACAACGTATTCGAAAAGTATTCCTCGATCTTCTTTACGGCATGATGATATGATGCCTTCAACGCTCCGACCGAGGTTCCCAATATCCGGGACATTTCCTCATATTTCATGTCTTCAAAATAATGCATGTTAAATACCAATCGCTGTTTCTCGGGTAAAGTGAGAATTGCTTTTTGCAATTTCAATTGGGCTTCGTCTCCTTCAAAATATTCCTCACTTTCCAAAATATTGAGCAAAGGCATTTCATCATCAGAAAGAGAAACCTGATGGCGTGCCTTTTGACGATTCAGAAAGGTAATGCATTCATTTACCGCAATCCGGTAAAGCCATGTGGATATTTTTGATTCCCCGCGGAAATTTTCAATGTTTATCCATGCTTTCATAAACGTATTTTGCAGCACGTCATCGGCATCATCATGGGATATCACCATCCTTCTGATATGCCAATACAGACTTTCGGAATATTGAGATACAATGCTTCCAAATGCTTCCCGTCGTTTTCTCTCATCTTGCAGTTGAAGTATAATTTCTTTTTCGTGATATGCAGGCATAGTCATAAATCCGGATGATTAATCTCGCAAAGGTAACATTTTATTAAAATAAAAGGGTACACGATTTACGGCTCTCTTCACCTCTTTGTCCGTCATTTTATTTTTCGACGGAAAAATTCTACCTTTGTTTAATGTTTTGAACTTAAAATAAAGACTATTTATGATTTTTGACATTGATCTGATCCAAAAGGTATATGATTCATATCCCGGCAAAATTGCCACAGCAAGACCAATCATCGGACACCCTTTGACGTTGACCGAAAAAATTTTGTATGCTCATTTATCCGAAGGAACCATCCTGAAACGATATGAAAGGGGTACGGATTACGTGAATTTCGCGCCGGATCGTGTGGCCATGCAAGATGCCACCGCACAAATGGCTTTACTGCAATTTATCACTGCCGGGAAAAATCGTACCGCCGTACCGTCGACCGTTCATTGCGATCATCTGATCCCGGCTCACCACAATGCCGCCGAAGACCTGAAACAGGCAGAAATAACGAACGATGAAGTTTATACATTTTTACGTTCGGTTTCCCAAAAATACGGCATCGGCTTTTGGAAGCCCGGCGCCGGTATTATTCATCAGGTTTTACTGGAAAATTATGCTTTTCCCGGAGGAATGATGATCGGTACCGATTCGCACACTCCCAATGCGGGCGGATCGGGCATGATTGCCATCGGCGTGGGTGGTGCGGATGCCATGGATGTGATGGCGGGTATGTCTTGGGAATTGAAAATGCCGAAGCTGATCGGTGTAAAACTGACGGGAAAAATGAACGGATGGACTTCCCCGAAGGATGTCATTCTCAAACTTGCCGGCATCCTGACCGTAAAAGGCGGAACAAATTCGATCATCGAGTATTTCGGCGAAGGAACAAAATCGATTTCCGCAACCGGAAAAGCCACGATTTGCAACATGGGGGCGGAAGTCGGCGCCACCACGTCGGTTTTCCCTTACGACGAAAAGATGAATGAATATCTCCGGGTTACGGGACGCGAAAAGGTGGCGAAACTTGTCGCCGGAATCGCCGCATGTTTGCAACCTGATCCCGAAATTCTTGCCGATCCCGAAAAGTACTATGACCGCATCATAGAAATCGACCTCGACCAATTGGAGCCTTACATCAACGGGCCGTTTACTCCGGATGCCGCTTATCCGGTATCCGAATTCGGCAAAATAGTGAAAGAAAAAGATTACCCGCAAAAGATGGAAGTGGGACTGATCGGTTCCTGCACCAACTCGTCATACGAAGATTTGAGCCGGGCGGCTGCCATCGCTCGCCAAGCCCGAAAAGACAACCTGAAAGTAAAAGCGGAATTAATCATCAATCCGGGATCTGAACAAATCCGCCATACCACCGAAAGAGACGGCATCATTTCCGATTTCGAGTCGATCGGCGGTGTGATCATGGCGAATGCCTGCGGCCCTTGTATCGGACAATGGCAACGGGATGATCAAATCGGACGTCCTAATTCGATCGTCACTTCTTTCAACCGGAATTTTGCCAAAAGAAATGACGGCAATCCGCAAACCCATGCATTTGTGGCATCCCCCGAAATGGTGACGGCGTTGACCATTGCCGGTGATTTGTGTTTCAATCCATTGACGGACACTTTAATCAACGAAAACGGACAAAACATCAAGCTGAAAGAACCCGAAGGATTCGAAAGTCCTCCGAAAGGCTATTCCGTAGATGATCCGGGATACATCGCTCCTCCGGCTGACGGCGGAAACATTACGGTTAAAATCAATCCCGATTCTCAACGCCTGCAATTGTTGCAACCGTTTCCCGCTTGGGACGGAAAAGATATCGAACAGCTTCCGTTGCTGATCAAAGCGAAAGGAAAATGTACGACGGATCATATTTCGCCTGCCGGCCCGTGGTTGAAATTCCGCGGACATCTGGAAAACATTTCGGACAATCTGCTGACCGGCGCCGTCAATGCATTCGACGGCAAAGCCGGTTCGGCATTGAATCCCCGAAACGGCGAATCTGAAAGTGTATCCGTTTTGGCGAAAGAATACAAAAAAGCAGGCATCGGCTCCATCGTGGTGGGCGAAGAGAACTACGGAGAAGGTTCTTCCCGCGAACATGCCGCCATGGAACCCCGTTTTTTGAATGTCAAAGCTATTTTGGTGAAATCTTTTGCCCGCATTCACGAAACGAATCTGAAAAAGCAAGGGATGCTTGCTCTTACTTTTTCCGACAAAAACGATTACGACAAAATACAGGCAGACGATAAAATCAGCATTCACGGATTGACCGCGTTTACACCGGGAAAACCGTTACACGCGACATTGCATCATGCTGACGGAACAACCGATGCTTTTGATGTTTTGCATACGTACAACGAAACTCAAATCGAATGGTTCAAGGCCGGAAGCGCTCTCAATAAAATGAAATCCGAATAACCGGAATAATTGAATATATGCAAAAAATAATATTGAAAGACAATCAATTGCAGGTTTCCGATTTTCCCGTGATTCCTTTTATCGAAGGAGACGGCATTGGAAAAGACATTTGGCCGGCAGCCCGGTCGGTAATGGATCAAGCTGTGGAAAAAGCCTATCACGGACAACGTCGAATCGAATGGAAAGAAGTTTTGGCCGGAGAAAAGGCTTTTCTCCAAACGGGTTCCCGGTTACCGGAAGAAACGATGAATGCCTTCAAAGAATATTTGGTCGGAATCAAAGGCCCGTTGACCACACCGGTCGGTGGCGGCATTCGATCGTTGAATGTCGCATTGAGGCAGGACTTGGATTTATACGTCTGTTTACGTCCGGTTCGATGGTTCAGAGGGGTCGAATCTCCCATCAAGCATCCGGAAAAAGTCAATATGGTTATTTTCCGGGAAAACACGGAAGATATTTACGCCGGCATCGAATGGATGCAGGGAACGGAAGAAGCACAAAAGTTCTACCACTTGTTGGAATCTGAAATGAACGTAAAAAAAGTCCGATTCCCCAAAACTTCATCATTCGGCGTAAAACCCGTTTCGGTGGAAGGTTCCGAAAGATTGGTGCGGGCAGCAATTAAATATGCGTTAAAAAATAATTTGCCGTCGGTGACATTGGTTCATAAAGGAAATATCATGAAATTTACCGAAGGCGGTTTCAAAACATGGGGGTATGCATTGGCTGAAAGAGAGTTTGCCGATGAAATCAAATCGGGGAAACTTGTAATCAAAGATGTGATCGCCGATGCTTTTTTACAAAACACGCTGTTAAAACCCGAAGATTATGCGGTAATTGCCACATTAAATCTGAACGGCGATTATATCTCCGATCAGTTGGCAGCCATGGTGGGCGGCATCGGCATTGCGCCGGGTGCGAACATCAATTATCAAACGGGACATGCCATTTTTGAAGCAACTCACGGAACAGCCCCCGACATTGCGGGAAAACAAATTGCCAATCCGTCTTCCTTGTTGTTGTCGGGCGTTATGATGCTGGAATATCTGGGTTGGAACGAAGCCGCCGGACTCATTGAAAAAGCAATGGAAACTACGTTTCTGAGCGGAAAAGCCACCGGCGATCTGGCCCGTTTCATGAAAGACGGTCATACCCTTTCCACGAAAGAATTTGCGGCAGAACTGAATGCGAACCTTTGAGAGTTAAAAAGTTAAGAGTTAAGAATTTAGAGCATTAACAATTTATATTTTAAACGCCAAGTCACAAAGACGGAAAGGCGCAAAGTTTAAATCCTTTGCGCCTTTGTGTCTTTGCATCTTTGCGTTTGAAATGATTTAATTAAATTCTGCCATGTACCTAAAAGCCGGAGTTGAAAGCAAAAAAGTCCGCATGAATTTGCGGACTTTTTTGCCGGATAAAGGTTCTATCAGTTTTTGATGATCTTTTCTGTTATCACATTGTTTCCGGTTTGAACGGTAACCAAGTAATACCCGGGTGTTAAGTCATTTACGGGAATATCCACTTGTTTCATTTTACAGAGAACGGATTTCACCGTTCTGCCCGATAAATCGGTTATCTTAACCGATTGAATGATTGATTCTTCACCGGAAACGGATAATACGTCTTTCACGGGATTCGGATAAAGTGTAAAGGAAGAAACGGATACATTATTCAATGACGAAAAAATTTCAGGCTCTATTGTAATATCAATATTGTTTAAATAAGACCTATAATTAGAAACCAATTTTCTCTCTCCTGTTGCTGCTTTTGCATACAAAGCTAATTTGTATGTACCGGCAACTGTCAATGCGGAAGTAGAGAAAGTTGCTTCTGCCACATAATTTTGCTCAATGGAAATGTTTGTTTTATCAATTAATTGTGCTAACTCTCCGGTGGAAGGAGAATATAATCCTAAGTCCAGTTCACCGATAAATGCCGAGCCCTGATTCCATAATCCTGCTATAACACTGAATGGTTCACCTTTTTTTGTAGTTGAAGATGTTACAGTTAATCCGGGATCTTCAGGTCGATAGTAATTATACATCACTAATTTACTGTTATCGGCAACAATCCCGTTTTCTACTTCCAAAGGAAGGATATCTGTTGATAAGGCATCTCCCTCAATAACGATCCAATCGCCATCTGTCGGTTTAACCGCTGCACGAATTTTATAATTTCCCGGTGAAACATCGGACGAAACAGCACAAGTAACAGTAAATGCGGCTGAGAAAGAATATCCTGCCGGTAATTCCTGTGCATTATAACTGCCTATCGGCTCAATGATCTCGTCATTATCATCCACCAAAACAATCCCGTAAAGACCGGAAAAATCTGTAACCCCGGCGTTGGCATAAGTTGCCTCAACGGTAAAACTTTCTCCTCTATCAACAGATGTCGCAGGAGAACTCAAACTTGTTTTGCTTTTTAACTTCATTTCATAACTCTTTATACCGTTTTGATTCGGCATAATATTGAGAATGATCCCTTGATTGGTGTTATACACACCGGAACCTGAACCGGCGCCATCGATTCCGGGATTCAACATATTCGACGCAAAATAGCCGTCATGTAAACCTCCCCATCCCCAATTAAAATGAAAAAGTCCTGTATTGTCGTATCCGTCACAAACAAAGGCATGACCGGCTTCATTAACATCCGAACCGGAGTAAAATACCGGCCTTCCCGCGTCAATCTCATTTTTTAACATCCCATTCCACTCCTCATCGTCATAATACACCCGTTGTTTGCCCTGCACGCTTTGATCATAACCGAAGTAAGTCATCCAAGCTTTGCCCGCAGCTATACTGCTTGCCGCGCTCCCGCCGTTGGTTGCCAAATTATAATCCATTCCCACACTTACTCCACAATGATACATCAATGTCGCCACAGCTGCATTTTGTTCGGCTGTGGATGTTCCGTCATACGTATTGGTCATATTGTTCCAATCATAATTGACATTAAAATCAACAGACGGAATATCTATACTCATCGAATTCGTTGTATAGGGGTCACTGCTTCCCGTTCCCGATGTCGGATAATTATAATACTTCATGATTTGCGCCATGGCTGTGGCCACACAACCGGTCACGGTTTTTGTTCCGCCGATGGACGGACACAAATCATTATACGGTCCGTATTGATTCCACCGGGTTTGGATCAATGGAAGCACCGCCTGAACAGATCTCAAAGATGCTGCATTCCCGGTCAGATAAGCATTCCACGTTGCTTTTGTTTCTTCACTTTGAGGCAGATTATTTTCGACGGCATACGCAATTTCCCGTTGCAAATAATCAATCCAATACGCCATATTCGGGGGAAGATTATCCGGGTCGTATCCCCCTTTACCGTATCCCAACACTGGCGCAGTCGCATCATCGCCCGAAACCATGACAAATCCGTCATTTTCTCCGACATTAAACACATAGTAATAAACCGCCTCCGGGGAGGCTTTTGAATTTCTTAATCCCGTTTGACTTGCGGCGGTATATACCAATTTTAAATCAACGGATTTACCGCTTCTCAATTGATCTTGAGAACGAACAAGTCCCAAAGCGACTTTTTCCGCCTTTTCGACATCTACTTTTCCCGCATGCAAAGGAGCAAATAAGAACATCAATGCCGAACCCATTAAGAATACCGATTTTTTCATAAATTTGTAAATATTAATTAAATAAAATCATTCATCTATTTTCACCATTTTTTCCGTTATTGTGCCGGTTTCGGTTTGAACAATCAATAAATAAATTCCCGGATTTATCCCGCTTACGGGAATATCAGTTTGCTTCGCATCATTGCAAGCAACGAACTTTATCATTTTTCCCGATAAATCGGTTATCTTCACCGATTGAATGGTTGAACTTTCACCGAAAATATGCAATATATCTTTCACCGGATTCGGATAAAAAGTAAAGGAAGAATTAGTAACCGAAGCAATAGCCGACTGATTCTTCAATATTGTCAAATCCATTTCATTTTTATAATCAGTGTATGAAGCAACCATTTCTTTATTGCCGACAACACTTTTTTGATATAACGTCAATTTATACGTTCCGGCAGAGGAAGTTATTTCAGGTGAAGCTAATGTAAAGGTATAATATTGGTTGTCATTAGGAATCGAAACAGCCGGTTGAGACCCGATCACTTCAATCAGCGTACCGTTTTGATACAACCCTAATTCCAGTTCTCCGACAAAAGCGCCGGTTCCACTGTTATTGATCCCGAATTCAACCGACAAAGGGCCTCCCTCATACGGGGAAGCGGGCGTTATAATAAAAGCCGGATCATCCCCGTTATACAATATCAAATCGCTGTTATCGGCAACAATTTCATTATTCACGGTTAATGGAAGAATATCCGTTGATGCAGGATCACTTTCAATAACCATCCAGTCACCATCTGTCGGTTTTACCGCTGCACGAATTTTATAATTTCCCGCCGAAACATCGGACGAAACAGCACAAGTAACAGTAAAAGCAGATGAGAAAGAATACCCCGCCGGTAAATCTTGTTCATTATAAGTGCCTATCGGCTCAATGATCTCGTCATTATCATTTACCAAAACAATCCCGTAAAGACCGGAAAAATCCGTAACCCCGGCGTTGGTATAAATTGCCGAAACGGTAAAATCCTCCCCTCTATTAACAGACGACGTAGAAGAACTCAAATTTGTCCCGCTTTTTAACTTCATTTCATAACTCTTTATACCGTTTTGATTCGGCATAATATTGAGAATGATCCCCTGGCTGTTGTTATACACACCGGAACCTGAACCGGCGCCGCCGGTTCCGGGATTCAACATATTCGACGCAAAATAGCCATTATGTGAACCTCCCCATCCCCAATTAAAATAAAAAAGTCCTGAATCGTCGTATCCGTCACAAATAAAGGCATGACCACCTCCTGCATCATCTATGCCGTAATAAAATATCGGCCTGCGAGCATCGATTTCATTTCTTAACATGGCATCCCATTCATCCGGAGCATAATACATCCGTTTTTTCCCCTGAATACTCTGATCGTAACCGAAATAAGTTGTCCAGGCACTTGCCGCATCCAAACTGCCGGCCCCGCTTCCGCCGTTGGCTGCCAAATCAAAATCGGTATTCACACTGACGGCGCAATGATACATCAATGTCGCCACAGCTGCAATTTGTTCGGGTGTAGATGTTCCGTCATAAATATTGATCATATTATCCCAATCATAATTGACATTAAAATCGACAGACGGAATATCTATACTCGTCGAAGCCGTCGACGTATAAGGTTCACTGCTTCCCGTTCCCGATGCCGGATAATTATAATACTTCATGATTTGCGCCATGGCCGTAGCTACACATCCCGTAACGGGTTTCGAACCGTTTATCAACGGACATGAATTATTGTACGGTCCGTATTGATTCCACCGGGTTTGAGTCAACGGAAGCACCGCCTGAACAGATTTCAAAGATTCTGTATTCCCGGTCAGATAAGCATTCCACGTTGCTTTTATTTCTCTACTTCGGGGCAGACTATTTTCGACGGCATACGCAATTTCCCGTTGCAAACAATCAATCCAATACGCCATATCCGGAGGAAGACTATCCGGGTCGTATCCCCCTTTACCATATCCCAACACCGGCGCAGTCGCATCGTCGCCCGAAATCATGACAAATCCGTCATTTTCTCCGACATTAAACACATAATAATAAACTGCATCCGAGTAGGCTTTTGAATTTCTTAATCCCGTTTGACTTGCAGCGGTATACACCAACTTTAAATCAACGGATTTACCGCTTCTCAATTGATCTTGGGAACGAACAAGTCCTAAAGCGACTTTTTCCGCCTTTTCGACATCCACTTTTCCCGCATATAAAAAAGGAAAAGAACAAATAAATATAAGTCCTGTCAACAGTCTGCCTTTAATCATAATAGTAATGTAATATCGGATAAAATAATAAATTTAAGTGAAACATCAAACAAAAAGATGTTGTTTTTTTCGGCACAAAAATACAAAAAAGAGAGGATTCTTTGACGGTCTGTTAAAAAAGTCCGATATAAAACACCTTATTAAGAAGATTTTTTTATAAAAATTATTAAAATCTGGTTGTTTAAGACATTTTTTTATGAAAATGTTACCTTATTTAAAACAAGCATGCCGCAATTAAAAACAAGTATGACGCAAAGACGTTGAGTTTAAATTTGTTATGATTTTGTATCCTGCTTCTTCACAGTTGAAATAACAGACATTTATTTAATGTCGGCGGGTAATCCGGGAATTATCGATTTTTACAATAATTCTATTGCATATATTATCATTAAAGCTTAGCTTTGCGAACGATTATTACACTTGTCAGATCATATCTGTTTTTAAATATTACGAAGTGTTAAATCTATCCATGATACCATCATGGGGTTAAGTTTATTTAACAAAGTTCCGGACGTAATATGATGAATAAAGATAGTTTTTTCATGAAAACAATTAACGGCAAATGGTCGTTAACATTGATTACTCTCGTCACCATACTTTGTTGGAGTCTTGTCATTGCTTTCAAATCAGACGATTTTTCCATCCAACCCAACCACAGTTTATTTTTCGGCCCGCTTACAAAGCTCGTTTCCCCCCGAATTTTATTGTTTGTCAATTATCTGTTGGTGTTGGGAACAAGTTTCTTGTTATTATGGCTTGATCAGGTTTTCTCGATTATCCGAACCAAAACATTTCTTCCGTTTTTATTTTATACCCTTTTTATTACCACTGATCCCGGTTCATTCTTTTCATTGCCGGGAAATCTGACGACTCTTATTCTGTTGGCGGTTATTTATCAACTCTTCCGGTCATATCAAAAGGAAAAAAACGTGGAAGAAGCATTCAACATCGGCCTTTTGATCTCCGCGGGAAGTCTCTTCTCGACCCGGATTCTTTTTTTCATTCCTGTTATTTGGATCGGATTATCGTATACACGGGCTTTTTCCCGGAAATCGTTTTTTGCCTCCATCGTCGGATTATTGACTCCTTATTGGCTGACTTTTTGTTGGTTTTTATATCAAAAAGATATATCCGGATTTATCGAACCGTTTTATCATTTTTTTCAGGTCAATCCTTCTTCCGCTCTCGAATACGAAATTTCCGGTTGGATCAGGGTCTGTTTTTCTCTTCTGATCACCATTTTTGCGGTGATTAATTTCAGGATGCACAGTTTTAAAGACAAAATCAAAACCCGCACTTATTTTTATTTTATTCTGACACTTATTATTTTTGTCGCTATTTTAATCATTTTTAATATTATACCCGTCACAGAATACGCCGGAATCTATTATTTGTCCGTCAGTTTATTTGCCGCACATTTCTTCGTGACAGTCAATTCCCGTTTATCCGCTGTTTTTTTCTATCTGTCGCTTATCACATTCATCGGTCTGCTGTTTTTTTAAACATAATCTTAATTTTTAATTCTTAATCTCTTAATTTAAAAAATTAGTATATCTTTGTGCCAATTTTGAGAAAACTAACATAATGTCCAACCCAATTAATTTTTAATATCAATATTTTTAATGGAAGATAAACAAGTCAATAAAGAAGTAACCGCAAATCCGGATTTCGATTGGGCAGGTTACGAAAAAGGGGATACTTACGGAAATGTAAGCAAAGAAGATCTCACCAAAGCGTATGATGAAACCCTCAACACCGTAAAAGACAAAGAAGTAGTTGAAGGTACCGTTATTTCGATGAACAAACGCGAAGTGGTTGTGAACATCGGTTACAAATCGGACGGAATCGTTTCCATGAACGAGTTTCGCTACAATCCCGACCTGAAAGTAGGGGATAAAGTGGAAGTTTACATCGAAAGTCAGGAAGATAAAAAAGGACAACTCATTCTTTCTCACAAAAAAGCGCGTACCACCAAATCTTGGGAACGTGTCAATTCCGCTCTTGAAAAAGACGAAATCATCAAAGGTTTTGTCAAATGCCGTACAAAAGGCGGTATGATCGTGGATATATTCGGCATCGAAGCCTTTTTGCCGGGTTCTCAAATCGACGTGAAACCGATTCGCGATTACGATGTGTTTGTAGGCAAAATGATGGAATTTAAGGTGGTGAAAATCAATCAAGAATTCAAAAACGTTGTTGTTTCTCACAAAGCTCTTATCGAAGCCGAATTGGAACAACAAAAGAAAAATATTATTTCCAAACTCGAAAAAGGTCAAGTGCTTGAAGGAACCGTTAAAAACATTACTTCTTACGGTGTATTCATCGATTTGGGCGGCGTAGACGGTTTGATTCACATTACGGATCTTTCTTGGGGGCGTGTTTCTCATCCGGACGAAATTCTTCAATTAGACCAAAAACTGAATGTGGTTATTTTGGATTTCGATGACGAGAAAAAACGTATCGCTCTCGGGTTGAAACAATTGACTCCTCATCCGTGGGATGCTTTGGACGAAAATTTGAAAGTAGGCGACAAAATGAAAGGACGTGTGGTGGTGATGGCTGATTACGGCGCTTTCATCGAAATTGCTCCGGGGGTGGAAGGATTGATCCACGTTTCGGAAATGTCTTGGTCTCAACACTTGCGCAGCGCTCAAGATTTTATGAAGGTGGGCGACGAAGTGGAAGCCGTTATCTTGACATTGGATCGCGACGAACGAAAGATGTCGTTGGGTATCAAACAATTGAAACCGGATCCGTGGGAAAGCATCGAAACCAAATATCCGATTGGTTCTCGTCATACCGCGAAAGTTCGCAATTTCACCAATTTCGGGGTATTTGTGGAAATCGAGGAAGGGGTTGACGGCTTGATTCATATTTCCGATCTTTCCTGGACCAAGAAAATCAAACATCCGTCTGAATTTACCCAAATCGGTGCGAATATTGATGTTCAAGTACTGGAAATCGATAAAGAAAACCGCCGCTTAAGCCTCGGTCACAAACAATTGGAAGAAAATCCGTGGGATGTTTTCGAAACAATCTTTACGGTTGATTCGATACATGACGGCACCATCATCGAATTGCTCGACAAAGGCGCTGTAATTGCTCTTCCTTACGGGGTTGAAGGTTTTGCCACACCGAAGCATCTGGTGAAAGAAGACGGAAGCCAAGCTCAAGTGGACGAAAAATTACCATTCAAAGTCATCGAATTCAATAAAGATGCCAAACGCATCATTCTTTCTCACAGCCGTATTTTCGAAGATGCCCAAAAAGCAGAAGCCCGCGAAGCATCGGCTGCAAAAAAGGCTGCCAAAAAAGCCAAAAAAGAGGAAGAAGCCGCTTCTGAAGAAAATGCTGCTCCTAAAGTAGAAAAAACAACACTGGGAGACATCGAAGAATTGGCTGCATTGAAAGAGAAATTATCGGAACAATAATTTTTTCAAATTATATCCAAAAAAACCGGTTCCCGAAAGGAACCGGTTTTTTTTATGACTTCGACACTTTTTCTTGCGTTTTTCCTTCTATGTCTCCATAATAAAGTAATGCATCGGGATTTCCGACATACCACTTTCTCATCTGATTTTTCTTTCTTAAATGAAATATCTATTTTTTCAATTTCTTCTGTTCATTCTCGAAATTTTCGATAAAGTGTATTTCTACCGGAGAAAGTTGAAAAGGAGTTCTTTTCTTATACCTGTCATATTCTGAATTTGCTTTTTCTTTAGCTGTTTCTGCCGAGATTGTTCCGGCATGAGTAAGCAACTCTTTTCCTGAAAGTTTCAAAAAATCATCCAATTTCCGGATCCAATCCTTCATATACATAGGGGTATGGCTTTGAGCTTGTAATTCTGCAAAATCAAGGAACAAACTGACTATGCGGTTTAATGTATCAAGTTCCCTTTCGGTCAAATAATTTTTTGCATATTCGGCATCATTACGTTTAGGCAATGCTCCTGTCCATATCGTTAATCCCATGAAGTCTTTTTCTGCATTGGCACGAGTATATATGACTTCGGCAGCAGTATGTCCATGAGCAGAAAAATGCATTTTGTTTTGTACCGTCGCAAAAAATGCCTTTGTAGCTTCTGTACGAGGATCATAGTCAATACTTAAAGCGTATATCTCAAGTATTTTTCGGTAGAATATCTTTTCAGATGAACGGATGTCACGAATACGCTCCAATAATTCATCGAAATAATTTCCACCACCCGCTCGTTTTAATAAATCATCATTTAAGACAAACCCTTTTGTCAGATACTCTTTTAATACCTGTGTCGCCCATATCCGGAATCGAACGCCACGATGTGAATTAACACGATAACCTACGCTGATAATCATATCAAGGTTATAGTATGCTACTTGATAGGTTTTTTCATCGGAAGCAGTTGTTGCAAAATATGCAACAACTGAATTGGATTGTAATTCTCCCGAATCAAATACATTTTTGATATGACGCGAAACAGTAGATTTATTCCGTTGAAACAATTCAGACATTTGGTCTAAGCTAAGCCAAACAGTGTCACCCGATAGTGTGACTTCTACTTTAGTTTCACCATCTTCGGTTTGATATAATAGGATGTTTCCTTTTTCTTTCTCTTCCATAAATGAGGAATTAATTGTACTGAATTACTCATTTTTCGAATCATAACGCATTTTTTAAATCCGATAACAAATCCTCTGCATTCTCGATTCCGACGGATAATCGTAATAAATTATCCGAAATGCCGTCTTCTGCTTTTTGC
>WRGA01000122.1 GCA_009787405.1 Candidatus Azobacteroides sp.
TCTTGAATAAGGGCAGCGCCTATTCCTGTAATAAAATAATAAATCAAATAACGTTTTTTTCCCCAGACATATTCCAAGGTTGAACCGAACATGAATACAGCGAACATATTAAAAAACAGGTGAGAAAAACTGCCGTGCATAAACATGTAAGTGATCAGTTGCACCGGATTGAAATTGCCTGACGCGAAAAAATGAAGTCCCAGATATCGATTCAGATCAATGCCGAATCTTTCAGCGACACTTGTCGCCAGCAAAAGTAAGACGTTTATGATGATGATATTTTTTGTGACAGGCGGAATGCTGCTTAAAAAGCCCGATTTATTTTGATACATGTTACTGGTTCGGCTGTGATAAAAATAAATGCAAATTTATGCAAATATTACGTTCCGGTAATGATAAAAAGTGAAAAAAGAGTCAAGACGTCCGTCTTATTCTTTTCGGGTGGTTTTCAGCGCTGACCATAAAGCCTCCCAATTGTCGCAGAATGACGGCATGTCGGCAAATAACAGATCGGCTCCTGCATCAAACAGTACCCGGTCGTTTAACGGACCGGTATTTACCGCTACGGTGAAAATGCCGGCTCGATGCGCCGATTCCACTCCTAACGGGGCGTTTTCCACCACAATGGCTTCTTCGGGTTTGAATCTGCCTTTTTGCAGCGCTTTTAAATAAGGTTCGGGATGAGGTTTTCCGTGTATCACATCGTCGGCCGTAATCATCAGTTCGCGTTTGAATGTGTCGGGAAAATGCATGTTCAGCCGGTCCAACAAACTTTTTTGCCCGGAGCCTGTTACGAGCATGGGTTGCAATCCGGCGGCTTTCACTTTTTTTAAGAGTTCGACAATGCCCGGCATGACTTCGGCTTGGGGGCAATCGTTGAAACAGGCTGATTTGATGCCATAGATTTTGGCGGCTTCTTCTTTGGTCACACTCCGACCGAAAGCCCTTTGAAATGCGATGTTTATGGTGCCTTCGCCGGTACGGCCTTCGTGTAAATAGGCTTCTTCGGCCGAAAACGGTACGCCGAGTCCGCTCATGGTTTTAACCCATGCCGCAGCATGATTCGACATGGAATCATATAAAACGCCGTCCATGTCGAACAATACCGCTTTCAAATCAACGGCATGGAAGGGTTTGTCTTTCAAATAATTTTTAATCGCGTTTGAAATCATATTGTTGAATATCGGATAGGACAAAAATTCAGGTATGCAGAATATCATGTAATTTAAGTATATCCAAAACCGTAATTTCTTTCCGTTTGTATTCGATGATGCCCGCTCCTCTCAGTTCGTTGATCGTTTTCAGTAACGAAGGGCGGGCAACACCGAAGAAGTCGGCCAAATCTTGCTGACTGCTTTTGATGCAAATGTCGAATGAACCTTTTTCAGTGAAACTCAAGATGAAAAACGCCAGGTTTTTCTTTAAATCCGTCCCCGACAAGGACAATATTTTATCAAGTAAAGATTGGGTCTTATTGGATATGATGTTCAGAAAATTGAGCAGAAACAACGGCTCGCTTTGCAACAGAAAAAACACTTGCGACTTATCGATCGACATCGTCGAAACAGCTTCCGAAGCTTTGATCGTAACAGGATACCGCGTCTCCTTTCCGAAAAGGAAAGAAGGATACAATACGGTTTGTTTTTTTATTTTTTCGTAAATGGATAATTTTCCCGACTTGTCGACCGTTTCACAAACAACACTTCCTTTCAGGAGGAAAATAAGGCGGGTGCATTCTTCTCCTTTTCGGGTGATCAATTCATCTTTGTGATACTTTTCGAAATGCAAATTGATTTTTTCCAGAACATTTACCAATTTCAATCGTTCTATCCCTTGAAACATCGGTAAAGATAATATGACATCATATATTGTTTTCATACGGAAATAATTTTTTGTCACGTATGGAACCCGCAGTCATTTCCATTCTCTCAGGCAACCGTCAGTTCGTGCGGGTTTCATACGCGGAATCTGCTTTCAATTTAACAATTCAAAAGTAAGAAGAATCTTTTAATTTTTAACGTTTGAAATACCTTTTTTAAAATTTATAAGTGATTCCTACCCCGAACAGTTGCTTCACCTGCAATCGCGACCGGTATCTTATCTCCCCGTTGTCGTCATACGGCAATTTCGTATCGTCGTCATATACCATTTGAAGGCCTAAATTGGCTGAGATATAATCGTTTACTTTCATTAATATATTTAAAGTATAATCGATGTCCACATTTTTAGGCTTGTCCAGATAGTTGGAAAACAATTTCAGACTGTTTTCCGCCGAAATGTTTTTCCAGATTTCCTTTTTATAATATAACTCGAAATAGGCGCCCAATTCGTATTTGAATTTACTGCCCGGATCGACGCCGAATGCTCCTTGTTGCGAGAGGGTGTCGTTTGATACAAAAGTCATGCGGGAAGCCAGCGGCGATAAATTCATTTTGAAATTATCGGATTCTTTGTAAGCTATACCCGGCCCGAATCCGAGATAAGCCGGCGCAAAGAAACCGGAAATTAACGGTTCTCCGGGTAAGGTATAATCATATCCGTTCGAAAATTGGGTTTGGAAGTTCAAGAAAAACGTGTACATCCATTTTTTCGAATACTCTTTCCCGAGCAAGGAATTGAGAATCAGACGGTCGTCGCTTTTTCGCCAACCGACGTCCGATTGTTTCGTCAACCCGTATCCGATAATAAATTTATTGTCCCAATTCCAAGTGTCTTTTTTGTAATTAAAATCATAATTCAATCCCAAAGTACCGCCGAAAGAATTGATTCCTCCCGCCGCCCAGCTCGAAAAGGCTGTCTGATTCAGCAAAAGGGTGTTTTCTCCTTTGATCGTCCAGTGTTTGACGCTGTCGGATTGCGCACGTAATGTCCCGATCGACGAACCGATCAACAACATCATTCCGAATAATCTGATTTTTGAATTCATTTTTGTTCTTTTTTGTTTATTTTTATTTGAATTGAGAAAAAAGAATCTAATATCCATTATATTTCAAACGCGGAGATGCAAAGGCACAAACTCACAAAGAATTTAAATTTCCCGTCTTTGCGACTCGGCGTTTAAAATATAAACCGGTTTTTGCGGCCTGCTTAATGAGTCGAAATAGGGGTTACGTCATGATTTTTATCATTTACATTTAGCGGACGAATATATGAATTTTTATTGTATTTTGCTTAAAAAGGATGTTTTTTCGGGAAAATTTTAAATAGATATGTTAAAAATTCTTTTTGCCGGACGTATTGTCTGCAACCGGTCCGCAAATTTCGTTGTAATCGGGAATGTCCCGTAAAAAGCAATAGGTTTTGTCGTGATAATTCATCCGGCAGCAGTAATGGATGATGCCGTTGCTGACGATGAGATAGGGAACTTGCATCACTTGATTGTACAACGAAATCTGGTCAAAAACGTCTTGTCCGATCGTGATTTCGGGTGCTTTGTATTCGATGATGACCAACGGCTTTCCCGTTTTGTCGTAAACAACGGTGTCGCATCGTTTTTTCAATCCGTTCAACGTCAACGAAATTTCATTTCCGGTACGTCCTCGGGGATAATTTTTCAGCGTAAACAAAAAATTGACAAAGTGCTGCCTCACCCACTCTTCGGGAGTGAGCGCGACATACTTTTTCCGCAATCGGTCGAGGATGTATGTTTTTCCCGATTCTTGACGAACGGACGGAGTATAAGCCGGTAAATTTAACGGTTGCATATTCTTTTTCCGGTTACAAAAATAAGGATATATCGTTTGATTATCAAACCCAAAGCAAATCCGCCATGATGCCGTCTGAAACAAACAAGCCCTTTCGGGTCAGTTTCAGGGTATCGTCGTTGTAGGTCAGCAGGTTTCCGGACAAATATTTGCGGGCTTGTTCGAGGCAGTACTTTTCTTTTTCAACTCCGAATTCGGATTTGATTTTTTCGGCGGAAATTCCCCATACGGTTCGTAAAGACGTGATAATGTAATCGTTGTATGCCGTATTCCGGTCGATCGGCTCTGATGTGGCTGGTAATTTTCCCGTAAAAATACTTCGAATATATTGTTCCGTATCGGAAACGTTGTAATCCCGGCTTGTTTTCCGGTACGAATGGGCCGATGCGCCGATTCCCAGATAATCGATGTTTTTCCAATAGGATGAATTATGCCGGGAAATGTAGCCGGGCTTGGCAAAATTAGAGATTTCGTAGTGGATGAATCCGTTTGAAGTCAGCCGGTCGATCAGCAGATCAAACATTTTAATGCTGGTATCCTCTTCCGCAGGAGTAATTTTTCCGCTTTCCAGCTTTTGGTAAAGAGGAGTCCCGATTTCGTAAATCAGGTGATAGGAAGAAATGTGTTGAATATTTAATTGAACGGCGCGATCGAGTGTTTTTTCCCAAGCCTCGACAGTCTGCCCCGGCAATCCGTACATCAAATCGATGCTGATATTGCCGAACCCGGCTTGCCGACAGTTTTCCACCGCTTTTACGGCTTTGTCGGCCGTATGCCGGCGGTTTAAAAATTGCAATTCGCCGTCGTCGAAACTTTGTATTCCGATGCTGACCCGATTAACCGGCAAAGTTTTCAGTCCGGCGACATATTCCGGCGTCAGGTCGTCGGGATTGGCTTCCAAAGTTATTTCAGGATCCGGAATAACCGGAAACAAGCCATAAATTTCGGAGAGGATCCGGTTCAGATCGGCCGCGACAAGCAGACCGGGCGTACCGCCGCCGAAATAGATTGTTTCGACCGGTTCATTCCGCAAATAACCCCTCCGAAGCCGGAGTTCAAGACACAACGCCTTCACATAGTCCGAAACCGGACGCCTGTCGGTCTGCGAATAAAAATCACAATAAGCGCATTTCGATTTGCAAAAAGGAATATGAATATAAATACCTGCCAATACCGGAGTTGTATGCCGTGTTACATTCCCACCCTCCAATATTTCGCCGTGATGTCGAAGATGGTGGCGTAAATTTCTTTATCGATTTCGGTCAATGTTTTTCCGCGACGGTTCATGACGGTTTCGGCCATGGCATAGAACTGTTTCAGTTCGTGCGACGAAAATCCGGCGACGCTGCCTTTGGCGAAAGAGGGAATGAATGTTTTCGGAAAGTTCGATCCGAAAAAGTTGACGGCGATACCCATCACGGTCGCAGTATTCAGCATCGAGTTAATGCCGATTTTGGAATGATCGCCCATGATTAACCCGCAAAATTGCAAACCGGTTTTGACGAAACGTTCTTCGGCATAATTCCATATTTTGATTTCGGAATAATCGTTTTTCAGGTTGGACGCGGTAGTTCCCGCACCGAGGTTGCACCATTCGCCGATGACGGCGTTTCCCAAAAATCCGTCGTGCGCTTTGTTCGAATAACCGAGCATGACCACGTTGTTTAATTCGCCTCCGACTTTACAATACGGGCCTAAAGTCGTTGCTCCGTATATTTTGCTTCCCATGTTTACCACCGCATGTTCGCAGGCGGCAAAAGGAGCGCGGATGCAGGATCCTTCCATGATTTGAACGTCTTTCCCGATGTAAACGGGGCCGTTTTGGACGTTCAACACGGCGCATTCGAGGTGTGCTTTGTGTTCGACGAATACGGCCGGCAATCCGTCGGGACGAACCGGGTTGCCTACGATGGTCACCGTCGGAGAGAGCGTTTGGCTTTGTTTTCCGGCAACCAGCAGCTTATAATCATCATTCAACGCTTTTTCGTTGTTCAAAAAAATATCGTACAGGTAGCGGATTTGAACCGGCGCACAGGCCGATTCTTTGATGCTCAGGTCTTCCACGCGGGCAAAATCGCTTTTTTTTCCGCGCAAAGCGATCAATTCTCCCGAAGCGAAAAGACATTCTCCGTAATTCAACGATTGAATTTCCCCGGCCAGCGATTGATTGCCGCAAACATTTCCCGCAATGAAAACAGTATCGTCCGTTTCAAACGCCGGATATTTTCTCCGTAAATATTCTTCCGTCCAAAAAGAGATTTTCGCTTCGGGAAAAAGTTTTTCCCATTTTTCGCGAAGAGTCAAAATGCCGACTCTCAGTTCGGCTGTCGGTCGCGTAAAGGTCAGCGGCAACAGATTTTTCCTGTATTTTCCGTCAAATAGGATGATGTTCATGATGTCGGGATTTAAACGGATACAAAGATGCAATTATTTTTCGGATTTTACGGAGTTTACCCGCCTCCATTTGACCGGTCGTTTCAGGTTACCGGCAACCGTTCATTTGACATTCCCGGAAAAGCGGACAAAAAAGCCCTGACTTGTTTCCAATCAGGGCTTTCTCGTCAATCTTTCCGAAAACAAGGTTATTTCTTCTTGTTTTCCATGTGTTTTTGATAACGGCTCATAAACTTATCTACGCGACCTGCGGAGTCCACAAGTTTTTGTTTTCCCGTATAGAACGGATGCGATGAACTCGAAATTTCAAGTTTTACGATCGGATACGTCACCCCGTCGATTTCTACGGTTTCTCTGGTGTTGATGGTTGAACGGGAAATGAAGGTATCTCCGTTAGACATGTCTTTGAATGCTACCGGACGGTAATTTTCCGGATGTAGTCCTTTTTTCATTATAATGGGATTTTTTATTTGTTCGCTGATTTTTTCGGCTTGCAAATTTACAGACTTAAATTGAAATAAAAAAATACTTGTTTTCTTTTTTTTCAAACCGGAATCGGTTAGTTTTGTACAAATTATGAAATTAACGGAATGAAAATCATGGAAAAGAAGTATGTCATCGGTGTTGACATCGGAGGTACGGGAACGAGTTTCGCGATTGTCGACCGGGAAGGGAATCTGATTTGCAAGGGGAATAAAGATGTGATTAAAACGCAAGCGTATCCCACGCCCGAGGAATTTACGGAGGTCCTGTGCCGGGAACTCAAAAATCTGATTTTCGGTTGTTCATCTAAAATAGAAGAAATCCGGGGAATCGGGGTCGGCGCTCCGAATGCCAATTATTATACAGGGACGATCGAATATTCCGCCAATTTACCGTGGAGAAGCGTTGTCGAAATACGGAAAATGATTTCGGATAAAATCGGCATTCCCGTCGCCATCACCAACGATGCCAATGCAGCGGCTATCGGCGAAATGACATATGGCGTGGCCAAAGGTCTGAAACATTTCATCATGATTACGTTGGGAACCGGCGTCGGCAGCGGAATCGTGATCGACGGGAAAATGGTTTACGGTCACGACGGTTTTGCCGGTGAATTGGGACACACTCGTTCGGGCAGGCATGAAGGACGCGCATGCGGCTGCGGAAAAGTCGATTGTCTGGAAACATACACCTCGGCGAAAGGAGTGGCCCGTTCAGCCGTCAAAATGCTGGAAATATATCCCGATGTGCCGAGTATCATGCGGAATATTCCTCCGGATCAATTGGAATCAAAACATGTTTCGGAAGCCGCCGAAAAGGGGGAGAAACTTGCCGTTCAAATTTACGAGGAAACAGGGAAAATCTTAGGAGAATCGTTTGCCGATTTCGTCACGTTTTCCAGTCCCGAAGCGATCGTTTTGTTCGGTGGATTGACCAAGGCAAAAGGATTGCTTTTGAATCCGATCAAAGAACACATGGAAAAAAATCTGCTCCATATTTTCAAAAACAAAGTAAAAATCCTCGTCTCTCATTTGGATGAAACGGATGCCGCTGTATTGGGCGCAAGTGCATTGGGTTGGGAAGCTTGATTTAAACTTTCAGTTAAAAGTTAAGAGTGAGGTCAAAAGTCACTACTATTACGTCAACGATAAGATACTGTATTTAAATATTTTTTAACGCTAAGACGCTAAGTTTTATTCTTCTTCGTGGTTTTGTGCCTTTGCGTTTAAAATATTTAAATACAATATCTAATCATAGACACAACCCGACAAGAAAATCCGTAACAAAAACTCAACAAAAAACTTAACAAAATTTAACCTGATAAATCATCCGAAATCCGAAAAAGAAGATAGCTTTGCATACGAAGGGATTCCATAATTTAACCGGAAACACCGAGCCGGAAGGCCCCAGAGTAATGCGGTAAAATCCACAGGAATTTCCCTGTTTTTTTGCGACAACGGTTCCCGATGCGGAATCAAAAATCATTTAATCATTCCTTAATTCTTAACCGACATGAATAAATATCTTCTCTTTCCGGCTTTCCTGTTAAGTTCTCTTTCCGTTTTTTCCCAACACAGCTTAACGGACAAATACAACATGATGCGCGCGGGCGACGAAATCGTCGTAACGGAATGTCCGTAATTAAAAAACAAACACATGAAAAAAATACAATACATACCATCATTAATGATGTTGTGGATATATCCTGTATTTGTATATTCACAGAATCCCGGAGATATCATGGAACTGTCCTCGACACCGTCCGGAGGGGAAATCAAGGCCTGTCATTCCGTTATATTAAAACCGGGCTTCAGCTTTACGGCAACTTCCGGGCAAAGTCTGCTGTTGACAGTCGATCCGGGTGTCTGCAGCGCTTACGTGCAGAAAGACATATCATTGTCATCGTCCCGAAATTACATTGTCCGGGTAACGCCTCTGGACGAAACAGACCGTGTAAATATCACGGGTAACGGTATTGAGACGGCCCGTAATGTACGGTCAGAGATAAGCATTCAATATTTCGACGGGTTGGGACGTCCCGTTGAGCTGGTACAGGCAGGCGTCACCCCTCTGCTTCATGACCTGGTCACCTGTCAGGAATACGACGCTTTCGGACGGGAAAGCAAAACCTACCTTCCCGTTCCCGCGGCGGGCAACAACGGCGGTTATCTGTCTTCGTTTCCCCAAGTCTCGTATTACGGGGATGACAATCCGTATGCCGAAACGGGTTACGAACCCTCCCCGCTGAACCGTATAACAAGTCAGTACGGGCCCGGTACGGCATGGCGTGCGGACGGCGGACATCCCGTGAAAACGGAATACCTGACCAATACCGCTTCGGGCGTTCAATCCTGTGCATGTTATTTCGTGACTTCCGACGGAAAACTGTCCAAAAACGGCAATTATTCACCCGGTCAATTGTACGTGACCGGGACAACGGACGAAGACGGCAACGATACCTACGAATTCAAAGACAAGCTCGGCCGGGTTGTGCTGACCCGGATGACCGATAAAACACAATCGGGCGACAACAACCGCCTTCACGACACGTATTATGTGTACGACGATTTCGGGAACAAACGGTTTGTGCTGCCTCCGTCGGCATCCGATGCATTGACGGCAGATAAGACGTGGGGTACGGACGACTATATTTTGGGGCTTTACGCCTATGCCTATAAATACGACGACCGGATGCGCTGCACCGAAAAGAAACTGCCGGGCTGTGACCCCGTATATTTCGTATATGACAAAGCCGACCGGCTGATCCTGACCCAGGACGGAAACCAACGGCTCAAATCGGAATGGTCGTTCAACAAATACGACGCTTTCGGTCGGGTGATCTTATCGGGAATTTATGCCTCAACAACAAGTCACGCAGACCTGCAGACACAATTCAAATCAATTGTGGTGAAAGAAGAAGCCGGCACCGGAAATTACGGTTACACATGGAATACACCGCCGACGGTAACGCCGGACAAAGTGCTGACGGTGAATTATTACGACGATTACGAGTTTTTGCTGAACCGGGATCCCGTTTTCAGACAGAATTTAGATTACGAAACGAAAGCGGGCTACGGGGAGAAATACGTCAACGCACAATATCCGTCGTGTCCGGCCAAAGGATTGTTGGTCGGCACACGGGTGAAAATGCTTGACGGCAGCGGCAGGGAAATCGTCACGGCGATGTATTACGACGGCAAAGGCCGGCCGGTGCAGACCAAATCGGTCAATCATCTGGGGGGAGTCGACAAGGAATACGTCAGCTACGATTTTGTCGGCAATCCGACGGAGCGGTTGCTCGTTCACGGCAGGGGGAACATCACCGAACAATACCGTTACGAATACGATCACGCCGGACGCCTGACCAAGACTTGGCATAAAATCGACAATCAAAACGAGGTGCTGATGTCGGAGCAGGCGTATGACGATTTGGGACGGTTAAGCTCCAAGAAACTGCACAACGGCACGGAGACGGTCAATTACGCTTACAACATCCGCGATTGGCTGAAAAGCATCAACAGTCCGCGCTTCGCGGAGTCGTTGTATTATCAGGATGCCCCGTCGGGAACAACCGCCCGGTACAACGGGAATATCTCGGCGGTGACATGGAAGGTGGACCGGGAACCGTTTTACCGCACCTACAAGTTTTCGTATGACGGACTGGACCTGTTGACGGATTCATACTACGGGGAAGGAAGCTCCCCGTCCGCCGTTACGGACAATAATCTTTTCGACGAATCTTTCCGGTACGACAAACAGGGGAACGTGACGTTTCTGTACCGGAACTCGGTGCCCGTTTCGGGGATGAGAAATCAGGGAGCGGTATCCGTCAATTCCTTGAGTTACACCTATTCGGGCAACCGTGTTCAAAGCATCCGCGACACCGGATCGGGCGGTTTGACGCTTTACGGTTCCCAGGCGTTTTTGGACGGCGATACCCGGGATGCGGAATACCTGTACGATAAAAACGGGAACATGACGACAGATTATAATAAAGGCATTGCCAAAATCAATTATAATGTATTGAATCTGCCGGAAGTCATGCAGTTCAAACAGGGACACGGCATCAATTACGGTTACGACGCCTCGGGAACAAAACGGGTGGTTGACACCTATACGGCCAAAGAAGGGGTAACGGTACCGATGGGAACGACAGCGAGCGTCAGTGTGCTGTATCATTCGGGGTTGGATTATTGCGGCAACGCGGTGTATTTCGGATCGGGTACGGGCGTTTCGCGTCTTTACACTCCCGAAGGCTATATCAACCGGCAATACGGGGTGACGGGTGATTGGGTTTATTACTACACGCTGAAAGATCATTTGGGCAGTGTACGGTACGAATTCAAAGGCGACGGCACAAACGTGGGTTACACACATTATTACCCGTCGGGTATCGAATTTACCGATCCGGGCACAAACTCGCAAACGCTGCAAAGCAAAGAGCGGTATAACGGAAAAGAATTTCAAAGTGATTTCGGGCTGAATATGCTGGATTATTGGAAACGGAATTTGGATGCTTCGCGTTTTCAATTTACTACTATGGATCCGTTGGCAGAAAAGTATCCGTGGATAAGTCCTTATGCCTATTGTGCAAATAATCCGGTAAATGCGGTGGATTTAAGAGGGGATAGCATTACATATGCTATTAATTCCACCATAACTAATCCTGATGGCACTACAAGTTTCAATAGTGAGAGATATTATTATGGACAGGATGCAAATGGAAATTATGGTTTTATCGGGGCTGATGGACAAATATATTCAGGCAGTAATGCGTATCTAAACAGTTTAACTACTGCAGTGAATGATTTGCGTACAGGAGGAAATGTCGGAAATTCCTTAGTCGGTGAGTTGATGAATTCAACTAATACCGTACAAATCGTACAGGGAAGAAATAATATTGCTGACCCTAACGGAGCTTTTATAAAATGGAATTCTAATTCCATTAATGGTAGTGTTAACGAAATAGGATCCTTATCTCGTCCTGCTTATATAGGATTAGGACATGAAATGGCTCATATTCAGGATATTTGGAACGGTACTTTTGATAATAGTACTTGGGCTATTGTTACTGACATAAATGGCAATTCTGTAAATATTCCTAATTCAGAAAAATATGCAACACATATAGAAAATCAATTAAGGGCAGAGAACGGCATTTCCTTAAGAACACATTATACTTACGGTACAATTAACGGCAAAAATATTGGCGATGAAAGAACAAGAATTATAAATGGAAACGTAAGTTTATTTTACACTCAGTCTAATGGTTCCGTAAAAGGTATTTTATTATTATCAACCCCATTTATATATAATAGGAGGAGATAATAATGAAAATGCGATTGTTGATTTCAGTTATTATATTGGGAGAGTTTGTGATTTCTTGTGGAAGTTATAACAAGCGTATGATTAGTCTGTCAGATGATATCTTTAATTGTCCTATGTCAGCAAGTGATTATAATTCATTTCGTCTTTATATTCAACCTGTCAATTGGTATAAAGAATTAAAATTTTCCACAAAAAATGATACCATTTTTTTATTGGAATACCCTGGTATAGAAGGTGATTATTATTTTTCATTTTGGAATAAAAAAGATACACTGTCTTATTTTGAAGATAATGGACGATATAAATTTGCTCATAATAAAATGATATTTACAAAATACATGATGAAATTAGTATCGGAATGGAATATTCTTGAAATTAGAGAAGAAGAAAAAAATCATTCAACTTTATTACTAGGTTATATATATGCAACAAGAATTATTATTAAGAATGGAAAACATAAAATTGATTGTATCCATTTTAAGGATTTTTTCGACTTGAAACGAGATGGTATGGATTTGGTAATATGGTAATGTTTCAAAGTTAGTGATGGGATAAAAAGCAGGGGGTAATGTCTTCCCAAATTGAAATGAGATTAACGCCCGGCGATTATATTTCAAAGAAAAATGACAAATATGTTTACAACTATTACTACAAAGATTATTCGGGAAACATTCGTGCGGTAGTGTAGTGGACGAAAACAATGCTTTATCGGAAACAACGGACTATTATCCTTTCGGAATGCCTTATGCAAAAATGGGAAATACAGCTTCGGTACAACCGGACAAATACAACGGCTTGGAATTGGATATGATGCACGGATTGAATTGGTACGATAATTCGGCACGTTGGTACGATCCCGCACTCGGCCGGTTCACCGGGCCTGACCCGTTGGCGAAAAACACTCCCTGGATAAGCCCGTATGCGTGGTGTGGAAATAATCCGGTCAGATGGGTTGATTTGGAGAGAAGATGGTTCGGGCCTCTACCATCGGCGGTTCCGATGCCTCCCGTAACAACTCCGATTCCGGCAGCACCGCCGATTTCTACCAATCCTCCGCCTCTGCCGTCGTTGAGTGAAGTGGGGAATGCCATCGGAACTTTTATTGACAATAAAATTTCGCAGGTTAAATTTGTCGCGACATTGATTGAGTTGACAATGGATGTTGCCGTAAATAAAATTAAGGATAACACGGAAAGTGGAAATACGAAAGATGATTTAAAAGGCAAAAATCAATCTGAAAATGAAACAAATAAAAAAGTAAATCCTAAAAAAGAAGCGAGAGAAAAGGCAAAAGAAGAAAGAGATAATCAAAAAGCATCTGAAAAACGAGCAAAAGATTTAGAAAAAGATTTAGAAAAAGCAAAAGGTCCTGATGCAAGAAGAGAAGCTCATGATGCTAAAGAAAAAGGAAGTGGAGATAGAACTCTAAAACAATTATTAGAAGATTATAATCCTGATAACTATTAAAAAAATAATTATGAATAATTTTGAAGAAGATTTGAAAGACGCAATCGCGTGTAATGATATTGATTTCCTTAAAAAAAATAGAGATCAATATGACATTAATCATCGCTTTGCAGATGAAGACAATGATTCTTTGCTGTTATATGCTATTAGTGATAAAGGGAGTGAAGCATACAAATTTTTTCTTGACAACGGAGCTGATACAACTTTAGTCAATAATGAAGGAGAAGGAATACTTCATGCTATTGTGTATTCCGGTATTCCGGAAAGGCTTTTAGAATTTATTAAAACTCATACTTTCGACATTAATGCACGTACCAATGATGGTGCTACGCCATTATTGTTAGCTATATCTTTAGAACGATTAGAAATGGCAAAACTTTTAATTGAAAATAGGGCAGATGTTAACATTGGGGATGAAAATGACATAACTCCATTGCATTTAGCTGTTCAAACCGGCGACTTTAACTTGGTTGTTTCTTTAGTAGAAAAAGGAGCTAATTTGCATATAAAAACTCAAAAAGGAAATTATCCGTTGGCATTAGCGATCAATGGAGATCATGATAAAATTGTTAGATACCTTTTTGAAAAAATTTATTTGGGCTGCAAATAACACCCTGCAAATAACGCCGAAAAAACAAACCAAAAGGTACGAATATCTGCTACGGCGGACATGTTGTCCGTCCGTGAGCTTATTCAAAAGGACATGCTGTCCGTCAGACAAAAGTCATATCACTGAAAATAAAAAATGTTTTTTATTGACATTATGTTTCTCTTATTATCCCGAAATCCCGGAATCGGAGTAAAAGTCGGACTGCAAGTCCTTTTGAACAAACAAAGGACAGACAACATGTCTGCCTTTCGCTATCGCGCGATTGCATCACGTGGTGATACAAATAAAAAGAAAGAGTTCTTTGAAAAAGATAATTATAATAGAAGAAGGATAGTTTTAACAATACCACGCGATACAATCACGCGGCAGCGAAAAGGGATGTCACAAACATCGGTAACACGCATTACTATCCCTCCGGAGTGGAGTTCACCGATCTGGAGGGATCGGGAAAGCAGTTGGTCGACAGGAGACGCTTCAACGACAAAGAGCTCCAAAGCGATTTCGGGCTGAACTGGTATGATTTTGTGGCGCGCGGTTATGATCCGGCCGTGGTAAGACCTTGGCAAATAGACCCGTTGGCGGAAAAACGTCCGTGGGAGTCCCCGTATTTGTGGTGCGGCGGAAATCCGATGAATGCAATTGATCCGGACGGAAGGGATTATTGGAGTACGAATAACCCCGAATTGATACGGCAGTTTATAAATTCCGTCGGCCGTAATGCACAATATTATGATTTTTCGGGTTGGAATCATGCCACGGATGCCCAATTTACGGCAAATCTGACTTATAACGACAACACAGGAAAATTCTATACGAGTTATACAACCATTGAAAGCGGGGAAGTAACAGCCGTCAGCAAATCTTTTGATGCCAATCTGAAGCCTGTATCGTTAACGGGACAAGGTTATCCGGGAGCATTTGTGTATAACTATGCAGGAGGAATGGGCGGACTGTACGGTATCGGTTATGATGCAGCACAATTCTTGGATGCGTCTTCTCTGGTTTCAAATCTCGCAGGATTTGACCCTCATTATTACGGTGATTGGAATGTTGATGCTTCGGGACGTATAACGGGATTGAATGCATTCCAGCTCGCAAAAAAAAGTAATGGCAAGAGTTTATCCAGGTTATTCATCAAAGGTTTTGGAGAAGTTGATAAAAGCTTATTTCATGATGTGATAAAAAAGATATTTTAACAGCTGCAGGAGGAAAAGGATTATTATCTAAAATAGTAGGGGGCAATCCAGATATTACTATTGTTAATGGCAAAATAGTATTACAAGGAACTGGAGGTGGTTTTAGAGGAAAAACTTACAATACGGGTTTGAATGCGAACGACTTCTTAAAATAAAATGGAGATGAGTAATTTAGAAGACATACTAAAAATAAGATGAAATGTATTATTATAGCTTAAGAATAGATGCTTTTACTGATGATAAAATAATTGCCATTAATAATATTTTAGAAGTAAAATCAAATTTTTCACCCACAGCCGGCTGGGGTTTAGAAGTTAAGGAAGGTGAAAGTGATGCTGAATTTTTCTTTATCGATTATTTTCTTTCGCTTTTAAGAGGAAAATACGAGAAACTTGAAAAAATCGGGGTGACTCGGGACAGTATCTCTATTTGGATGCTTTATGAATATGAAGGTCAGTGTAATATGGAATTTTTACCCGAAGATATGTATAATTTGGGGAAGGAAGGCATTGTGCTTTGTGTTTCCTGCTGGGAAAAATAATTTTTTTAAGATACTTTAAAACAAAAATGGTTCCGAATATGGAGATATTTGTTGAGCGTAGCGTATTTATGACAAGCTACGCGAGTTCGGAAAAACCCTCCCTGCAGTGTATTACACGTTGAAAGATCATTTGGGCAGTGTCCAAAATGGTTGGAACAAATCCGGATGTAACTGTTATAAATGGAAAGATAGTGTTGCAAGGGACGAAAGATAGTCCATTTAAGGGTAAGACGTATAATACAGGATTAAATGCAAATGATTTTCTGAAATAGAATGATATGTTATATTATAGTTTGCAAATCGATACTTCTATAGACAAGTATGATATGATAAATGGAATTTTAGGTGTAAAATCCAATTCTCCCCATGCAGGTTGGGAATTTGGGATTGAGCAAAAAGACGATGATGAATATATACATTTTATTGATTATTTTCTATCCATATTAAAAGACAAATATGAGCAACTTGAAGTAATTGGGGTAACCAGAAATGATATATCCGTTTGGATGCTTTATGAATATGAAGGACAATGTAACATGGAATTTTCATCCGAAGATATGTATAATTTAGGGAAAGAAGGCATTGTGCTTTGTGTTTCCTGCTGGGAAAAATAATTTTTTTAAGATACTTTTAAACAAAAATGATTCCGAATATGGAGATATTTGTTGAGCGTAGCGTATTTATGACAAGCTACACGAGTTCGGAAAAACCCTCCCTGCAGTGTATTATACACTGAAAGATCATTTGGGCAGCATGCGGTACGAATTCAAAGGCGACGGCACGAATGTGGGGTATGCGCATTATTACCCGTCGGGTATCGAATTCACCGATCCGGGTACAAACTCGCAAATGCTGCAAAGCAAAGAGCGGTATAACGATAAAGAATTACAAACCGATTTCGGATTGAATTGGTATGATTTTGTGGCACGCGGTTATGATCCGGCCGTGGTAAGACCTTGGCAAATAGACCCGTTGGCGGAAGACACTCCTTGGACAAGCCCGTATTCGTGGTGTGTGAATAATCCGATTCGTTACATCGACCCGACGGGATGTGATACTATAGGGGTAAATACTAAAGGAGAGGAAATTTGGAGAATACCGGGAGAAGGAGATGATGTTACATTTGCTTCGGCTGATGAAGTAGAAATAAAAGGATACCCTATTCAAAGTGTTAATAATGGAGAAGATGTTCATTCACCTATCACTACTTTTTGGGGTACTTTAGGGTATTATACATTAGGGATAGGATCTACTTATACTGATCCTAACGGGGCCGTTTGGAATGTTAACAGAGCCGGTAAAATAACGGGAATTGCACCGATTGGAGGGATTGCTCCTACTCCCGGTTTCAAAGGGGGGAATATAATAAAATCATTAAAAGACCTTAAACAGGTTGTAAAAATACTTTCTAAACCCGGTTCTAAATTAACACAGCAAGAGTTAAACGATTTAAAAAAAGTAGTACAACAATTTGGAGGAAATGTTCGTGTCGATTTACAAGGAGTCAAAGGTTCCGGTGTTGCTCCTCATGTTCATGTTGAAGGACTTGGGACAAGTATAGAAGCCAGGCATATTTGGATAATTCCAGGTGTAAATTAAAATTGAAATATGAATAATTCAAAGTATATAGTAAGGTTTTTATGTTCTTTTTTTTATATTTTTGGAGGGTATATAAAAAAAGTAAGTATTTGTGATAATAAAGTTGTTGGAGAAATTCTCTTTGATGATGATGAATTTGAAACACAAGCGTTTATTTGGCATTTTTCGGATCTTTTTTATATTAGAGAAAGTATATTATTTTTAGATTATTCATTAGATAATAATTTAATAAATGGGGATAAATTTATTTTTTCTAAGGCAGATTTAATTAAAAGAATTGAAAAGTTATCACTTTGGGATAAAAAAGAAGTACCCAATATTATTAACTATATCTGTAATCTTAATATTAAGATGGTTGATGAAGAAGGGGAAGAAACAGATTCTTTTTTTATACATTTCTAAGAATCAGCAGAAATTTCCCCGTCCTTCGCCTATGCGTCATTGACATCATCAAAACAACCGTCAATACTGGTCTCAGTCGCAAGGAGAGGGGGGTGGAAGCTGTCAAGAATATTAAATGCAACAAGAACTTGGGTACGGGCGTTTCGCGTCTTTTCACTCCCGAAGGCTACATCAACCGCCAATACGGGGTGACGGGTGATTGGGTTTATTACTACACGCTGAAAGATCATTTGGGCAGCGTGCGGTATGAATCCAAAGGCGACGGCACAAATGTGGGTTACACGCATTATTACCCGTCGGGTATCGAATTCACCAATCCGGGCACCGATACACAAACTCTGGCAAGTAAAGAGAAGTACAACGGGAAAGAGTTCCAAAGCGATTTCGGATTAAATTGGTATGATTTTGGGGCAAGAATGTATGATCAGGCAGTGGTGAGACCCTGGCAACCCGATCCGTTGGCGGAAAAACGTCCGTGGGAGTCCCCGTATTTGTGGTGCGGCGGGAATCCGATGAATGCAATTGACCCGGACGGAAGGGATTATACCATACATTTTCAAAGGGATGATGACGGAAACGTAACAGGATTGACCATAGAGGCAAAAATTTATATAACCGGTGAAAATGCTTCTGCAGAAAAAGCTTCTGACTTAAACAAATTAGCCAAAAGTATGTATAAGTCTAAAACTATTGGAGGTGTAAAGGTTTCTTTTAATATTAATTATGAATATAGTAAAGATATGACGGCAGCTGATTTAAGCAGAGGTGAAAATCTTTTGGACTTTAATAATAAAATAAGTACAGATGAAGACAGATCTCATGTTAAAGGAAAAACTATAGATGGCATTCATTATACTGGTAATACAGGTGAAATCTATTCGGATGCAAATAATAATGTCGTTATGCACGAAACAGGGCATTTTTTGGGACTGGCAGACAGATATGATGAGCAAGATGGTCTTAATCTGGGACCAATGCCTCCGATAGTACATACAGGTTATGAAAGGGACCTGATGGGAAGTAGTCGAAATTCAATATTAGACAGAAGTCATTATCAATATTATATACTTCAATACAGTAAAATTCCGAGAATAAAAACGGCAGTAGGTACATTAGAAGTCGAAAGAAATCAACAAGGTGCTCTATTGACTCCGTACGAAAAAGGCGGAAGACATAAATATGGCCCTTATGCTAAAAGAAAATAAAACAATGACAATAATAGTAGCAGTACTTTTTCTATTACTGACAGTTTCTTGTAAAAAACAATGTACAGGAATCATAGGTAATATATATAAAGGATACGGATTTTTTTATTATTATCAACAGGATCATCAGGATGGATATTATGAAATACACTTTATTCCGGTGTGTAATGATAAAGAAGATGTCATAAAGATGAATGATAACTCATTAAAGCCAATGCCCGGATTAAGTTTCCATTGCACTAAAAGGAACAGACGATTCAGAGATATTTTTATTTATTCAAAAGCATTTAATTTGTATGATGAAAATGGAACTGTCAATGCATATCAATTTGTCCGTATACTCCCTGTTTATATTGAACTTGGAATAACAGATGAAAATAGTAATCGAAATAAGCTTTATTCTGATTTTTTCCGATTGAGCAGTAATTCTGTTTTTCAAGTTCAATTTGCATCATATTTTTCCGATTCAATTAAAATAAACAAAATAGAGTTGCTTGGAATAGAAAGATCGAAAAAGTTGGAAGTATCCGAGTCAGAGATAAACAAAATTATGAATCAATATAATTGTAAAGATTTGTCTGATTTTAATAATACGTTAATCAGTTTGGACAATAAAGATAGCATTTTCTGTAATTATTTGATTAAAGATGGAGCTTCAGTATTTTATTTCGTGAAATATGACACACTATTAAATAAAATAATAAATATTGAATGTTCTTTTGAAAAAAAAGAACAAAAAATACTAACTGAATCTGCATTAATAAAAATCATTAATAACTTTAGAAAATATAATGTTTATCTTATCGGTAAAGATAATGAGGGTAATATTTACTTAAATCCTTATGAAATTGATGCACCACCATTTTATATGAAAATAAAGGATGAAACAGATAAAAAAATAATAGAAAAATTGTCATTTACTTTTGAAAAATATAAAGATGATTGGTATTTAAATAAAGATTATAACGATTTTTTAGGTCGATGATATTATGGGATAATGTTTTAAAGTTAGTGATTAGCAAGTGAAACTCTTCGTTCGGAACGGTTGGTGCGAGTCTGTGACCAGTGTCCATAATGATATAAAGAAATGTATAATAAGATATATAAATATATGTTTTGTTAACAATGCATAAATTGCAATATTTATTCCAATTTATCGAAATCCATGCAAGAGAGGGCTATACCTATAATAGGATTTCTCAAGCGTTTGTGGACGGCGACAGTCGGAAGACGGAATATCTGTATGATAAAAACCGTTGGCGGAAAAACGACCGTGGGAATCCCCGTATTTATGGTGCGGCGGGAATCCGATGAATAGATTTGACCCCGACGGAAAATACTGGAACGAAACGAAAGACGAAGAATATGCAAAAAAGTTGCAACAAGAAATGGACAATAAAGCAAAATCTGAACAAAAGAGTTTGGATAAACTAAACGCTAAAATTGCCAAGAATCAAGAGGCAGATAAGGATGTATCAAAAGACCAAGCTAAAGCTGCGGGAATGCGGGCAAATATTGATAATCTCAACGCCGGAATTTCTGAATTAACGGCGATGGGCGAAACGAAGGAACAAGCATTCACTTACAATATGACTGATAAAGATGTGGGATATACAGGTATTGAAAACGGTGTGGCAGTTATGGATATTGCAGGAAATGGTTCTGTGTCCAACGGCATACATGAATCTTCTCACGGATATGATTTGTGGAAAAATGGTGGTAAAACTACAGTAGGATATGGAGGCAATTTTATTCCGGGAGAAGAAAAAGCGTATGGTCGTCAATTTTCGTATGATAAATCGTCTCTTCGATCTCTTTCCGATTTTGAGAACCCTAATTCTCTAAACGATGTCAATGGGCGTTGGGTATTGGGAATTCAATCAGGGGGAAAGTATATATACATAGAGATGAACTATCCGGGCAGAAAACCACAAGATATTTTAAAGACATTGCGGCAAAAATAATAACAACTATGAAAATTTTATTATTTTGTATGATGGCAATTTTCATTTTTTTAAGCTGTCAAACACCATCAAATATAGGAGGCATATATAGCAGCAGGAAATATTTATACAAATTTGAATTATATTCTGATTAAATATTTATTTATACGTCTTCGTGCTATGGTTCTTCTATTGTTAATAAGTATTCCGATGGCAGCTGGAGTCTCGTTGATAAAAATACTGTCGTTCTCAACAGTCGAATAATAAACAATATTATTCCGCTGGAAATAGAAAGGGTTAGTACCTCAGACTCAATCAGTCAAATCTGTCAAAATTTAGTTATCGTTCAAAAAAGAAGTCGGTACGAATATGAAAGTAAAGATTTTTTAGTAACGCCATATATTAATGGTAATAATTACTTAGAATTGCACCCTGAATTATCGGACGAACCTCTACAAATAACTAAAAATGAATTTCTCATATCACTTGGATTGGAACCGGATACAATAAATTCTTCAGAAGCGGCATTCATATCTCCTCCCGTAAAGAAGGGTTCGTACTGTATTTATCCCGAAAACCCGTTTAGCAGTCTTTTTTTTAAGATTGAAAAACAACCAAAATGGATTAAATATACGGGAGGAATACAGCCGACTTATTACACTTTGCAAACAGAAGAAATAAATGTTCAGGCACAACCGGGAGAATTGGTAAAGATTACCATTAATTTAAACGATTCCTTATTTTCATATAGGATATTTGATAATGTGATGTTAAAAATCAACGATAAAAAATTGATTTTTAAGGATAGTGAAGAAAACGATAAAATAAATAAACTTTATTTGAAGTAAGCAAAATAAAATCCTACCACGGCGGACATGTTGTCCGTCCGTGAACCTATTCAAAAGGACATGTTGTCCGACAGACAAAAGGCATATCATTAAAAATAAAAAATGTTTTTATTGACATTATGGTTCCCTTATCATCATTAGAAAAAGCGGGCAAAGACATTGGAGACCGACGAGACAGAATCTCGGAACTGAAAAGTTCAAAATCGGATATATCAGACATGCGCAAGAATGAAAGTGTAGAATTTCGATATGCTAACGCTTCCGATAAAAATAATCCGGCAGGAAAGAGTAATCCTGTTACTGCTCCGGATGGAACTAATGCTGCAGGTCATAATGTTATAGCAATTTATACGGAAGGTAATGCAGGCAGTAAGATACATGAATCCAGACATGGAGGACAAATTGCACGAGGAGAATATAGTTTCGATAAAAAAGGTAATCCTTCCGACGGTTATAACGTAAACTCTGAAATCTCAGCATATAGAGCGCAATATGCCTATAATGGGAACCTAAATTATCGGGAAGCGTATTATCAAGAGATAACCCCTCGATGACAAATGCATTTATAGTTCTTGGTGCATCGGCAATTCCGATAGTTACAATCAATAATATAAATTTAATTAATAGTGCATTAATTCTAAATATGGGAGAAGAAGGAATAACTTCGGATGGTCGTTATGGAACTTGGGGGCCGATATATGATTTTAAATGAAAAATAATATGAAGAATAAACTATTTATATTTTTACCTATAGTAATTATGACAATGGGTATGATAACTTGTTGTTCAACTAATAAGATACAAGTATATCGTTTTTTGCCTTCTGTTGATTGCGATAGTTGTAGTTTTTTAGAAATGATGGAGAAATTGGCTAAAATTGACAGCAGTAATAAATTTATTATTCTAAGAAATGATTCAATTTTAGGATATTCAAAACGTTATGTAGGATTATACAGCAATACCGCAATTAAATATATAATCGTTAATGATGAATTAATTACAGACTCTATAAATCTCTATGGATATGAAATTTATAGTGTTACAAATGTACATTTTTTATATAGCCGAGACAGTTTAGTTAATAAAGTAACGAATGAAAAATATTATAATCAAAAATATCTTGATAAGATACGTAAGAAATAAGTTTATTAGGCAATGTTTCAAAGTTAGTGATGAGATAAAAATAAAACATAAAAAGTTATTATTAATGCAAACGAAAAAACCGAAGCCATGCAGTTCAAATAGGGACACGGCATCAACTACGGTTACGACGCTTCGGGGATGAAACGCACCGTTACGACGACAACGGCCAAAGAAGGGGTGACGGTTCCGCCGGAGACAGTAGGGCAGATTTCCCCATCCGATGTATTATTCACCTCGAAAGAGGATTACAGCGGCAATGCGGCGTATTAGGTAATGTATGCCGGCGGAAGTCCGATTGTTTTATGGTATCATAAAGAAGGGAATATATATATATCGCATCCATTTATAAATGATACAAATATGTTTGTTATGATGAGGAAATGTTTGTGCATCTTTATGGCAGGAATGTTTTTAAAGTATCTGATATCTTTACGATCAAATATGTTTAATTATACATTTTTGAATGATACTCTTTCCGTCAAAAGAAGCGGCAAGTTGTACCGGAAAAAAGGTTCCGGGATTTTAAAAATGAGGAAGCCTTAATGTACAGTAGCAAAACAAGCGGTACTGTTAAGTACAGGTTCTGCTCATGTCAGACTGAAAGCAGGTTCTGTCTGTATCAATGACAATAGGTCAAAAGAAAAGAAGAATGGTTATTTTGAGAAATAAAATATAAGTAATTTAGTTAAATTAAAAATAAAATGAAGAAGAATATTTTTAAATCGTATCGGGCAGTCAATAGAAGTATAATTAACTTGAGAACAATATTTACAGTTCCGTTGCTGTTTTGCAGTTGGATGGTGTCAGGGCAATCCATCGAATTGCCGAAAAACATTCAAACTCCCGATGCGGCCTCACTGGGAAAGTATGGCGATGTACCCGTGAGTTTATACACCGGCAGCCCGGTGATCAGTATCCCGCTGCATTCCATGAATGAAAGAGGAGTGCAGTTGGACATTGCTTTAAATTACGATGCATCCGGCGTCAGAGTGAACGACATTCCGGGTTGGGTGGGGCAAAACTGGTCGCTTAGTTGCGGCGGGATTGTTACCCGGACAGTAAAAGGGGCTTGTCCGGATGAAATGGATTGGAGAAACGCAAAAAATTCTTCGAATGCCGCAACTCCCGGCTATTATTACAATTATAATACGCTTAATACATCTAATTGGAGTACCGAAAACAAATTGAAACAAATAGTAGAAAGCGTTTGGGGTTCATCGACGCTAAGTTATCTGACAGATTTAGAACCGGATATTTTCACTTTTAATTTTATGGGAATGACGGGAAAATTTTTTCTGGGTCAAGACGGGAAGTGGAAAGTGCAATCGGAAAGTAATTTAAAAGTGGAGATCAACATGGCTGACAATGTGTATCCCATGGGATTTGAAAAAGTCGGCAGAGATATAATGGGATGGAAATATCCCAAAGTGATCGGAAAAATAAAGATTACGGACGATAAAGGAAATGCATACACGTTCGGAGGAACTCAAAATGCGATAGAATATACATTTCCCGATTTTTTTAATCAAACCTATTTCTATTCCGGGACCGGGACTATGGATGCCCATGCAATCATTGCCAATGCCTGGTACTTGACAGAGGTAAAAGATAAATACGGCAATGTTTTATATTCTTTGTCGTACACGCGGGGTGCGTATCAAGCAAATTTTTATCTTTCCTCGGGTGTGGTCGATTATACAAAAGAAAACGGAGACGGGTTAGATCCTGCTTGTTACTCCCCTACTATAACGGAAAATGGACTCAGCGTAGCAGGTCAATTAACCGCTCCGTCTTATTTGAACGAAATTCAATCTGCTTCGGGCGAAAGAATTGGTTTGAATGCATATACATTTGGCAGAGAAGCATTAAAATACAAATTTGACGGTTTCCTAAGCACTAAATTTTGGGAAAATTATGGAAATATACCGGGAAATCAGTATACAGGAGTGTTTCAGGATAATTTTTGGTATGTTATTCATTCAAAGGACGGAAGCACACAATTATACACTCCCAAAGGCAATATGACCGATGATTTTAAATATGTATTAAATCAGTTACAATGGTGGCGATTACAAGATATAAACATTTATCAAAACGATTCATTACGGAACAAGATTACTTTTTTATATAATCCACACCCTAATAAAAGGTTGTTTTTAGATTCGATGTACATAAGTCAAGGTGACAGGAAATATAAATTTGAATACTACAAAAAAGATAATATGCCTTATTTTCTTTCCGATTCTGTCGATTTAATGGGTTATTACAGAGGGGATAAATTCGGCAATTACAGGTATCCTGCCGATTTTCCGAATCACGCAACCACAAGAACTCCCGACAAAGAGTATGCACAGTACGGTATATTAAAGAAAATAACTTATCCGACCGGCGGTATTTCTGCTTTTGACTATGAGTTGCACGATTATTCTCAAAAAGTCTGCAATGAAACTACAAATTATAAATCATTGATAACCGATACCGGAACTATCAGCGGTTTGAGAATTAAACAGATAGCGCATAATGATATTAATGGAAATCGCATGGTAAAAAAATATTTCTATAAACGGAGTTCAGGTTCCAATGTTTCTTCGGGCATACTTTTATTTGAACCTGTATTTTTTTATCCGGTTTGGAAAACGAAAACATTGGCAAGTGCAACCTACCATGAAAAAGTATTCAATATAAATCCCATTATTCCGATGTCCAATTTTTTGGGTACGCATATCGAATATTCCAATGTAATGGAACAAACCGAGGGAAATGGTTATACGGAATATAAATACTATAATTATAATGATGTTCCCGATGTAGGGTATGCAGGCACATTGTGTATAAATCACAGCCCTTTTGACTCTTATACCGGTTTCGGGTTCAAGCGAGGTAAAATAAAAGAACAATCGGTATATAATGAGTCTGCAACTTTAATGGAGCGAAAATCCTATCAATATCAAAGTAATAATAATTTAAAAGTGAGAGGGTTTGATTATACAATCATTCAACCATGTCGTAATGCAAATACGATAATAGCGGGGAATGCCTATGAGATTTATTTTTCCGATAATTTATTAACACAGGAAACGGATGAGCGGTTCTTTAACGGAACTTCTGTGAGTACCGTAACCCGGTATGCCTATAAGACCGATAACACACAAACCGACAACTTCGGCGATATGTATCCGGATTCGGTAAAAACGGACTGTGGTACAATCAAGGAGTATTCTGTTTTTAAATATCCTTTCGATAATACATCCAATACCATGATGGCGACTTTGGCTGGCAAACGCATTAATCCGGTTGTTTCCAAATTGATTCAAAGAAACGGATACGGAACAAATACCATGCAGAATGTTATTGAAACAAAGATTGAATATAAAAACTTCACGATAAACAAATCGTCCATACCTATGCCTTATGAAGAATGGAGTAGAACAGGAACCAATTCTTTTCAGAAAAATTTGACAGTTCTCAATTACGACAGTAGAAACGGAAATATATTGTCTTACAGTAAAAATGACGAATTGGTTACCAATATTGTATGGTCGTACAAAAACAAATATCCGGTGGCCGGAATAGACAATGCATCATTCGCGTTGGTAAACAGTTTGATAAACACTGTCGAAAGTTTCGGCGATAAAACTACACTTGCACAAAGCGATGTCGATAAGTTAAACGACCTTCGTAAACAAAGTTCGCTTTCCGCCGCTCAGATAACCACTTATACATATCGTCCTTTAGTCGGTCTTTTATCAATAACCGACCCGCGAGGCGTAAAAACAACTTATGAATATGATGACTTCACACGATTGAAAAGTATTTACGACAACGAACAAAAACTATTGAACCGGTTTGAGTATGGTTATGATACCCGGGCAAAGTACTTCAATACCGGACAAAGTCAAACCTTTACTCCCGATAATTGTACTTCGGATTGTATTGTCTACAAATATTCATACGTTATTCCCGAAAACACGTATGTGTCATTGATAAGTCAAGCCGATGCCGACCAACAAGCACTAAACGATGTTGTAAAAAACGGACAAAATGCAGCGAATCAATACGGATGCCTGAAAGTCAGCGGTTATATAACAAATGTAGAAGGAACCGGCACTATCGGAGGACTTTCGGTTACAAATCCGACGACTGTTCAAATAAATATGAATTTCAATTCGGGAGCAAATAGACCCTGGATTTCTGAATTTATTAAAATCGGTCTTGTAAAGGGCAATTGGTTGCCGTCCATTGATAGAACTTCGTCAACACATGTCGCCAATTATGGCGAATGGGAAATAAAAATCGATACGGCAGGGAATATTTATGCAAAAGCGGTAACAGGAACGCCGCCTCAGAACAACGTATCTATTTCTATTACGGTCCCATTTATTGCCAATTGACAGTGTTTGCCTTGAAAACATTTTTACCGGAACGGTTTTTTGGTGTAATTTTGTGTTTTTTGCGTATCTGTTTTGATTATAATCTCATAACCCCAAATTACATACACACAGCAAATAACCGATTTTATTGTTATGAGCGATCAACGATATAACCTGCGGGGGATCGGCATCGGAAGAAGATGTCCATCATGCCATCAAAAACATGGATAATGGAATTTTTCCGAAAGTATTTTGTAAAATCATGCCCGATATTTTGGGCGGCGATCCCGAATAGTGCAACATCATGCATGCCGCCGGCGTCGGAACAAAATCGTCGCCGGCGGGTAACCGTGTCCAAAGCATTTATGACAGCGAAGCGGGCGGCAACTGCCTGTACGGTTCTTTACTATACACCGTTTACCGTTTTTAGTCAATCAGGAGTGATTTTTTTTATATAAAATGGATTAAAAATCCCGCGTCAGTATTTTCGTTTCAAAAATAAAAAAGTAATTTTGTCGTTTATTGGTTCCGGATCGTTCAGGAAAAGTAATTATGGCTAAAGATGAAGTATGTCTAAGGTTGATATTCAACAAGTTAAGCAACGTTTTGGCATTGTCGGAAATTCTCCCGGATTGAACCGGGCGATCGATATTGCTCTTCAAATCGCTCCGACCGATATTTCGGCGTTGATTACCGGAGAAAGCGGGGTCGGGAAAGAGTATTTTCCGCAAATTATTCATTATTACAGCCGGAGAAAGCACGGACAGTATATTGCCGTGAATTGCGGCGCCATTCCGGAAGGAACGATCGATTCCGAACTTTTCGGGCACGAAAAGGGGTCTTTTACCGGCGCTTTGTCCGAGCGGAAAGGATATTTTGAAGTTGCCGACGGAGGAACCATTTTTTTGGATGAAGTCGGTGAATTGCCGATGTCGACGCAGGCTCGATTATTAAGGATTTTGGAAACGGGCGAATTTATTAAAGTCGGTTCTTCGAAAGTACAAAAAACGAATGTCAGGATTGTCGCCGCAACGAATTTGAATGTCCGGCAGGCAATTGCCGACGGTCGTTTCAGAGAGGATTTATATTACCGTTTAAATACAGTCGGGATTCATATTCCGCCGTTGAGGGAAAGAACGGAAGATATTTTGTTGCTGTTCCGCAAATTTGCCGGAGATTTTGCCGAAAAATACCGGATGCCGGCTGTCCGGTTGACCGAAGATGCCCAAAAAGTGTTGACCGTCTATTATTGGCCCGGCAACATTCGTCAATTAAGAAACGTAACGGAACAGATATCAGTCATAGAAACCGATCGGGAAGTCTCCGGGGAAATGTTGAAACAGTATCTTCCCGAAGATAAAGTGGAGAAACTTCCTGCCGTGTTCAAAGGAGATAAGGATCAGAACCGGACGTTCAGCAATGAACGGGAAATTCTTTATCAGGTTCTTTTTGATATGCGCAAGGAAATCAATGAATTGAAAGAGTTGTTTCATGGAATTGTTCGGGGAAACATGCCTCAAAATGTTTCCGACGAGTTTTATCCGGCAGAAGATCCACGGTTGAATCAGCCCGTACCCCAAGTGGTGGTCAATCATCCCGAAAAGCACGACATCATGGATGCCGATGTTTTTGAAGAAGAGGAAAACAAATCGTTGGAGGACGTCGAAAAAGAAATGATTCTCAAAGCGCTCGAACGCAACGGCGGAAGACGGAAAAATGCGGCCCGGGATTTGAAGATATCCGAAAGGACGTTGTATCGGAAAATTAAAGAATATAAATTGGAGGAGTGAGGAGAATGTAATGAAGAATATCCGGGTGGTCTGTCTCTTGTGTTTATTGCTCGTCTTTTTTGATTGCAGTGTTTCGTATAAATTTACCGGAACGTCTATCAATTATGACAAGGTGAAAACAATATCGATCAGGGATTTCACCAATCAGGCGGATTTGATTTACGCACCATTGGAATATAAATTTAACGAAACGTTGAGAAATGCTTATATCCGGCAGACTAAATTAAGATTTATACCTCAAAACGGTGATTTGCATTTGGAAGGAGAAATTGTGGGATATGATGTGTCCTCTTTGGGAGTGAGAGACAATAACTTTGCGGCGACATCCAAGCTGACGATGACAGTTCGTGTCCGTTACACCAATAATACGAACCATAACGAGGATTTTGAACAGACGTTTTCCACAAGCGAAACATTTGACAGCAGTGTGATGTTATCGTCTGTGGAATCTGACTTGACGGATAAAATGACAAAAGACCTGGTGGATATGATTTTTAATGCAACCGTTGCCAATTGGTAAGGAGAGAAATCGAGAGTCGAATATCTAGAATCAAGAGGAAGAAAACAGGTCTTGGCTTTGAACAACAGCCTACTAAATTCACGGAGTATGATATATAAGGAAATACACGCTTTGATGACGAACCCTGTTTTATTGAACAGGGATACTTTATCGGATTTGGATACCTTGGTGAAAATATATCCGTATTTTCAGACCGGAAGGATATTGCATCTGAAAAACCTGCAAACGGTGAATGATACACGCTTTTCTCAGGAGTTGAGAACGACGGCGCTGTATGTCGGAGACCGAAGCCGGTTGTTTCATTATATCGAGGGAGAACCGTTGAAGCCGGGAAAAGAAGTTTCGGTTGTTGAAAATACCGTTGATTTGGCCGGACGAACGGTTGCATTGATTGATGCTTTTTTGTCCGGAAAAGAAGATATACCCGACCGGATTGAAGAAGAAATTGATCATCCGTTGGCAGCGGCAGATATTTCGTTGCCCAAAAAAATGCTTGCATCGTATGATTATTTATCGTTTTTATTGAGCTCTCACGAGAAAGACGAAAAAACCGAACAAACAGAACAAATCGAATCCGCAAATGAAGATGTGCGTTTACGGCATCAGGAACTGATTGATAATTTTATCTCCGAAAATGAAGAAGGCGGGAAAATCCACATCAAGGCACATCCGGAAATCGATGATATAAAAAATCCTGTGAATCAGCGGGATAAGGAGGAAAAAGAAGAATTTTTTTCGGAAACGCTGGCTAAAATTTACGTTAAGCAAAAGCGTTACGAAAAGGGGCTCGACATTATTCGAAAATTATATTTGAAATATCCGGAAAAAAACATTTACTTTGCAGATCAAATACGATTTTTGGAGTTATTGATTGCTAATACAAAAACACTATAAAAAATGTACCTGTTTATATCTATCTTAATTTTATTGGCGGCCGTCCTTTTGATCATGATTGTGTTGGTTCAAAATTCAAAAGGAGGAGGATTGGCTTCCGGATTTTCTTCTTCGAATCAGATTATGGGAGTACGAAAAACAACCGATTTTCTGGAAAAAGCAACGTGGTCGTTGGCGGGGGCCGTTATTGTACTGAGTATCATTTGTGCCGGGTTGGCTGCTTCCGCTCAGGAACTGACCGTCAGGGAACCCAAGGTTGAGCCTCAACAACAAGAAGCCGTGAAAGTGGATCCGAATTTAAATTCCCCGAATTTGACAAATCCCGCGGAACAACAATCACAGCCGCAACCGCAACAACCTGCGGCTCCGAAAAAATAAAAACGAGATTATTTTATACGATAAGTGTGTCGCAAAAAATAATTTATATTTTAAACGGAAAGACGCGGAGTTTAAAAGCTTTGTGCGTTTGCATTCTTTGTGTTTTAAAACAGTATAAATAAAATTCTGCCATATATATTACTTAGAATAAGCTGTTCAGTAATTTGAGCAGCTTATTCTATTTTCAGGAAAAAACCGGTTCTTTTTTTAGACTCACCCACAAAAGTTGTGGGGTTAAAATTAAATGATTTATCGGATGCTATACCCGGCTATCCCTCGCAGCCGGAATGTAAAAAACAGGTCAATGTTTCAAAAAAACATTCGTTCTTTTTTATTCCGTCAGGGACGTTATATAGGTAAGTGCAACATTCGATAATCATTTAAAATTATTAATGATTATCGGATGTTATGCCCGGCTCTCCTCACCTGCGGGGGTGTAAAAAATGTTGTTTTCCGTCCCGCCGGGGACAACATTTTTTAGAACATAATTTTTAAAAAACGAACATTACATTTTTATACCCCACCTGCCGGAAGAGCCGGACATAACATCCGATAATCATTTTTAATTAAAAACGATAGAAGTTCAATACAACAACCTTGATATGCACTTTGTGTTTACAACACAGGATAGATTTCCCCGCATTGCCGAAATTCATCGTGAACGCATTGAAAAATAAGGGAATAAGGGTAGAAATTAGATTTATTCCCGGTCCTGCTAAGGGTACTTTTGAAAATAAGGGTTAAAAATGAAAATGAGTGCTAACCCCCACAACTTTTGCGGGTGAACCTTTTTTTGAGAACAAATATTAACCGGCATAAGCATATTCAATCAGTTTTTTTTGTACCTTTGACGTGCGAAAAAAGACTTGTTTTTTCGATGTTTTCCGGATTTACGATCCGAAAAAAGCAGCCGTCCGGTTGTTTTTTAGAGGTAAAAGCCAATCTTCCTTTTGTCTCGCTCTTGAAAAAATTATAATAGAATCATATTTAATTCATTTTTTTCAAATTATTAAACACAATGACAAACAATCAAAAATTAAACCGGTGGGTAAAAGAGTGGGCTGAATGGTGTCAAGCCGACAAAGTATACTGGTGTGACGGTTCTGAAGAAGAAAATCAACGCCTGTTGAGTGAAATGGTGGCAAGCGGAATGGGAGTCAAACTGGATGAGAAAAAACGTCCCGGTTCGTACTATTTCCAATCAGATCCCAGCGATGTTGCCCGTGTGGAAAACCGTACGTTTATCTGTTCCAAAACCCAAGAAGAAGCGGGTCCCACCAACAATTGGGCCGATCCCGTTGAAATGAGGGCTACGATGCGCAAATTGTACAAAGGCTGTATGAAAGGCCGTACCATGTACGTTATTCCTTTCAGTATGGGGCCGTTAGGCTCTAACATTGCCGAAATCGGCGTCGAAATCAGCGACTCTCCTTATGTTGTCGTAAATATGGGGATCATGACCCGCATGGGTAAAAAAGTTCTCGATGTTTTGGGCGACGGCGATTTTGTTCCGTGCATTCACTCTGTAGGCGCTCCGCTTCAACCGGGACAAAAAGACGTGAAATGGCCTTGCGCTCCCATTGAAAGCAAATACATCACTCATTTTCCCGAAACAAAAGAAATCTGGTCATTCGGCTCAGGTTACGGCGGTAATGCTTTGTTGGGGAAAAAATGTCTGGCGTTGCGTATTGCTTCCGTGATGGCGAAGGAAAACGGTTGGTTGGCCGAACACATGCTTATTTTGGGGATCACCAACCCGAAAGGCGAAAAGAAGTATATTGCCGCTGCATTTCCCAGCGCTTGCGGAAAAACGAATTTGGCCATGTTGATTCCTTCCATTCCGGGCTGGAAAGTGGAAACCGTGGGAGATGATATCGCGTGGATGAAATTCGGCGCCGGCGGTCGTTTATATGCCATCAATCCCGAAGCCGGATTTTTCGGTGTGGCTCCGTTCACCTCGATGGATACCAACCCCAACGCTATGTTGAGCTGCCGTGCAAATACGATCTTCACCAATGTGGGATTGACTCCCGACGGTGATGTGTGGTGGGAAGGCATCGGCTATGACATGCCGGAAGGAACCATCAACTGGAAAGGTAAGATTCATGATCCGAAAAGCGAAGAGCCTTGCGCACATCCTAATTCCCGTTTCACTGCTCCCGCCTGCCAATGTCCGGCAATCGATAAAAATTGGGAAGATCCCGTAGGTGTTCCGATTTCGGCCATCCTTTTCGGAGGTCGTCGTCCGACCACCGTTCCGCTGGTAATCGAAGCTGCAAATTGGAACAACGGCGTATTCATGGGTTCTATCGTAGGTTCGGAAGTAACCGCCGCCGCCATCGGTTTGAAAGCCGGTGTTCGTCGCGACCCGTTCGCTATGTTGCCTTTCTGCGGGTACAACATGGGCGACTATTTCGCACATTGGATTTCAATCGGTAAAAAAGCCGGAGCCGACTTGCCTAAAATATTTTTCGTAAACTGGTTCCGTAAAGAAAACGGTAAATTCTTGTGGCCGGGTTACGGCGAAAACAGCCGCGTATTGGCTTACATTTTCGATCGTTGCAACGGCGAAGGCGAAACTGTGGATACCGCCATCGGTAAAGTTCCTGCTCCCACAGCCATCAACATCGACGGGTTGAGAGACATGTCCGTTGAAAAAATGGAAAAAGTGTTGAAGGTTGACAACAACGAATGGAAAGATGAAGTGGCGTTGATCGATCAACATTACGCAATCTTCGGAAATCATTTGCCGGTAGAATTAACTGAAGAGTTAGCCGGTTTGAAGAAAAAATTGGGTATATAATCCGGATATTAAATTTTCCGGAAATAAAAAAAACCGGTTTGGCATGATGCCAAACCGGTTTTTTTTATTTCCGGAAAATTTAAATACAAACATTAATGCGGGTTGATTCCGCTCACTGCGGCTTTTTTGATCAAATACGCGATTATATTCATTTCTAAAGCCGAATTATAGACAAATTGCCTCAATGCCGGGTCGCCGACATATCCGTATTGTTTGGCTAAAGGAAATCCGTTATTCGTATAACATGCCGGGAATGACCTATTATCGGCTTGGTTGTTGTTTGCCCCGGTGGTATCTCCGATATATGCAAAATTTTTTCGGTCGTTATACCATACTATTGAACTGAGGGGCGAAATATCCTTGTGTCCGACCGAATTATTGGCGGAACAAATCTGTACCGAATGGGGCGGCAATTCATCGATAATCATCGAATTGGCGGTGACATTGTCTTCTCCCCAATATTTTCCTCCCAAATAACCGAAAGGTCCGTTGATGATAGGATCGTTCAGGTCATGGTTGATCATATAAAGCTGGTCATCGGTATTAGGAGTACCGTTGCCTATGGAGGAAGAGATATTCGGCGTTCCGAATACTCCCGACATAACAAGGTCTACATACGTTTTACTGTTGTCATCTGCAGCATACATGATGCACCCTCCCTTGTTGATATAATCGATAAGGGCGGCTGACAATGCGGTTGCCGATGCGGGAGTCGAATTAGTTTCGTATCCTGAGTATAAGACAATATCGGGATATTTTCCGTTGAATCCGTTGTTGAGATGATTTGTTGCCGTTCCGGCGTTACTCGTATCCCATAATTTGACAAGAGGTTGAGCCATCTTGACTTTACCGGAGGGGCCAAAACTGCTTCCGCCGGTAAGTGCGGCACTTCTTACGGCTCCGTTCCAGGAATACCAATTGCCCGTACCGGCTCCCCCTATGACGGCAAACGTCATGGCGGGCAATGTTATCGGTATGGTGACATTACAAGTATTGTTTCCTGAAGCGGTATTCGCCCGGATTTCTATCGGAAAATCGGAGTTAACCGTTGGCGTGCCTTTACCGGTCAATATCACCATGCGGTAACCCGGAGTCGTAAACTCAAGTTGGGGGCCGACGGTGGAAAAACTGATCCCCTTGACCACCGGTGTCGAGATGTAATACGATCCCGGTTTGGATACATTGACCATCAGTTTAATCACATTTGAAGAATTGAGCGGTACTCCTTTCCGGTAGATTCCTTCGACGGAAACAGTGGAACAGTTGATCGTATATTCCGCGATTCTCGGTTGTACGAATATCCGTGTGTAACACAGAGCATTAAGATCAGTGCTGCCCGATCCGGAGATCTCAATCAAATCCTCTTTGACCTTTTGGGGAGTACCTTGTGCAGGCAAATTAATCCACTGTTTTCCGGTTTCGGTAAATATCCCTTGTCCCACAAACGAATAGCCGTTGGAGGTGGGCTTAGGAATCGCCGTAATGGTCCAGATTCCTTTTTTGGCCACATCTACATAAAGCGAGATATAATTGGCAGACGTTGTTTCTGTGTACACAATATAAGTTCCGTGCACTTTAACAGAGTCGCAATTCAGGGAGAACACGGCTTTTCCGGGTGTACCGCACAAACTTCTCCATTCGTTGTCCGTTCTCGAATAATAGTTGTAACAACCTTCATCTGTATTATAGATTAAAAGACTGTTGGCAGTCAGCGTATCGGTTTGCGTTACAAGAATACTATTCCGCTGAGCTTCTGTGATACGCGGAATCATGATTCCTTTAGGGATCGTATCGGTTCCGTTTACGATATTTTTAATATCTAATTCAGTCAGAACGCTCGGATTTACCGTGTTGATCCCGACTGATTGTGAATAGATATGATTTGTTGCCAAGAGAAGGCATCCGAATAATAAAAGCAAAAAATGTTTTTTTATATAACTTCTTTTCATATAACATTAATTTTTAGAAATTGACAATCTTCGAACTTGTCGAAGATTGATTTTTGATAAATAAATAAATAAAATAATTAAATAATTAAAAAACGATGTGTCATGTTTCACAACGTGATACAAAAATAATAAATAATAATGACATGTATAAATAATAAACAATAATAAATTTTAAATAATGACACATATAAATAATGAATAATAATAAATTTTAAAAAGTGATAAATTCATAACCTGCATTTACTTTGCCGGTTGCATCGGCATACGCATTGGCACCGGTATGGTATCCGATTGACAGCAACTGATATTCCCATACCGTAGCCTACATAACTTTCGGTCGTATTTCCTATTCCGGGCTGCCCGTTACCGGTTTCGCCGGTAACAAATACCCTTTGCTTTATGGTAACCGTCGTTATATAACATTCATTTTTAAAAATAGACAATCTCCGGCAAATCCGGAGATTGATTTTTGATAAATAAATAAAATGATTATCAAGCATTGTTAATCTTATATAGATTTAAAATAAAAACCTTAAATGATTATCGGATGTTGCACCTGCCTATCCCCCAAGTGGGATGTAAAAATGTAATATTCGTTTTTTTGAAAAATCCGGTCTGAAAAAAGTTGTTTTCTGTCCCGCCGGAAACAATATACCGATAGAAAGAAGAATTTTTCCGGTGACCAAAATCCCGTCAGGGACGCAATGAAAAGAGGATAACATGTTGTCCCTGACGGGCCGGAGATGAAGAAGTGATGCTTTTACCGATATAACGTCCCCGGCGGGACAAAAAAAAACGAATGTTTTTTTGAAACATTGATCCGTTTTTTACAATCCGGCTGCGGGAATCGCCGGGTTATCACACCCGATAATCATCATAAATAATGAATCAAAAAAAACGTGTCATGTTTAATAACATGACACGAAGATAGCAAATAATAACGATAAATAAAAATAATAAATAAAAATGAATTTTAAAAAATGATAAATTTCATCATCTGTGTCTATTTTGTCAGTTGCGTCGGCACACGCATTTGTCTTGTTATGGCGCCCAATTGGCGGTAATCGACATTACCCATGCCGTAGCCCACATAACTGGATGACGGGCGTGTCTGATTTGCACCGGTAAGCAACATCGTTGTTCTGCCGCTCATTTCTGCATCTACAAAGCCCGTTCCGACTACAATTCCGGTCATCGCAGGCGTTTGCCAGGTCGTCTGATCGGTCGCATTTCCTATTCCGAGCTGCCCGTTATCGTTTCTACCGGTAACAAATACCCTCTGCTTGGTGATAACCGTCATTGAGCCGGTGGTGTTGCTGTATCGCGAACAGGCGACGCTTACGAATTTATCCGTGGGGTCTATATTTAGATTAACCGGAATCGGCTCCCTCACCGTCGTACCGGTGCCTCCTGCGCCGATGTCCCGGTTTCTCCCCCAGACATAAAGTTGTGTGCTGTCGGCAGAGATGGCCGCTCCGTTGTAATAGCCCATGGATATTTTTCCTGCAGCAAACGGCAGTGTTGTAAGGAGGTAGGGAGCGGTTTGATTGGTTGCATTTCCGGTTCCCAATTTTCCGGTCGCTCCGGCTCCCCAAACATACACCTTGCCTGTTTCGGTAACTGCGCCGCAAGAATTACCTGAAGCCGATATTTGAATTACTCTTTCAGGGATAGGGATATTTAATCTTGTCCACGTGGTGAGGCTTGTGCCTCCTCCGGTGCCTCCTCCGCCTGATGAACCGGTCGAACTTGTACCGACTGCGTAAACATCGCCGTTTTCGGTCAAAACAAAAGAATTAGTAGAGCCTGCTTCGCATTGGATTGCTTTGCCTAAAACCGCTGTCGGACGCCAACTGAACAGCGTGTCGCCGGCGGCGTTTGTTACAAGCGCCGGCGTTCCTGTTGTACCGTCGCTCCCCGCAACGTCTAGGTCAGGCAACCCGGTACGATAACCGGCATTTGAGCCCCATACCCAAACCTGCCCGAGCGCATCAACCGCTATAGCATGGCTTTCGCCTGCCGACACATCGACCATGGGATATGCAAAAAACAAGGTGAACGTCTGCATGTTACCGATTGTGCGTCCTACGCCTGTACGTGCAGACGAATTGTCGCCTGCACAATAAAGCGCATTGTCGTCTTGCCCGATGCAGAGGGTATAATTATACGCCATGGAAGCCTGTTTAATTTTAAAATCCGCCCCGACGCTCAAAATAGTGGTAACAAACTCCCGGAACCCGGTTTCGTCAAGGAGGCAATCGCTCCAACCGCCGGACGTCATGATGCGTACGCACCCCCGGCTTGCATCATAGACTACTGTTCCCGGCACCGGCTCGTCGCCTGCCGGCGTGGTTATTTTACCGATTGAATCAATGACGGGCAATACCACGCCGCTTGTATTGCCATATCCGTTTTCGTTATTCACATCGAGTACTCCGCGGGAATCGCCCGATTTACCCATTGAAACTTGTGCCTGCGCAGTCAGCGCGAAAAACAGGAAACAGATCATAATTGACCATGCGTTGTTATACCTTGCATAAGGTCTTCCGATATTTTTTTTCATGTGCTTATTTCTTATTGAATTATTCGGTGCCATTTTTTTAGTTCGTACAATTTTATTTTTTTATGGACGTAAACACGCGCCGGTTTTGCGGTCCCGGGCCCAGCATTAAATAGGGGCAGTATCCGGAGCCGTATGCGGTGTAGTCGACATCATCGGGATACGTCGGATTGATTCCTGTGCATATAATTGCCTGATAGCGACCGATTGCTATGCCGGTAACTTGTGTGCCGGAGTAAATTGCATGGTCTTGTATCAGTGTAAAAGCGGGTACAGCTGTAACACGTGTTCCGTTATCAGGGTTTATTACTCCCAATTTGCCCGAACCGTTGCCGTCCGGTGCGCCGGTATTGGTTCCGTTGCTTTGCCCTGAAGCGAAAATTCTCCCCTTGTCGGTGGCAAACATCATACACCCTCCAAGATAATCCCCCGTACGCATACGCAGGGTTGCCGCTGCCACCACGTTTTCGCCGGCGTCGAACAAACCGGGAAATTGCGTGACCTCTGTCGGTGTTACGTAAGTAACAGCCGCCACCCAGCCGGGAAACATTTCGGAGCCCCGATATCCCCAACGAAATAAACGATTGTCGATCGTTATTCCGAAGCCTTGCGAAACGGTTATGCCGATAATTTTAAATACAACGCCCGCCGGCGTGTTCAACATGACCGGCGTGAGCTGATTCGCAGTACTGCCCGTACCGAGTTGCCTATTGTTGCCTTCGCCCCATGTATAAATTTTCCCGTTGCGGTCGAGCGCTGCGGCCCATTGGTTGGCATTGATTGCGATGTCCTGTATTAATACTCCGCCCGGAAAATTGATTTTCGTAAAAACCGATTGGTTGCCATTAGTCAGGCCGTTGCCGTTTGCCCCGGACTGATTGCGTCCTGCAGCATATACATTGCCCGCTTCGGTTAAAATCAATGAATTATAGAGGCCTGCTTCGCAACGTACTGCTTTTTCACCTGCAGGCAGCGTTATCTTTTTAGGCGAGGGGGTATAACCCGAAGTAGTGCCAAGTCCCGTGCGGCCGTAAGAATTTCTGCCCCAAGCGTATGCGTCTCCGTTTTCAAGCACAGCCATTCCATGATAGTAGCCGCCGGAAACGTCTATGGCGGGGCCGCCCAATATCATCGACCACGAGCCGGAGCCTGTTCTCCCTTTGCCCGTGCGATAACTACCACCATACCCTGCGGTATAAACGGCGCGGTCATAGGCACCGATGGCAACGGAATAAAGATACCCGCACGAGGCTTTGAGCAGTTTGAAGTCTATACCGCCGAGCAGACGGTAGTTGATGGAATCTTGGATCGTCGTTCCGTCCACAATGTTATCGCTCCAGTTTCCGAATCGCGACGACTTTTTGTAACGAAGCCCGTCGGTTGATTCGTCATATACGATTGTTCCGCCCGGCGCCTCGTAGGTAGAAACACCGGGAGGGGCAACTACAGAATAAGTCTCAGTGGAGGTATTGCTCTCATCGTCGGTTACGGTTATTGATCTTGATGAAAAAACAGCATTAGGGACTACGACACTGGGATAACGATAACTGTTTGCCGTTGATGCAGATGCACCGGGGTTAATGTTAAAGGTATCTGCCGAACTGACGGAGGGTATTACCAGCCCTGATCGTTGGTAGGTCGAGTCTGTATTGACATCCAGCATTCCCCGCGGGTTGGCGCTGCCGATCCGGACTTGCGCTTGTGTATTCAGATTCAGAACGGACAGCAAAAAACAAAGAATAATTGAGAATACGTTGGTATACAGCGTTTTATTATACATAATTTTATATTTTATAAATGTATTCATTATTTTTATTTTTTAATCAGCGAAGGAATAGGGAATGTCGAAAATCCTGTACTCACCGCGCCTAACTGGTTAACACTTACATTTCCCATTCCGTAGCCGTAACTGCCGCTTTCAGTTGTTTCGCCGCCGCCGCTGCTTGTAATGACCAATGTTTGTTTGAGGAGCGAATGATCCACACCGATGGATGCCTGATCAAAAAGAGTACCGGGATAAATAGCCTTGTCGTAAATAGGGTAAAAGCCGCGGGCAATCGTGCCGCGCGTACCGGCGGCCGAGTTTGGCGAAAAAAACGTCGTAGTCGTTCCCTTGAAATAACCCAACCCCCAACGGTCGGCGGAATACCCTGTGCCTCCTGCGATTCCGCATGCATATACGTTTTTGTCGGTAACGACAATGGACCCGGCTTGGTAGCCGCTGCTTGCAGGCGCACCGGTGGCGACAAACCGCGAGCAGGCCGCATAAACGATCGTTTCGTTGGCACGGTCGAACCCGCCGCTTATAAGAAAGCTTGTCACATCAACGGGAGATCCTTGCACCGCTGCTGTTGTTGCTACGCTGCCTCCCCAGCCTTGTGCCGCTCCCCAGCCGTAGAGACGTTTGCCGTCCGCGCTCACGGCAAGTCCGTGATTTGTCCCCATGGCGACTTGCTTGACCGCGTCGCCATTAGGCATGTTTATTGGTCCGGGTATAACATAGCTGCTTGTTGTCGCGACATTGCCGTTACCCAGCCGTCCGTAAGCCTGATCCCCCCAGGTATAAACTTTTCCGTCGGTCGTTAATGCCGCGCCGGAAAGAGACGAAACCGCAATGTCTTTAATAATGTCACCCGAAGAACCTATGTTCAATTGGGTAGGAGTTGAAATAGAAGATGGAGTACTACTAGTACTATTTATTGCATTCCCGTTTACGCCACTGACATTGAAACCGAAAACATATACCTTTCCGTTTTTGGACAACAAAACCGAGTTGTAATAGCCTGCTTCGCAACGGACGATGGTATCGCCCGCTGTAAGCGGGATATTTTTCACGCGCATGGGAAAAGTAAAATTGGTTGTGGTGGTTTGCCCTGTTTTGTAACCCGTTCCGCTACCCCATGCCCATACTTCCCCGTTCCGTGTCGCGGCCAATGCATGCTGATACCCGGCGGAGATGTCAATGGCACGCGATGCGAGCACCATGCCGAAGGTTGCCGTCGAACCGGAAGAGCTTCCGAGACCGGTTTTGCCGTTGGCATTGGAGCCTCCCGCGTAAACCGCTTCATCTTCGTAACCGATTACAAGAGAGTACTGGTAACCTGCCGATACTTTTTTCACGCGAACATTCAGGCCGCCATAAATATCGGCGTTGAAAAAATTACTGAGGTCATTCATTTCACTGAGGCAGTCGCTCCAACCGTCATTTGTTTTCACTCTCAAACAGCCGGGAATCGATAAATCCGACGGACTTGGCGCCACGGCAAAAGTGTCGGGTACGGTAAAGACAATGGTCCCCGCCACCGCCTCCCCGCCGTCGGGTGTTTTAACCGTTGTTACATTATCAACTTTCGGCAGCACAAAACCCACGTTGCGTAACGTGCTGTCATTGACGTATTGTTGTCCTTGCAAATGCAGCAACCCTTGTGGTTTTTCGGGCGCTAAACTGTCCGGGTTGAATGCTCCCGCAGGTGTCTGAACACCGATTCCGACTTGTGCATTTGCATTGATTGCTATTAATGCAGCCATCAAAATAAAAACTTTCTTCATTTTTTTATCTTGTTTTGTTAATTTAATTTGATTTACATTGTAAATTAATAAAGCTGTTGAAAAAAATAGTTTATATTTTAAACGCCAAGTTGCAAAGGCAGAAAGGCGCGAAATTTAAATCCGTTGTGACTTTGTGTCTTTGCATCTTCGCGTTTAAAATAGTAGATAGTAAATGCTGCCGGGTACCAAATCATTTTGTTCTTTGTTTTTCCGGAGACCCGGAACTTTTTCCGCCGGCTTTTTTACTCATCATCGACCATATTTGAAAATACAGTACCCTCCCATCAGAAGCAATAACGCAAGTAAACATTCCCGGCTATCCAACGGTAACGGCTTTGAACCGACAAACCCGCCTCCGCCGGTTCCTCCCCCTTCTCCACCATCCGGATCCGGTTCATCGGCGAACAAAATCTGTTTGTCTTCTTTTATTATGGGTACTTTCTCTTCTTTATTTTTCGATAATGAATATTCTTTTTTATTTGACCAAACTTCTTCTTTAAATGTCTGGGACGGTAATTTATCGGCAATTACCGGAAAGATCACTCCTGTTGACATGATCAGAATGGCGATTATTTTAATTATTTTTCTCATATATTTGATTTTTTATAAACTATTAAAGTATGAACTGTTCATGATGATCATTTTGTTTGATTGTACTTTTGGGCCATGAGTATTTCATTTTATCCAAAGTTTTGTCACGTATGAATTTTTATTGCCGGTTATTTTTACGACATAGACTCCGGAAGGCAAATCTTGACGGACATTCATAACATATTCGGATACTTTTTCCCGACAATATAATTGTCCTTGAACATCGTAAACGGAAATGATCGAACCGAAATCGGCGTCGGTAAATGTACCGGCAACCAACATCCGCTGAGTGGAGTCGTAAAAAACATCCCACTGATTGTTAACCGGCGTTATTTCGGGTTCTTTTAATGACGACGGCTCATTCACAAACCACAATCTGAATCGGTCGTCGGCATCCGTAGGTTCGGTGGTGGTTCTGTAATAAGATTCCGGCGTCATTAAAGTTTTTGTCTCGTATTTTTTATCTTCCAGCCATATTTCCCGGATATTCCGCATGGTATTCAGCCGTAACCCGCGAATGTAAATGGTTTGAGGAATCCACGACGGAGTCATGTACAAATCCTCGTGCGAAACAGTGGTCGCCAATTGTTTTTCATCGACGGCATTTCCGTTTTCGTTTTTCAAATACAACAGACTCATGGCCGATTGTTCGGGTAAACTGCCGGAGCTTAACCGCAACATTCCGTTTTCCACGATTTGAACCGCTTCGCTTTTGAATGATAACCGATCTTCGCCGGAAGACCCGGAAGTCGATCTCAATTCTCCCGGCTCCCGCAATACGACGCAGACTCTGTCGGAAGTTTCGGAAACGGAATCCACGACTTCAAAAACAAAGTCGTCATACCGCTCATCTCCGCCGGAGCGCAAAAACATGTTGGAACCGTGAGTCACGTTATCTCTGGGGATCGTTATTGGTCCGGCAGAATAAGCATATACTCTGAACAGCTGTAACGGCGGGATCAAGAACTCGTCTCCGTCGGAAATGTCGCTGCCCGTATATGTTCCTCCCGTCGGCTTGATGGTATAATAAGTATGGTAATAATTAATGAACGGACCGGCTTCGTATGCCCTCGTGTTCGGATTCGAAACCCACACCCGGTTCATCACTTGTCGGTTAGTGACATCTTGATCTCCGGAACTGACATGCCATGTCGGCACATTGCCTGTTGCTTCCACTAAATCTTTGACAGACAAGGGAGCCAGAAACGAATTGCCCAGATAATTGTATCCGGTTTCCAAATTAACCGTTATGTCGCCGGTGACCGGTTTTTCTGCCTGATAAACCGGAATATTATCTCCGTCGTAAGTCGGATAAATATTGTTGGAATTTCCCATGTATTTGAACCGGTTGAACGCATAACCGTCAATCGCCCGATCAGCAAACAAGATCTGACTATATTTTTCGTCGATCAGATTGTCGTATTCATTTTCATCGGTACCGCGTAAATCGATGCCGACAAAAAACCCCCGCCCTGCATTTAACTGCACCTCCGGAGAACGTTCCGTTTGATTTTGGGTTCCTAAAAATCCGACAGGATCCGGCAGCGTCAAGGTATTGAACATGAAATAATCGGAACGAATAGATTCATACGGAGAGGCCATCCCGTACATTCTTTTGTAAGGAGATCCGAAGGACGACGTTAAATCGTCGCTGCCGTCAGCGGGATTTACGGACAGATTCACTTGAAAACGCCCTATTTCGTCGTAATCATTGATGGTTGCCGGCGGAGATTCGTAATACGGATATTTTACATTGCCGGTAATTTTTAAATGGGCAATCATTGTATTATATGGTGCGGACGGAAGGATGGGAATGGTGGAAGTCGGATAATCGCCGGCATCCGGAAACCGGGAATCCAATACAAAAACACCTTTCGTCATCACGATGTTCCTCATTTCACCGGCCATACGGGGATCCATCACCACGGTATACTTATTGTTTATTTCGACGGAGTCGGGAAAATAAATGTAATCCGTACTTTTTAACGGACGATGGATAAACGGTACGGAGGATAAACGTACACTGTCGGAATAAATTTCCTGCTTTGTACCTCCTCTGAATTCCAATTTCCCGCCGGGTGTTGCCCTCGAAAATGCTTGCGTATAACCGCTTCGGGAAGCGCTTGTATAAGCATTGTGGCGCAAATTGCCCGTCAGAACGATTTTTCCTTGCCCCATCATGATATTACAACCGGGTGTAGACGGTTGATTATCAGTGATTAAATCGCCTTCTATATACAGGGTGGCATTATTATCAATCCCTTTCACGCTCATATTCCCTGTATTATAAAGGGAGTATTTTAACGATTGTCCATAAACAAATGATGCTGCAAACAACGTGCAGACTGTTGCCAATAGTTCTTTTTTATATGTTCTCATTCTGCTTCAATTTAAATTCGCCGGAACATGTATGTTTTCCGGTTTTCATTACATTTAAAATATTTTTATTTCTCTATGATCAAAATCCTTATTTTTTATTCTATTAAATTCTCACTTTCAAATATTCAAACATTCAAACATTTCGACTCGTGTCCTATTAATCAAAAAAATATAATTATCGATAATAATCTTACCGACAATATTCCGGAAGCAGGCAATATCATCGGTATAGACAGGAAAATCAAAGATCTCATTGTAGCTTTTAATATTGGAGTTGATAATCAATAAATAATGGTAATATTGATTATCGGTATGTTGTACTCCAAAATATGTAAAGCCTGTTTATCTATATGAAACGCAAAAAATTATTGCATAAATAATCAAAACGGGTATCTGATCATCAACACATATCCCTTGCAAATTGCCATTCGGGATATTATGTGTTGTTTGATACGTGCAAAGGTATGAATATGAGTAATTTAAATTCAAGATCATTTGTGAGGGAATCACTCAAATAAGTGTCAATTATTGATATTAAACCTGTAAAATCGATTTTTATAGATATATTTGATTGGTTATTGTAAAAAATATCAAAAAATGCCACAGCCCTATTTTTTTATAGTAATTTTTCTATAGATATGTTTGATTATTTATTGTAAAAAAATATCGAAAAATGCTACAGTCTTATTTTTTTGTAGTAATTTTACCGCGAATGAATTTCATTTTTAGCAGTAATTTTATTCCAAATTTGAATTTATAAAAGCAATGAATGATTTTTGGTATGATTCTTTTATAGAATCGCTTTTCAGGAAATATCCCAAAAAGGCGAAACTGGCAGAGGCATTGATGGATCTGCTGTCAATTGAAAGAGAATCCGCATACAGAAGGATTCGCAGGGATATTATTTTCCCGGCCCATGAGCTTGTAAAAATTGCTTCGGCATGGGATATTTCTTTGGATGAGATTGTCGGGATCAATTCCAGACACGTCATTTTCAAAGTGCATTTATGGAATTATCTCAAGCCTTCGGAAGATGAACTGAATGATATGCGGGCATTGGTGCGGGGATTCGAAACTATCGACAACCATTATCCCGATATGGAATATATGGAGATTTCCAATCGATTGCCCCGGATGTTGACTTCCGGTTTTCCGTATTTACACCGGTTCCATTTGTTAAAATGGATGTATCAATATATTAATGAAGATGTAATGCCGTTTTCCCGGATCTTTTATCCGGAACAAGTAAGCGAATTATCATCCGCCTATTATCTGGCCACAAAAAATGTGTCGACCACCAATTTTATTTGGAACCTGATGCTTTTTAATTACTTGGTGGATGACGTTCGTTATTTTCATTCCATCTTTTTGATCACCGATGAAGAAAAAGAGCTGATCAAGAAAGATCTGTACGCCTTATTGGATTATATGTTGGAGGTGGCGGTCAAAGGCTGCTGGCCGGAAACCGGCAAGAAAGTAAACCTGTATATATCTTATATCTATATTGATACAAATTACGGCTATTATTATTCGGAAGGATTGAAGGTGTGCTTTGTCCATGCCTTCGGAAAGAATGAAATTATTACGAGTAATCTGATCATGGTGGAAAATTTCAAAAGCTGGATGCAATCCAAAAAAAGGGCATCTGTTCAGATTTCGGAAGCGGACGAAAAAAGCCGGATCGAGTTTTTTATGAAACAGCGCGGAGTGATCGATACGTTATAAAGAACTGTTCGATCATCTTTAAAGTCCCGATCAATGATAAATTTGTAAATCGTAAATGGTAGAATTGTAAATTAAAGGTGATGTTAGCCAAAAGAATTATTCCTTGTTTAGATGTAAAAGACGGAAAAACCGTCAAAGGAGTCAATTTTGTCAACTTCAGAGATGCGGGGGATCCGGTGGAATTAGGCGCCGCGTATAGCGAGCAGGGCGCCGACGAATTGGTTTTTTTGGACATCACGGCTTCGCACGAGAATCGCAAAACGTTTGTCGAAATTGTAAAACGGGTGGCGGCAAATATCAACATTCCGTTTACCGTAGGCGGAGGCATCAACGAATTGGAAGATGTGGGCCGGTTGTTGAATGCCGGAGCCGATAAAGTATCCGTCAATTCGGCCGCGATCCGGAATCCGGATTTGATTTCGGAGATCGCCAAAAATTACGGAAGCCAAGTTTGTGTGGTAGCCATAGATGCTCAATATGAAAACGGCGAATGGGTTTGTTACCTCAACGGAGGACGCATTCCGACCGATAAAAAGTTATTTTCGTGGGCAAAAGAGGCCGAAAACCTCGGAGCCGGCGAAATTTTGTTCACCAGTATGTCTCACGACGGAGTAAAAACAGGCTATCCGAACGATGCGTTAAGGATCTTGTCGGACACATTATCCATCCCGGTCATTGCATCGGGCGGAGCCGGCAAAATGGAACATTTCAAAGATGCGTTCGTTTTGGGGAAAGCCGATGCCGCACTGGCCGCCGGGGTATTTCATTTCGGGGAAATCAAAATTCCCGAACTGAAAGAATATCTTAGAAAAGAAGGCATTCCGGTAAGGTAGAAGGTACAATTTATTCGGTTTCCGATTTTTATCTCTTATCTTTTTCTTATTACTTTAACATGATGGATTTTAACAAATTGAACGGACTGATTCCTGCCGTTATACAGGATCATGATACTAATAAAGTGTTGATGCTGGGGTTTATGAATGAAGAAGCTTTGGCAAAAACCCGTGAAACCGGGAAAGTCACTTTTTTCAGCCGCACGAAAAACCGATTGTGGACAAAAGGGGAAGAGAGCGGCAATTTTTTGAACGTGGTTTCCATTGCCGAAGATTGCGACAACGATACGTTGTTGATTAAAGTGAATCCTGTCGGGCCTGTTTGCCATACCGGGAGCGATACTTGTTTCGGCGAAAAGAACGAAGAAAATATTTTGTTTTTGAAATATCTGCAAGACTTTATCGACCGTCGTTACCGGGAAATGCCCGAAGGGTCGTATACCACTTCCTTATTTAAAAAAGGGGTGAACAGAATGGCGCAAAAAGTGGGAGAAGAGGCTGTCGAAACGGTTATAGAGGCAACAAACGGCACCGGTGAAGGTTTTTTGTATGAAGCATCGGATTTGATTTATCATTTGATCGTGTTGTTGACTTCGAAAGGATACCGTTTGGAAGATTTGGCCGGTGAATTGAAAAAACGGCATAAATAAAATGCTTGACATAGATAATCTTTGTAACTTTGCACCCTTCATTTATAATACAATATGAGCGACAGCCTGATCAAATATGAAAATGTGAGCATTCCTCAAAAAGATACGATTGTTTTGAGGGAAGTAAATTTCGAACTGAAGGAAAAAGAATTTCTGTATGTCATAGGGAAAGTGGGATCGGGAAAATCGACTCTGCTTAAGAGTCTTTATGCGGAAATTCCTGTTACGGAAGGTAAAGCCGTTATCTTGGGTTATAATCTCAAAAAAATAAGGCCGGATCAGATTCCGTTTTTGCGGCGGAATTTGGGAATTGTTTTTCAAGATTTTCAATTGTTGGGCGATCGCAATGTCAATGATAATCTTGAGTTTGTATTGCGTTCGACCGGCTGGATCAAAAGCGGAGATATTTTGAGCCGGATCGACGGGGTCCTGCATCAGGTGGGATTGCCCGGCAAAGGCGATAAAATGCCGCATCAACTGTCGGGAGGCGAACAACAGCGTATCGTGATTGCCAGGGCATTGCTTAATTTTCCGAAAATTATTTTGGCCGATGAGCCGACGGGAAATTTAGATCCGGAAACCGCCGAACAAATCTTGTGCTTATTACACGAAATCAGCAAAAACGGTACGGCAATCATCATGAATTCCCATAATTATCATTTGGTGAGAAAATATCCTTCGAGAATGTTGAGGTGCGAAGCCGGCACGCTTTCTCCTATTTCTATTGAAGAATTTTCTCTTTTATGATTATATATTGCGTTAAATAAATTAAATTATGGGATATTTTCCCGGAAAGAAATTACTTTTGTACCGAAAATCGGATTCCGGTCAGGAAGATTGTAAAGGATCCGATTCCAAATAATCAAATGGTTTTACTAAATTTAAGAATAGAATGAAACAGTTAAGTTTTTTATTGTTGACATTATTGATAGGCGGCGGCGCCTTTGCTCAAAAAGCAGCCATTAAATTTGATCAGGAGTCTCATAATTTCGGGACGGTTGCAGAAGAAGTCGGAAGTGTTTCTTGTGATTTTACGTTTACCAACACCGGTACAGCTCCTTTGGTAATCACCAATGTAAAGACTTCCTGCGGTTGTACGGCTTCCAGCTGGACGAAAGAGCCTGTTGCTCCGGGTGCCACGGGGGTGATTAAAGCGACATATTCCACGAACGGCCGTCCGGGCGCTTTTACCAAATCCATTACCGTGACAAGTAATGCCGAATCGGGAGATAAAGTTTTGTATATCAGGGGTACGGTTACTCCCAAGGGACAAGCTCCGGATTTTGGTTATCCTGTCAAAATCGGAAGTTTAAGAATGACCACCGGCAATATCTTGTTCGGGCTTAAATTAGGAGAGAAAAAAAGTCAGATGATCGACATGATGAATAACGGTTCTTCTGAATTATCCGTTAAATTCGACAAATTACCCAAATATGTTTCCGTCACTCCGGCGGAAACTTCGTTGGCTCCCGGTGCAAAAACATCGATCATGGTGACGTATGATGCTTCGAAGTTGAAAAAAGACGGGAATTACAAGAACCAGTTTTTTGTAATTTTAAATGATAATGTAAACAATAAACCTGCCGTAGATAATAAGATTACGGTTTCAGGTACTGTTACAAAATAATTTTGTGAAATATTCTCTATGTATTTGACGCAAGGATTTAAGTCTTTGCGTTTGCTGTTTTTAGGGTTCGGTCATTCCCGGTTTTTATCGGTCTCGAATGTATGAATGATAAAAACAGGGGATTAATTTTTTTTAATACTGCTCTCCGCATAATCTTATTAGGCATGCTTCATCCCGAAAATGACCCTGAATACAAAGGCCTGAACGTGAATAAAGGAATCTCCCGGCCGCCTTCGGTAAATCCGTATCTCAAAATAAAAAGCAAAAAATCATACACTGTATCCGAATATTTAGAAGGAATTTTGAAGGGAAACAGCACGGTTTTGAGCCGGGCGGTGACGCTGGTCGAAAGTTCCAACCCGATTCACCGGCAAACCGCGCGGGAATTGATCGAAAAATGTGTTTCCTATTCGGGAAAATCGGTTCGTGTAGGCATAACGGGAGTGCCGGGCGCCGGCAAAAGTACGTCCATCGATACATTGGGCATGTATATTGTAGGAAAAAATCACCGGTTGGCCGTATTGGCCATCGACCCCAGCAGTGAACGAAGCAAAGGCAGTATTTTGGGCGATAAAACACGCATGGAATCGTTGTCGGTGCATCCGCATGTTTTTATCCGTCCTTCCCCTTCGGCCGGTTCATTGGGTGGAGTTGCCCGTAAAACAAGGGAAATCATTATTTTGTGCGAAGCCGCGGGCTTTGATACCGTTTTTGTCGAGACGGTGGGCGTCGGACAATCTGAAACGGCGGTTCATTCCATGGTCGATTTTTTCCTGTTGATTCAACTTGCCGGCGCAGGCGATGAATTGCAAGGCATCAAGAGGGGAATTATGGAAATGGCCGACGGCATCGTCATCAATAAAGCCGACGGAAACAATATCGAAAGGGTAAAATTGGCTCAACAACAATTTAAAAATGCATTGCATTTGTTCCCGCCTGCCGAGTCGGGATGGAAACCGGATGTCCTTACATATTCGGGATATTATAATATCGGTATTCCGGAAATCTGGGACATGATCGAGCGATATGTCGCTTTTACCAAAAAGAACGGCTTTTTCGATTACAAACGTGCCGAACAAGCTAAATATTGGATGTATGAAACGATTAATGAACAATTGAAGCTGCGGTTTTATTCGGATCCGAAAGTAGCGTCGGAATTGGCGATTAAAGAAAAACAGGTTGTTAATTCAGAAATCACATCATTTGCGGCGGCTAAAGATATATTGAAAATATATTACACGGGGATAAAATAATTGAATCGTTACGGCCTACCTGACAATGATAACGCAAAATAAAATACTTGTCAGTAATCGTTATTTTATTAATAATTTCTAATTTTGTACTATTTAATCGATTTTGTAAGGACTCCCGGTTACAGCAAAATGTAATAATTTGGGTATTGCTCATGAAAATGAACCTTGATTTACCAACATATGACGAAATGTCGGAATACCTTTCCGGGATTTGGGAACTCTTGACCGACGAAGAAAAAGTGGTGGTGAGAAAAAACGGAAGGTTGTATTATTTCAAAAAAAACGAGAAAATTTATTCTATCGGAGAAACTCCCGCTTATTTGATGTGCCTGATCAAGGGAAAAGTTAAAATCATCAAGGAAGGAGTGGGAGGAAAATCCCAGATCATCAGAATGATGGGGCCTTATGAATATTTCGGCTACAGGGCGTATTTTGCGGAAGAAACCTATCAAACAGGCTCCACAGCTTTCGAATCTTCGATGGTTTACTTTCTGCCGATGTCCATTATCCGGAGTTTGATTATCCTGAACAGTAAATTAGCCATGTATTTTATCAAGGCGCTTTCGGTCGATTTGGGAAATTCCGAATCCCGCACCGTCAATCTGACGCAAAAACATATTCGCGGACGTCTGGCCGAATCCCTTATTTTTCTTCAAAATTCGTATGGTTTTGAAGAAGATAATATGACGCTCAATATTTACCTTTCCCGCGAAGATTTGGCAAGCCTGTCCAACATGAACGCCTCCAACGCCATTCGAACGCTGTCTCATTTTGTTGCCGAGCATATTATCATTATGGACGGCCGCCGCATTAAAATCATAGATGAAGAAAGGCTTCGTAAAATAAGCCAGATCGGATGACATTAAATGTTTTGTCGGTTAATCATCAATCATGGGAGCTTTAAACAAAGAAACAGAACGGAAATTTTTGGTGAACAGTTTTGTTTTTCGAAATCTCGGCAATGCCGTGTATTATTGCCAGGGATATTTAAATGATGACCCCGGAAGGGTGGTTCGTGTCAGAATTGCCGGTGAAAAGGCTTTCCTGACCATTAAAGGAAAAAATGAAGGCATTACCCGACCCGAATATGAATACGATATTCCGGTCGAAGATGCCGGGTTCATGTTGAAGTCATTGTGTTTGCAACCGGTTATCGAAAAATATCGTTACAAAATTCCTTGGGGGGATTTGTTTTGGGAAGTGGATGAATTTTCGGGAGAAAACGAAGGGCTTGTCATCGCGGAGATTGAACTCCCGGATGAAAATCATCCGTTTGATATTCCCGAATGGATCGGGGAAGAAGTTACTTCGGACGAAAAATATTATAATGTGAATTTGAGAAAAAATCCATATAAAAATTGGCGTGAAGTAAAAGGTAAAAAGTAAATCGCAAACTTCTATTTCAGGTCTTACGGCTGACGGGTTCAGAGATTACTATGGAGAAATTGGCACTGTCACTTATCGAACATCAACATTGGGGCGTGATTCTACAACCGGCATTGATTGAAGTGGATGCGTCGTCGTCCCTGAAAATACTTGAAATCCCGGGTGTTCGTTCATCTTGTTTCCCGTCATTGAACGAAAACGAACAGAAAATCGTGCGGATTGCGGAGAAATATTCCGATAAAGCATTGATGAAACTTTATTCCAAAGAAAAAACGACCGCCGATTTTTTGAGAAGGGTTTCTTCCGATACGATTCGAAACTACATTCGTCCCTGCATCGAAGGATATCATAACCAAATCATCCGGCTTTTACCTTTGGACGGCTTATCGCTGTATGTTCGTGAAGGCAGTAAAGTCCGTGTCCTTTACGAAGAAGATGCGGTTGCCGTGTCCGGCCGGCCGGCTCGGGCGTTGTTTAATTTTATCAAGGACGAATCGGGGTTCAGATACTTCATTCAGGTGAAATGGGAAGACGAAATCATCGATTTGAAAGAAAAGACCTGCTTTGAACTTTGTGCAGATCCCGCTGTTGTGGTCGTGGATCGTAAGTTGTTTGTTTTTGACGACATTGATGCCAAAAAACTGCTGCCTTTTTTCTCGAAATCGTACATTACGGTTCCGGCTGCTTCCGAAAAATCATATATCGAAAAATTTGTGGTGAATTGCGTGAAGGAGTACGACATCAATTCATCGGGAATAAACATGGTTGAAATCCGGCCCTGCAAAGAGGCTATCCTGTCGCTCGAAAACGATTGGAATCAACGACCGGTTTTGCGTTTGAGATTCCGATACGGAAATAAATCGTTTCAGGCGGATTCCGGAGTCGAAAAGGTCGTGTATGCCGAAGAAAAAGACGGAAAAACAAATATCGTGTATTATTTCAGGGATGCCGTCTGGGAAAAAGGCCGGATCGATTTGCTTTTGTCTGCGGGATTGGAACGATATTCGGATAATTATTTTGTCGTCGGACTCCAAAATACGGAGGCGGAAAATCTTCCTTCGGAAGAAGTGTACACGTTGGTCGATTGGATCAGAAATCATGCGGAGGTGTTGCGGCACTTTGTTTTTGAACAGGAACATTTGCAACAAAATTATTATGTCGGGGAAATTACGTTGAATACCCGGGTCGATTCGGGACATGATTGGTTTGATGTACATTGTTTGGTCGTTTTCGATGATTTTCAAATTCCTTTCAGCCGATTCCGTCATCATATCCTGAACGGAATCAGGGAATATGTGCTGCCCGATAACCAGATGGTGGTTTTGCCTTCGGAATGGTTTTACCGTTATTATGAAATCATGTTTTTCGGGAAGAAAAACGGCGATAATATCCGGTTAAAACGTTGTTGTTATCAATTAGTGGATGACATCGACCGGTCGAAAATCGATGCTTGCCTTGTCGACGGAAAAGAATTGTTGCGTCCCGTGCCAGACGGCTTGAACGCTCAATTAAGGCCGTATCAGCAAAAGGGATATTCCTGGCTGATTTATCTGTATGAAAATCATTTCGGGGGATGCTTGGCCGATGATATGGGATTGGGAAAAACATTGCAAACGATTGCATTATTGCAGTATCTGGCTCCTTTCCGGAAAAAAGGTACGCCGGCTGCATGTGCCGATGAAACGGGACAGTTTTTCTTGTTTGAAGAAGATGCGCCGGAAATGAAGACCGAAAACATCCCTTCTTCGCTGCTGGTTGTGCCTACTTCTTTGTTGCATAACTGGATGAATGAAATCAAACGTTTTGCACCCGGCTTGAAAGTGTATCTTTATTCGGGAATCAAACGGATTAAGAGCAAAGACATCGGGAAAATTTTCAAGCATTATGACATCGTGATAACGACGTACGGCATTTTACGGAACGACATCGATCTGTTGCATCCGGTGGATTTCTTTTATTTGATTCTGGATGAAAGCCAATATGTGAAAAATCCGGCATCATTGACCTATAAAGCCGTCAAGCAGATTCAGGCTTCACATAAACTGGCGCTGACGGGTACTCCGATCGAAAATTCATTGTCGGATTTATGGGCCCAGTTTGATATTGTCAACGAAGGCATGCTGGGAAATTATTCGTTGTTTAAAAAAGCATACATCAATCCGATTGTTCAAAAAAAGAGTAAAGAAAAAGAAGAAATCCTGTTGAAGATGATCCGGCCCTTTTTGTTGCGCCGGACGAAAGAAGAAGTTACGCCTGAACTTCCGCCTTTGCTTGAGGAAGTGATTTATTGCGATATGAGTGAGGAACAGAAAGATTATTATAAAAAAGAAAAGAACCGGGTGCGGAATGTTCTGATCCGGAACCTCGACCGGCAATCGGAAGTATTGCCTTCGAAAGCGTCTTTACCGGTATTGCAGGGATTAACCCGTTTGCGGTTGTCCGCGAATCATCCGGCGCTGGCCGACCGTCAATTTGACGGATCATCGGGAAAATTCGAACAAGTGATTTTGCAGTTCGAGAGTTTAAAAGCCGGAAATCATAAGGTACTGATATTTTCTTCGTTTGTCAAACATTTGAAGCTGTTTGCCGATTATTTCAACAAACAATCTTGGAAATATGCTTGGTTGACGGGCGCTACCGGAGATCGGGAAAAGGAAATCAAATATTTTTCGGAACAACAGGATGTGAATTGTTTTTTTATTTCATTGAAAGCCGGTGGAGTGGGACTGAACTTAACCGCCGCCGATTATGTTTTTATTCTCGATCCGTGGTGGAATCCTGCGGCCGAAATGCAAGCCGTTGCAAGAGCGCATCGCATCGGACAAGAGCAAAACGTAATGGTTTACCGGTTTATTTCCATCGACACGATCGAAGAAAAAATCGTAAAATTACAGCAGGAGAAATCCGAATTGGTCGAAACATTCATCAATGCAAAAAATGTCGTACATTTGTCGATGAAAGAGATCGATGAATTATTGATTTAACATTTTTATGAATTAAAAATAAATGATTATCGGACGTCATACGCGGTTATCCATGCAGGCGGGAGGTAAAAAATGTATCCATGTTTCAAAAAAATATTCGTTCTTTTTGTCCCGTCAGGAACAAAATATTTTCCTCTCCACATTACGTCCCTGACGGGACTTTGGTCACCGGAGGAATTTTCTTTTCTACCAATATGTTGTCCTTACGGGACAGAAAAACAACATTTTCCGGAATGAATTTTTCAAAAATAACGAATATTACATTTTTTACACCCCATCAGCGAGGATAAGTAGGTACAACATTCGATGGTCATATAAAAATATTAACGTATGAAGCCTGAAGAATTATCCCGAAGCAATCTGTCGGTTTTTGAACAAATAAAACAGGCCGATGAGAACGGCAACGAGTAACAGATGGGATACCAAAGCGATACCTATATAAATATAAGGTGATGAAAAACGAATTCGAAATAATGGCGCCCGTCGGTTCATACGACTCATTGGCCGCCGCCATACAGGGCGGCGCCGATTCCGTTTATTTCGGAATCGAAGGATTGAACATGCGTGCGCGTTCGTCCAATAATTTTACCGTCCGGGATTTACACGAGATTGCCGCCGTGTGCCGGGAGAATAATATGAAAAGTTATCTGACCGTGAATACGATCATTTATGATAACGATTTGGCGACAATGCGGCAAATCGTCGGCGCGGCCAAAGAAGCCGGCATTTCGGCGATTATCGCGGCGGATGTCTCTGCCATGATGTACGCCCGTGAAATCGGAGTGGAAGTGCATTTATCGACACAATTGAATATTTCCAACACAGAAGCGTTAAAGTTTTACGCGCAATTTGCCGATGTCGTTGTTTTGGCCCGGGAACTGGATTTGACACAAGTGGCGGAGATTTACAAGCAAATCGGCGATCAAAAAATCTGCGGGCCCGGCGGGAAGCTTGTCCGGATCGAAATGTTTTCTCACGGCGCTTTGTGCATGGCCGTTTCGGGGAAATGCTATTTAAGCCTGCATGAAATGAATGCTTCCGCAAACAGGGGCGCCTGCATGCAAATCTGCCGGAGAGGATATACCGTCAAAGACAAAGAAAGTGATATCGAGTTGGAGATCGACAACCAATACATCATGTCTCCCAAAGACCTGAAAACCATTCATTTTTTGAACCGGATGATTGATGCGGGTGTCAGCGTGTTTAAAATTGAAGGCCGCGCCCGCGGACCTGAATATGTCAGAACGGTTACCGAATGTTACCGTGAAGCGATTGAGGCTTATCTGGAACATGATTTTACACAAGAACGGATCGATCGTTGGGATGCCCGTCTGCGTACGGTTTTCAATCGCGGGTTCTGGAACGGTTATTATTTGGGACAACGATTGGGCGAATGGAGCGATAATTACGGCTCTGAAGCAACCAAACGAAAAGTGTATCTCGGAAAAGGAATCAAATATTTTTCGAACATCGGAGTCGCGGAATTTTTAATGGAGACGCAATCGTTGAAAGTCGGTGACGAAATCTTGATCACCGGGCCTTCCACAGGAGCGGTAACTACCGTTGTGGATGAGATTCGGGTGGATTTGAAACCGGTGGAAGAAACCGTAAAAGGAGAACGATTTTCCATCAAAATCAAGGAAAAAATTCGTCCTTCGGATAAACTTTTCAGGTTGGACACTTCTATTAATAAAAAATGACCTATATTTGCTTTTTTATTAAACTAACTTTAAAGTTTTACTAAAATTAAGAAAAAAATGAAAAAGTACATTGCTGAGATGATCGGAACAATGGTTCTGGTTCTAATGGGGTGTGGTGCGGCTGTTTTTGCCGGTGCGGCGCAGCCTTTTCCTAATGTGGGTACATTAGGCGTTGCTTTTGCTTTCGGGCTTGCGGTGGTATCTATGGCTTACGCCATCGGCGGTATTTCGGGTTGTCATATCAATCCGGCGATTACGTTGGGATTATTGGTGGCTAAGAAAATCAACGGAAAAGATGCCGGCATGTATATGATTTTTCAAGTAATCGGCGCAATTATCGGTTCCGCCATATTGTACGTATTAGCCAAAGATTCCGGTTCCACGACAACGTTAACCGGTGCGAATGACTACACGGAGGTGCTTCCGGCATTCGTTGCCGAAACGGTGTTCACATTCATTTTCCTGTTGGTTGTGCTTGGATCCACGTCTAAGAAAGCTCCTGCCGGATTTGCCGGTTTAGCCATCGGTTTGGCATTGGTGTTGATTCATATCGTATGTATCCCCATTACAGGAACTTCCGTGAATCCTGCAAGAAGTATCGGCCCGGCTCTTTTCCAAGGTGGCACGGCGTTGGCTCATCTTTGGCTGTTTATCGTAGCTCCTTTCTTGGGTGCGGTTATTGCGGCTTTCGTTTGGAATGCGATTACAACCGAAAGTGAAAAATAAAAAACACGTTTTTGAAAACCCGTACCTGTAACATACTCATACAAGCAAAAACAAGGCAAAAAGCCCGCGACCTTTTTTAAAAAGCCCGCGGGCTTTTCGTATAATCGTAAGGACGAATTCCCGAAAACGTCGGGACGATTTTCAAAAAGCCCGCGGGGATTTCCTTATTTCATCTTTTCGACCGTTTTTCGATCGGGAAAACAGGCCACATACCCGTCCCGGCATTGTAGACTAAAGTTTTTTATATCATTTTTTAATGTCGCCGGTTACTTGACTTATCCAAAATTTCTATTTCAAAAAGGCGTTCAGCTTCTTATATTTTTATTTAGTAAGATATATGAAATACTTTGTGGTGGTATTCTACAAAGTATACTATATAATTAATTGATATTCAAATTATTATATTATTTTAATGATTATCGGATGTTATGCCCGGCCCTCCCTGCAGGGAGATGTAAAAAATGTGTCAATGTTTCAAAAATATTCATCCTTTTTTGTCTTGTCAAGTACATTATATCGGTAAAAAAACAGCACCCCTTCCCCCCTCTCCCGCCGGGAACAAAATGTTTTCTTCTTCACATGACGTCCCTGACGGGACTTTGGTCACCGGAGGAATTCTCCTTTCTACCAATATGTTGTCCCTGACGGGACAAAAAACAACATTTTTTAGAACGGATTTTTCAAAAAAACGAATATTACATTTTTACACCACACTTGGGGAATAGATAGGTGCAACATCCGATAATTATTTTTTTATTAAATACATTACTATAGCATTTAACATCATAAAAATTATTATACATTGATTTTCAATTATATATATTGATAATGAGTAATGGGTTATAATTGTTAAATACGCATTAATTCTATTGTAATAAATTATAATGATTATCGGATGTTATGCCCGGCTCTCCCTGCAGGGAGATGTAAAAAATGTGTCAATATTTCAAAATATTCGTCTTTTTTTGTCCCGCCGGGGACATTATATTGGTAAAAAAACACCCTCCCCTTCACCCCCTGTCCCGTTAGGGACAAAATGTTTTCTTTTTCACATTACGTCCCTGACGGGACGTTGGTCTCCGGCGGAATTCTTCTTTCTACCAATATGTTGTCCCTGACGGTACAAAAAACAACATTTTTTAGAACGGATTTTTCAAAAAAAGAATATTACATTTTTACATCCCATTTGGGGAATAGGTAGATACGATGAAATTCCTATTTATATTCAAAAATAAAAAAATATTCAAAACAAAGATTTTATATATCCAAGAAAACCCTTATTTCCTAAAATACCCTTAGCAGCCTTGGATGTCTCTTTTCAGTCTTCTCTCTTATTTCCTTATTTTCAGTCTTTTAATAAGAGGAAATAAGGGAGGTTGTAGATGTTATTTTCTGCTACTGAGGGAATTTCTTAAAAATAAGGGCAATACAAAAAGAACGTGTTTTCAAAAAAAATAGACCTATATCTTTCACATCCATGTATATTTTAATAGTGGATAAGCATTTAAAATTTTAGCATGCAATATAATTCAAACAATCTTTAAAATATTTGTGGTAATGTCCTACAAAGTGTATTATTATAATTAATTAATATTTAAATTATTATATTATTTTTTATAATGATTATCGGATGTTATACCCGGCTCTCCCTGCAGGGAGATGCAAAAAATGTGTCAATGTTTCAAAAAATATTCATCCTTTTTTGTCTTGTCAAGTACATTATATCGGTAAAAAAACACCACCCCTTCACCCCCTCTCCCGCCGGGGAGAAAATGTTTTCTTCTTCACATGACGTCCCTGACGGGACTTTGGTATCCGGCGGAATTCTCCATTCCACCAATATGTTGTCCCTGACGGGACGGAAAACAACATTTTTTAGAACGGATTTTTCAAAAAAACGAATATTGCATTTTTACACCACACTTGGGGAATAGATAGATACGATGAAATTCCTATTTATATTCAAAAATAAAAAAATATTCAAAACAAAGATTTTATATATCCAAGAAAATCCTTATTTCCTAAAATACTCTCAGCAGCCTTGGATATTTCTTTTCAGTCCTCCCGCTTATTTCCTTATTTTCAGTCTTTTAATAAGGGGAAATAAGGGAGGTTGTAGATGTTATTTTCTGCTACTGAGGGAGCTTTTTAAAAATAAGGGCAATACAAAAAGAACGTATTTTCAAAAAAAATAGACCTATATCTTTCACATCCGTGTGTATTTTAGCAGTGGATAAGCATTTAAAATTTTAGCATGAAACATAATTCAAACAGACTATAAAATATTTGTAGTAATATCATACAAAGTATATTATTATAATTAATTAATATTTAAATTATTATATTATTTTTTTATTAAATACATTACTATAGCATTTAACATCATAAAAATTATTATGCTTTGATTATCAATTATATATATATTGATAATGAGTAATGGTTTATAATTGTTAAATACGCATTAATTCTATTGTAATAAATTTTAATGATTATCGGATGTTATGCCCGGCTCTCCCTGCAAGGAGATGTAAAAAATGTGTCAATGTTTCAAAATATTCGTTTTTTTTGTCCCGCCGGGGACATTATATCGGTAGAAAAACACCCTCCCCTTCACCCCTTGTCCCGCCGGGGACAAAATGTTTTCTTCTTCACATGACGTCCCTGACGGGACTTTGGTCACCGGAGAAATTCTCCTTTCTACCAATATGTTGTCTCTGACGAGATAAAAAACAACATTTTTTAGAACGGATTTTTCAAAAAAAGAATATTACATTTTTACATCCCATTTGGGGGATAGATAGGTACAACATCCGATAATTATTATTATTATTTTACAGTAAGTTAAAAAAATATATTTTTTAGAACACCACCGATTCATAATGACAGCATGTCCCTGCAATCCATTATCATCAGTCCCCAATAAATTACCATCAGGGTCATAGACAGGATACATTCCTGTCGGGGCTGTGTAACATATCGGATTCCCGCCGCAGAACGAATACATGGATTCCCGCGGACGTTTCTCCGTCCATGGATCAGCTTGCCGGAACAGCCCCGGACACAAAAACTCTTAACTCTTAACTCTTAACTCTTAACTTTTTGCTATTTTTGCACATGCAGTAAATCGGCTTGTCGCTTTTTGTTTTTCAAAAAGAGGAAAGTCCGGGCAACACAGAGCGCCGCACTTCCTAACGGGAAGTTGTTCGTAAGGACAAAGCAACGTAACAGAAAATAACCGCCTTATTCGTAAGGTAAGGGTGAAAAGGCGAGGTAAGAGCTCACCGTTTTTGTGGCGACACAAAAAGCTGTACGGCTTGCGGGTTGCAAGGCCATGTATACCGACGCGGTAGGGTTGCTCGCCCGATGTCGGGGGGTAGGCCGCTTGAGTTCCGGTGCGAACCGGAATCCAGATAAATGACAGGCATTCGGAAGAATACAAAACCCGGCTTACAGATTTACTGCTTTTTTAATCTCCTATTGTTAACAAAACGGCTTGCGGACTATACGCGAGCCTTGTATTGATGTTCCCATGAAGCCGGAAAAGAAAAAGAAGAAATCCGGGATCGACAAGATGGTTGATTGGAGCAAAAAAGGGATTCTTTTTTTGCAGGAAGGGATATGGAGGGTTTCCGAGGCTCCGAAAGGCATTCGGAAGCCGGGATTTGATATTGTCAAGTCGTTTGTAATGGCTGTTCGCCGGTACAGCGAAGATCGTTTGCAAAATAAAGCTTCGGCATTGACTTACAATTCGTTGCTATCTATTGTGCCGATGTTGGCCGTGCTTTTCGGTATTGCGCGAGGATTCGGATTTCAGAATATTATTGAAACTCAGTTGTTTTCTTTTTTGCCCGGACAAAAAGACGCGCTCGGGCAATCGCTTAAATTTGTGGATTCGTATTTGGAACAGGCCAAGAGCGGGGTGTTCGTGGGGATCGGTCTTGCTCTGCTTTTATGGACGGTCATGAATTTGCTGACAAATATCGAAGATGCATTCAATGAAATTTGGCGTGTTCAGAAATCTCGCAGTTGGTCCCGTAAATTTACCGATTATTTGTCGCTGTTTCTGGTTGTTCCCGTATTGATCATTTGTTCGGTCGGATTGTCTTTTTTTATTTCTTCCACCTTGTTTGAGCGGTTTCAGGATATTGTTTTGATAACTCCCGTGATCACTTTTTTCATCAAATTGATCCCGTTTTTCCTTGTCGTCCTTACATTCACGGGTATTTATATGTTTATCCCGAATACCCGCGTTAAATTCTTGAATGCGTTCGGGGCGGCTTTTGTGGCCGGGACTGTCTTTCAGCTATTTCAATATCTTTATATTTCCGGACAAATCTGGGTCTCGAAATACAATGCCATTTACGGTAGTTTTGCCGCTTTGCCGTTGCTGTTGTTATGGCTGCAATTGTCGTGGGTGATTTGCCTGTTCGGGGTTGAATTGGCCGCAGCCGGCCAAAATATCGAAAGTTTCAGTTTCGAAAAAGATACCCGGAATATCTCCCGGCGGTATAAAGATTTTTTGACCATCATGATTACCGCCATTATCGCGAAACGGTTTGAAGTCGGTTTGAAGCCGTTGACCGAAAATGAAATTTCGATGAACTATAAGATTCCGTTAAGACTTACGGGGGAAATTCTGGAGCTTTTGCTCAAAATCGATGTGTTAAGCGAAACAAACTCGGCTCATGAATTAGTGCCTGCCTATCAGCCGGCATTGGACATCAATAAGATATCGGTGGGTTTTTTATTGAATAAAATAGATATGGCCGGTACCGAAGATTTTGACATCGATAAGAATATCATGAAGAAATATCGGGAGGAATACCTTCAATCGAGGGATTTTTTGATGCAAAAAAATAATGATACTTTAGTGAAAGATTTGTAAAATAGATACTTTTGCAGATACAATAATAAAAGCCAAACGGAATAAACATGAGCATTTTAATACCGGCATCAACAGGTTATCTGTCTGTGATCCAATGGATAGAGCATCATTTGTTGTCGTGCCCGAGCAAAAAATTCCTGCATCTGGAATGTCCGGGATGCGGCATGCAACGAAGCTTGCTGGCTTTGCTGAAAGGAGACCTCATCGAAAGCATCCGCATGTATCCGGCATTGCTCCTGCTTATTTTTTTGGTTACTTTTACATTTCTTCATCTCAAATTCGATTTTAAAATCGGGGCAAGCCTCATCAAATGGAATCAGCTTTTTGCCGGAATCATTATTCTTACTTTTTATTTTTACAAATTAATCACTCATAAAACCTGTATTTAACATGGACAACGAAGAATTACAAAATTACCGGTTCAACGAACCGCAACAGGAAGTGCCGAATGCAACGGTCGTATTGATATTGGGGATTGCCTCCATCGTGACTTGTTGCTGCTACGGAATACCCGGACTTATTTGCGGGATTATCACTCTTATTTTGTCGGGAAAAGGAATGAATGCCTACAAAGGAAATCCGCTGATGTATACCCAAAGTTCATACAACAACCTGAAAGCAGGACGAATTTGCGGAATCATCGGATTATCATTATCCGCCATTTATTTCATCATAGTGCTTATCTGCCTCATTGTATACGGCGTGGCAGCATTATCCAATCCGGAACAATTCTTTAACAGTCGTTTTTAAGAAAACCCTGTTATGATTGCACAAAAGAAGGCCGGGCAAATGTCCGGTCTTCTTTTTTAACCGAAGACAGACCGGTTTACAGATCACCTGTAAAAGTTGTGGGGTTAAAAAAGCGCGTAGCGCTTATATGTTTATAGCCTTAAGTTTGCGGGTAAACAAGGTTATATTTCATTACCGCAGGTTTAAAAAACAAAACCAAAAAGAAAACGGCCCGATTTCGAAACAAGGTATTTTTACATCATCAATAAATCATTGATTTCTCATGTGGAAAGACCTTTTTTATTTTACCCGGAAAGAGAAAAAAGCCGTTTTTGTCCTGATCGGACTGATTATTCTGTTGTCGTTTTCGAGCCTGATGATTCCCTATTTTTTGGCGTTGAAACAATCCCCGGTCGATTACCGGAAAGACATCGAGGCTTATATCGAGTTCCGGGAATCGCTTCAACGTATGGAGGAAAAATCCCGTTCCGGTAACAACACGCGAATCGAACCGCACAAGCCGGCCCTGTTTATTTTCAATCCGAACACAGCCGATTCTTCATCATTCATCCGATTGGGTTTGAAACCTTTTCAAGCCCGAAACATCCTAAAATACCGCAACAAAGGCGGCCGTTTTAAAATTCCGGAAGATTTTTCAAAAATATACGGATTAAACCGGGAATCATTCGAACGATTAAAACCTTACATACAAATTCCCGAAGATACAGTTTCAACCAAAAAGCCCCGGATTCTTCCAACCGATTTTCCCGAATACCCAAAAAACAAACCCGACTACCCGAAACAAGAAAAATATGCTGAGGGAACCGTCATTGATCTGAACACGGCAGACACCACCGAATTAAAAAAGATACCCGGAATAGGGTCTGTTTTTTCCGAACGCATCGTGACCTACCGGAATCGTTTGGGAGGCTTTTATTCGCCGGAACAATTAAAAGAAGTCCGTGGAGTTACTCCCGAAATGTACCTGCAACTGCAAAACCGGTTTCGAGTGAATCCGGCCGGTATTTCCCGAATATCCGTAAATCATTCCGACTTCAACCGGTTGATATCGCATCCGTACATTTCGTATCCCCAAGCCAAAGCATTCATCGAATTGAAAAAAAAGAAAGGGCGGCTGCATTCTTTCGATCAAATATCGCTGCTGGAAGAATTTTCGGAGAAAGACATCGAACGATTGACTCCTTATCTCAGTTTTGATTAAACCTTCAAATGATCATTAAAATAGAAGATCATTCATTCAGGAATTGCAACAAAATAAACCGGCTGTTTATTTTTGTTTAATGATTATCGGATGCTATGCCCGGCTCTCCCGGCAGGTGAGGTATAAAAATGTAATATTCGTTTTTTTGTCCCGCCGGGGACAACATATTGGTAGAAAGGAGAATTTCTCCGGTGGCCAAAGTCCCGTCAGGGACGTAATACGGGAAGGAAAACATTTTGTCCCTAACGGGACAGGGGGTGAAGGGATGGTGTTTTTCTACCGATATAATGTCCCCGGCGGGACAAAAAAGAACGAATATTTTTTTGAATATTGAAATATTTTTCACACCCTCCTACACGGAGATAGGTAGGTGCAACGTCCGATAATCATTAAATATAATTTATTTTTGCGACATACTAAAATAGATATAGTCAATCCTTATTTTTTATGGTTCCCTCAGTAGCCCGGGAATGCGTCCGATTTCTGCCCTTATCCGCTTATTCAGGGAGATTCTGTCGACATTTATTGTATTAAAATAAGGGTGAGATTGGTTGACATTACATCAGCTGCTAAAGGGACTTTTAAAAAATGAGGTTTTTATTTTAAATCGATATAAGATTAACAATGCCTCTGTTTTTAACGTAATCGGAGGTATAACCTGCACCGGCAACCAAGAACTTTATTATATTTGCACCAACAAATTTTTTAAATAAAAGAACCATGAGTACAAAAAAAATTATCGGAACAAGTATCATCGCTTTAGCCGCTGTATTAACAACCGGCATGTTTTCAGGTTGCTCTAAAGGGAAAATCATCGAAGCCGCAATCGACAAAGTGGTTACGGAAAGCAAGATCATGTGCCCCAGACAGGTCGATGAGATAACACGATTAGACAGTATTACGCATCCGGGCAAAGCGACTATCGAGTATTTTTACACGTTGAATATGAGTAAAGACGACCTCGACCAAGAGGTACTCGAAGCCGGGGAAAAAACAATGGAACAAACCATCATCAACCAAATCAAAACTTCATCTCAATTGAAGCCGTTACTCAGTCTCGGCAATGTGACATTCCATCATATTTATTTTGATAAAAACGGAAAAACCGTTTTCGACATCAACATCACTCCGGACATGTATAAATGACTTCATGTGCCGACAAGCCGGTGAAAAACTTACGACTTCACCGGCTTGTCGGCACATCAGCCTGTTAATCGATTCTGAACCAATCAACTTCCACTGTTCCGCCGTCGTTATTTTTGACGGGACGGGTGCAAAATAAACCGACTTTTGCGCCGATCCATTTTCCTTCTTTGGCCGTGAATGTTTTTCCGAGTGGCGAAAAATTCTTTCCGTCTTTGCTGTACGTAAAAGAACAAACTCCTCCTTTTTCAACCTTCACGCGGAGATATAATGTATTTTCTTTCAGGTCGACCGAAGCATTTACTTTTTCGGGACTGCCTTTATCCGCTTTCAGACATTCGTTTTGGGAAAGGACAAAACCTTTTCCGGTATTTTCAAACGACAATAAGGCATAATCCAATCCCATCACCACCAAACCGGTTCTTTCCCCTATTATTTTGGAGTTCGGCTTAAACGTTATTTTTGCCGTAGCTTTAAATTCGGTTGCCGGAAATTTTTGCAACAACAAGTTCGGTACATCCCACAAATTTCTGTAATCATCGGCAACCGGCACAGTATATAAGTTCAGACATCCTTTTCCGACATTCGTAAAATACCACCAATCTTGCGGATTGGCATGCCATTGCCATTGCAAACCCAAAGCATTCTCCGAAAATTCGTCGCTTTCGGCGGGAGTACAAACCGGATAGGATTGTCCGACATCCGGTTTTTTGTACGTCAAAACAGGATCACCGCACCCGTCGCCGTCTTTGTCGATACCGATCACCGGCCAATCGTTTTTCCATGTCATCGGTTGCAAATGAACGACACGACCGTACATATACCTGTCCTGAAAATGCAGGAACCAATCTTCGCCGGTTTTCGTATCGATCCAAGCTCCCTGGTGAGGGCCGTTAATTTCTGTTTCTCCTTGCGCCATCACTACTTTTCGTTCGTAAGGGCCGTAAATATTTTTGGAACGTAAAACAACCTGCCAACCGGCAGACACCCCGCCGGCGGGTGCAAAAATATAGTAATAACCGTTACGTTTATAAAACTTGGGGCCTTCGATGGTTTCGTCTTTTTCGTGTCCGTCATAAATGATTTTGCTTTCTCCGACCGCCTTTTTCCCGTCGGGAGAAAGACGAGTAACCGCCAGCACGCTTTTCATTCCCGCACGGCTTCCGGCAAACGCATGCACCAAATAGACCTCGCCGTTATCGTCCCAAAGCGGACAGGAATCGATCAACCCTTTTCCGGGCTTCACCAATGTCAACGATTCCCATTCTCCGGCCGGATCTTTCGTTTTGGTCATGTAAATACCGTAATCCGGATCGCCGTAATAAATGTAAAATTCACCGTCGTGAAAACGAATCGAAGGCGCCCATACGCCATTTCCGTGTTGCGGCTTCGAAAAAGCCGAATCGGGAATCAACTTCGGAACGGCATAACCGATTATTTTCCAGTTGACCAAATCTTTCGAATGCAAAATCTGCAATCCGGGAATGCAATTAAAACTCGACGATGTCATATAATAATCATCGTTGACGCGGCAAACATCGGGATCGGAATAATCGGCATTCAAAACAGGATTTTTATAATGGCCGTTTCCGAGATCCGACACCCACACTTTCGAAACATAATTTTGTGCATTCAAAACAAATGCACTCAAGCATAAAATCAAAGCAACTGTTTTTCTCATTTTACTTCACTAAACTATTTAAATACATTTCCAAATTGGTGTAACCCGAACTGAGATCATACGCGGAATCATCGGCTTTGTATTTGTCGAGGCCGCAGGCATCTTCCCAAGCATCGGGCATTCCGTCATTATCGCTGTCGACGGGAGCGGACAAGGAACGCAATTCGGGCCAACCTCCCACTTGCGATTGAGAATCAATTATTCCTTTGTCACCGTAAGTAAAAGAGCCGTTGCGGACTTCTTCCACGATACGGCGGTCGACGGCATCGCGCACCAAACTTGCTCCGACATGTTGCAATACCGCATCGTATGCTTCTTGAGCCGTATGTTGCGTAATCATTTCATATTCAAAAGGTTGATCACTATGGCAACGCTGATATAACGAATCCGTTCTTGGTTTCGGCTGATTAACCCCTTCGCGTTCGATATAACTTTTATAATCTACGCCCTTCCAATTATCAAGGGTAACCATCGAATTTCCATCCATAATATTCCCTGCAATATAAAAAATTCCGAAATCATGAATTCCGTTTCCGTCTTTACTCTGCCACGCTTCCAGAATCCGACTCCGAACGTTTTTTTTCGTAGCCGGGCCCGGTTTATAGTAATTATTCACCAAATTATACTGCCCGTCTTCGCCGGCGTAAGCACTGTTATACCCCCAGTTGTAAATCACATTGTTGCGAAAGTCGGCTATTTCCGTTTCTTTTGTTTGCTCGTGATAACGCGCTCCGCAGAATCGGGGATTCCGGCTTGAGTGATGTGCCAGCAGGTTATGATGAAAAGAAGCTTTCTTCCCGCCCCAAATGCCGCCATAGCCGTGCGCACCTTTTTTGTGGATGCTGTTTCGCAAACTTTCGGACAAAATACACCATTGCAACGTAAAATATTCATTGTCGTAAAAGGAACCGCATTCATCGGTACTCCAGCTCAAGGAACAATGATCGATGATCATATTTTTTTGGCGGACGCCGCCTAATGCATCATCTTGTTCATGACCTTGATCACCCATCCGAAAACGCATATAACGGATAATCACATTGTCGGCTTTCACTTTTACCGGATGGCCGGCGATGCAAATGCCGTCACCCGGAGCCGTTTGTCCGGCCAAGGTAATACTGTCATTATCAATGACCAACGGCGATTCAAGGAAGATGATTCCCGACATCCGAAAAACAACGGTACGCGAACCATGTTCCCGGATAGCCGCCCGAAGGCTGCCCGCGCCATCGTCATTCAGATTATCGACGAACAACACCCTGCCTCCGCGACCGCCGACCGTATATTGTCCGAAACCTTCGGCGCCGGGGAAAGCCAACGAATGATTTTTACTTTCTTCTTGAGCATGAGAAGTTATTCCTAAAAAAAATGCAACTAAAAGTAATCCGAAATTTTTCATCTGTCTATTATTTTATCGTTTTACCGCTTCTTTGATCAAATTGAACAATAATTGTTGACCGACGATATTTGCCGGATTATCGATCGCCGGATTGAATGTTCCCATCGCTTCATCCATGCCGTCTATATCAACCGGAGCATCACTTCGGGCAACTTGTTTGACACACGCGGGAATATCGAGAGTGGTAATTATGATTTTTCCGCGTCCTGTCGGAATCAGACTCAACGCCGAATACACTTCTTTGCGATGATCGGAGACGCAGCCGGCCAATGTTTCGCCGCTTCCTGTCCGCAAACCGATTCTCCGGCGATTATAGGCCGAGAAACATTGATATTCCCAATTGAAAACGCAATCAACCGGCAAACCGTCAAAAACGGGATGCGCCCGATTGAAAAAATTGCCGCCGTACCATGAGCGACCCAACTCTTTGTATCCTCTGAAATCCAATACTTCCTTATCCGCCAGAAATTCCGCCCAACGCACCGGATTGTCCACAATAATCAACGAGCCGCCTTTCCACACCCATTCAATAATATCGCTCATACCGCTTCCCCACTGCTGCGGCTCAAAAGCGCCGATCAGCAAATAGTCGCCGGACGGAACGCCCTGTTCGTATTTTTTCACCTTCACTCCCATCCGGTTCATAAATTTCATCCAAATGCCGGTGGTATCCGCAACCAAACCATTTACGGGAATATTTTTCACATCCGGCTTTACGGCAAAAATTTGGTCATCGCCCTTCACCGTCAAATCTTTACCCGCTTTCATTTCCGCCTTCACCGTAGTATATCCTGCTGTCGGAACCACAAATTTCAGGCCGGTCAACAGATTTTCACCATAAGTAACTCCCCCGCTTATAGTCACTTTTTTCGTGAAAGAAGCTTGGACTTTTCCGGAATCGTCTTTAACTGTAACGGTCAAAATGAATTTTCCCCGGATGTTTTTTTCATTTACAATAAAAATATCCGCGGTAACCGTATCGCCGACCGCCAAAACTTTGTGATTAAGTTTCACACTCAGAAAAAGCGGAGCGTTGTAGCGGGCAATCAAATCGGGATCTCCCTTCAGATTACGGTAATTATCGACAATTCCCGAATGATTTTCCAGCTTCATGGATTCCCACCCGTTGACAGCATAACCGTCCACCGTGTTGTTGATGCGGATATTTTCAATCACCCGTCCCTGATAATAAAAAGAAACATTTCCCATGGCTACCGTCAGATCATCGACCGTAGGGAAAGCTTTGTCAAAACCCCGGGTGTGCAGGAAACGGTCGTAAGCATCGTACCAGGCAAGATAGTCGGCCGCTTCCCAACCGTTATATTTTTTTGTCTCTAAAATAGAAGAACGAATTTTCTCCAAACGGGGAGGCGTACCGATGGCCCCTTCTTCGCCCCAATAAATGATTTCGGATTTATTGTCGCTGTAACGCAAATAATCTTTCGGATGATGATACAAATTATCGTGATAAACGCCCGGCCCTCCCGCATGATGCCGGTCATACCAACCCACATCGTAAAAGGTTGTATCGTAAGGCATCAGGTGCAATTTGAACCGGACATTCGGAACGCCTTCGGGATTGGCTCCGTTACAAGAATTATAGTTGATTTGGCGGGTAGGGTCTAATTCATGCGCCATCCGCATTTCCCGGTAATCTTCGGCTTGCGGATCAGCCCCGCGCTCGTTATGCAAATTGTAAATCACCAAACTCGGATGATTGCGGTCACGAACAATCATTCGCGCCAGCTTTTCGTTGCGGTAATTCATATAAAAACGCGCTTTCGGGTCGCCGCTTTCCTGCCGGTCGGCCGGATATTGATTGCCGCCGGGTTCTTCCCAAAACAGCAAACCCAATTCATCCGCATCATCCAGCACATTCTTCTGTCCAATGGCCCGGTGAAAGCTCAACATATTCAATCCGAGACGTTTAGCCGCCAAAATTTGCTTGCGGGCATATTCATCGGTCGGCGCAATACCGTTATCGGGCCAATATCCCCACGAAATGGCGCTACGCAAAACGATCCGTTTCCCGTTCAGATAAAATTGCCGGTCACCGTTCACCGTGCGCACTTCAAACCAACGAAACCCGAAACGTTCGCTCAGTTCATCACCGTCTACAAAAACGTTGAGTTGATACAAATTCGGTTCGTCCACGCTCCAAAGTTTAGCGTCGGGAACTTTTATTTTACAGGTATACAGGCTTTTGCCTTGCGGGATAACGGAAATCATCCGCTCTTCGGCATACACTTTTTTGCCGCTGTCATATTCGCAAATTTCCAACCGTAATTTTTTATTTTGAGCATCGCCTCCCAACCCGTTTTCGACAATTATTTCCGTTTCTATTTCACGCGGATCGGGGCAATTTTTGATAAAAACACTGCTTGTGTACAATTTTTCGGTTGCCTGTAACGTAACCGGTCCCGTAATCCCGCCGAAGCCGTGGGAAGGATTCGTATCATAATCGCCCCAAGTGTACACCTGAGAATCTTTCCAGTTAAAATTACCGTTGGGATCGGTAATCCGGAAAGCAATTTCGTTTTCGGCACCTGTCGTCAGACAATCGGTGAGATCAACATCGAATGGGGTACTATTCACCACATCATAGCCTACGAGTTTGCGGTTGACGAATATTTCCGCCCGGAAACGGACGCCTGCCACTTGCATAACCATCCGTTTTCCCTCCCATTCGCGGGGAATAAAAACTTTAGCAGTGAACCACGATACGCCGAGATAATTGCCTGTTACACCGAAAGTTTGTCCGTTCCATCCCCAAAAATATTCTTCTACCGTAGCGGGAAGCGGTATTTTCGAAGTATCGGGACGATTAAAAACGACATCCCAGCCTTGCGTAGGCGAATGAACCGACAAAGCGCTCACATCAGCCGGAGGCAGAAACAACACATCGTTTTTCCATTGAGCCTCAGGGTCGAGAGTGATATTCCACACGGGTTGCGACATATCTATATTCATTCGTTCCCGAGTTGAAGCATCAAAAATGATAAAGAATGTCAAAATCAAGCAGACACTATTTTTCATCAGAAAGTATTTATTAAAAATCATTGTTGCGGTAATCCATAACCGTTTGTTACTTGTCCGTTCTTATTTCTCAAATAAAATACTTGTCATAATAAACGGTGCGACGGCCTTCGGATCATTGTCCCGCACCGGTTCCGAGATATAATATTCGTATGTTCCGCTGCGGTAAAGCGTTCCGCCCAATCCGGCAACGGCACAGCCATCCGTTACGGAAATCGTTCCGTCGGGATTTTGTTTGATAAACCGGCGGATAAAATTTTTGTACGCTTTTTCCGATTTTTTCCGGAAATTTTTATCCAGATACCCTTTGTCGGCACCTTTTTTCCATGCATAGATAAACATGATCGAACCGGACGATTCCAAATAATTCCCCTTCTCCCCTACCCGATCCGTCACTTGATACCACATTCCCGTTTTCGGATCTTGAAATTTTTGCAGCGACGCGGATAAATTTCGAAAAATTTTGATGATTTCGGGACGTTTCGGATGATCTTTCGGCAAATAATCCAGCACATCAACCATGGCCATCATATACCAGCCGATGCTTCTCGACCAGAAATTCGGCGATTGACCGGTTTGCGGATCGGCCCATTGTTGCGTTTTGCTTTCGTCCCAACCGTGATAATACAAACCCGTTTTCGGATCATACGCATGCTTGGCCACCGTCGTTATTTGCAATGCGACCTCATCAAACAAGGCCGGCTCGTCAAATACCGACGCATATTGCGCCAAGAACGGACAAACCATATAAAGCCCGTCCAACCACATTTGGTACGGATACACTTTTTTATGCCAAAATCCGCCTTCGGACGTTCTCGGATGCGTTTTCATCTGTTCCCGGAGAAGCTCCAAGGCCCTTTTATACTTTTCATGCTTGGTATAATCATAGATCGGGAATAATATTTTTCCGGTATTCAACCGATCGACATTATATTCCGATAATTCATACGTTTTGATTTCGCCGTTTTCCAAAATCATCGAATCGGTGTATGCTTCGGCATAATCAAAATATTTTTTGTCACCCGTTTTTTGCCAAACCTGCAAAATCGATTGCAATTCCAATCCGTGGCAATAATTCCATTTCGGCTGCTTGGAAAAATCAAGCATCCACGCTTCGGGGTTGCGTTTTATTTCGGAATCGGCCATCCGGACATAATATTTCGATTCCGCATAAACTGCAAAAACAGGCATAAGAATAAAAGTAATCACGATCAGCTTCGTTTTCATATTTAAAGGTATAATATAAATTTAGTTTAAATTTTTAGGCATGAGGAATAAATAAATTAACGACTATCGGATGCTATATCCGGTTATCCACGCAGGTGAAATGTAAAAAAATATATTAATATTAAAAATATTCATTCATTTTTGTCCCGCAGGGGACATTATATTGGTAGGGAAAAACACCGACCATTCACCCTCTATTTCGTCAAGGACAAAATGTTTTCCTTCCCCCATTACGTCCCTGACGGGTTTCTACCAATATTTTGTCCCTGACGGGACGGAAAACAACATTTTTTAGAGCATAATTTTTAAATAACGAATATCACATTTTTATATTCCATCGGCGGAATAAGCAGATATAACATTCGACAATCATTTTATTTATTAATAATGATTAAAAGTTAATGCAAAAACAATCTTTTCATATTTAAATGCATGGTAAAAATTCAGGTATTATTAATCTTATATAGATTTAAAATAAAAAACCTTATTTTCTAAAAGCCCCCTTAGTAGCTTAGCAGTCGATACCATGTTAAGCGGTCTCACCCTTATTTCCCTTTATTTTATACAATAAATGTCAATAAAAATCCCTGAAATAAGCGAATAAGGGCAGAGATTAAATATATTCCCGTGCTACTAAGGGAATTACAAAAATAAGGGTTGCCTATATCTGTTTAACAATGTAAAAATTTAGTTTATGTTTTTAACGATTACCGGCTCTTGAAGCCGGTTCTTGAGACAAAAACGTATATACCCCTCCCGCTTCCGTCGGAATATCATATATCGGAACATCCGGTTGATTATCCGCGGATAAACGGGCCGAAGCGGAAATCAACGGCTTCCGGATCTGTTGTGTTTTAAAAAATTCATTCGAATTTTCATTGTCGGCCGATTTCAATTTTTCACCGTTCATAAACAAAGCATCTGCGGTTCTCAAGCGAAGATTTCCGCCCAGATTCGATTGAATGACAACTTTTTCTATTTTATTGTTTTTCCAAGTCATTTCCAGCATTTCAAATCCGCCCCGGCAACGCAATCCTTTTACCGTACCGGACTTCCACACATCGGGCAAAGCCGGCAATAAATGAATGGCGCCGGCATGGCTTTGCACCAGCATTTCGGCAATTCCGGCAGTACATCCGAAATTTCCGTCGATTTGAAACGGCGGATGCGCATCAAACAAATTGGGGTATGTGCCGCCGTTTTGTCCCTGTTCTTCCGTTGTCGGTTTGATCTGATCCATAATCAACTGATAAGCATGATTCCCGTCGAGCAGCCGCGCCCACAAACAAACTTTCCACCCCATCGACCAACCGGTGGAAGCGTCACCCCTCTGAATCAATGAATTTTTGGCGGCATCGAATAACAACGGCGTTTCATAAGACGAAATCTGACTGCCGGGAAACAATCCCCACAAATGAGAAACATGGCGATGCCGGTCTTTCGGATTATCCCAATCTTCCTGCCATTCTTGCAATTGACCATATTTTCCGACCTGCATCGGCGGTAATTGTTCCTTCAAATTCCGGAAACCGGAAACGACATCGGAATCCCTATTCAATACTTCCGCAGCCCGAATGGTATTGTCGAAAAGGTCGAACACCATTTGATTATCCATGGTACAACCGGCGTATACGGCGGCATTGATGTCTTTATTGACGGCCGGAATATTTTCGGGCGACGAAGAGGGTGACACCACCAACCATCCGTTCCCGGAATCTTTTACCAAAAAGTCGGCAAAAAATTCGCACGCGCCTTTCATGATCGGATAAACTTCCGCCAAATATTTTTTATCGCCGGAAAACAAATACCGATCCCACAAATGCCGGCAAAACCACGCATTACTTGTCGGCCAAATTCCGTAACGAGGCCCGTCAACAGCGCCGGTCGACCGCCAAATATCCGTATTGTGATGCAACGCCCATCCCCGGCAACCATACATTTGCGCGGTTTCTTTGCCGGTTTCGGAAACATCTTTGATCAATTGCAAAAAAGGCTCATGCATTTCAGGTAAAGCCGTCACTTCCGCCGGCCAGTAATTCATTTCGGTATTGATATTTACCGTATATTTTCCGTCCCACGGAGCCCGCAATTGATAATTCCAAATCCCCTGCAAATTAGCCGCCTGTCCTCCGGGTTGAGAACAACAAATCAACAGATAACGTCCGAATTGGAAATATAAAGCCGCCAACCCCGGATCAAACGTCGAGGCAAATTCCTTTACACGCACATCCGTCGGTTTGCCGGCCTGATCGCCGGTTCCCAAATCAAGGGAAACCCGATCGAAAAAGCGACGATAAAAAGCGGTATGATCGGCCAATGTTTTTTCATACGATTTTTTTCCGCCCGATTGCATATCTTTTTCCGCCCAGGACAACGCATCGCCGGAAACATTTTTATAGTCGACAAAGTTGGTTCCGACAGAGATGTAAATCGTTACCGCATCCGCATTTTTCACGGAAATAACCGAATCGGAAATTTGCGTCCGGGTTCCTCCGTCGTTTACGATTTTGGTTAATGCCGTAAATTGTACTTTACCCTCAATCCCTTCGTGACTTAACGTTGTTGCCTTCATCCTCAACATATTCTTGTAAACGGAAAAAACAGCCTGCCGGTAAGGGGTCTTATATCTAGCGTCAAACGATATTTTTCCTTTTTGAGAGGCAGTCAGTTTGACAACAACCACTTGTCCGGTAAACGAAGTAAAAATTTCCCGTTTATAATCCACTCCGTCAACCGTATATTTTGTCATGGCCACAGCCTTTTGAATATCCAACTCCCGATAATAATTTTTATAATGATCCTGCCCTTTAAAATCAAGCAACAAGCTTCCGGCCGTTTGATAAGGCATACCGTTCGCACCGGTCGAACTGATTGTTTTGCCGCACAACTCCTGTGCTTCGGCATATTTTTTATCGAAAATCAGCCGGCGAATTTCGGGCAGCGCCTCTTTCGCCAACGGATTCGTATTGTTGTACGGGCTTCCGCCCCAAATCGTTTCTTCGTTCAATTGAATTTCTTCACAACCGGGACGCCCGAACACCATGGCGCCCAATCTTCCGTTGCCCAAAGGCAGAGCTTCCACCCATAAATCGGCGGGTTTATCATACCAAAGTTTTAAAGATTGTTCTTGAGCGAAAGAAAAACCGGCGATTAAAAACAACCCGATAATAAAAATGTATTTTTTCATGCGAAATTGAAATAATCATAACAGAATCTCGGATTGAATATTATCCTCCTGAAAATTGAAAATAGTTCAATCCCTGATTCTTATTATTTGATAAAGGCATGAGAATAAATAAGTTATAATGTTTTTAAAACATATTTCAAGACGTACCCTTTCCGACCTACCCACTATCGTGCAGTCCGTAGGACTGAAGCCCGGATAACCTTAAGTTTCACGCCTGCGGCGTGTTACCGATTTTAAAAATTTTACACTTTTTTTCATCCACTTTTTACCTCGCAAATTTTTGTTGCCCGGTAATGAAAAACAATTGTAAGTTATTTATAATGATTATCGGATGTTATACCCGGCTATCCCCGCAGGTGGAATGTAAAAAATGTGTCAAAAATATTCGTTCTTTTTTGTCCCGTCAGGGACGTTATATTGGTAGAAAAACGCCATTCCTTCACTCCTTGTCCCGCCGGGGACAACATGTTTTCCTTTCCGCATTACGTCCCTGACGGGACTTT